>VGRX01000032.1 GCA_016875215.1 Deltaproteobacteria bacterium
GCTGCCGGAGCTTCCGCCGCAGCCTGTTCCGCCTTGCCGTCCTTGCCCATGTCCCCGGCCGCTTTCCGGTGAAGGTCGGCCCCGCTTGCGTCCTCCCGTACCGGCGCAAAACCCGCCCCCACCCCCTCCCTCTTTCCCTCCTTCTTTCCCTCCTTCTTTCCCTCCGGCTGTCCCTCCGCAACGGCCGTCGCAACTCCGGCATCCCCTTGTTCCGCCCCCTTCTCCGCCATGCCGGGAAGTGCGGGAACAACGGCCGAAGGCTCGTCCGCCGGCTTCGAGGGCAGCGGGCGCATCTCCTCACGAGCCTGCTCGGGCGTCCCAGGTCTGGTCGGCTGCTTCGCCTCGCGGGCCATGTAGATCCCCACGGCCACCACCAGCATGGCCGCCAGCGCGATCCCCGCCTGGGGCCGCACCAACCAGCGGAGCGACTCGGCCAGCCGGTCGAGCCACCCCGTTTCCTGCCGCTCGCGCCGCCGACAGGCAGCATGGGCCTCGGCCAGCACCCGCTCCACCAGCTCAGGCGGAGGCTCGCTCGAAGGCAGCCCGTCCAGCCGGATCTTGAGCGCCTGGAGTCGGGCAACCTCGGCCTTCAGCGCCGGCTCATCCTGGAGCCGCCGCTCGAATGCCGCCCTGTGCTCCGGGGTCATCTCGCCGTAGAGGTAGTCCACCACCTCGATGTCCGGCTCGTGCCCCGTGATGTCGTTCCGCTCGCTCATCCCCAGCCCATCAAGGCACATCCACGGGGTCGGCGCTTCGGCACCGTCCCACATGGAGCATCAACTCCACATCCACGGGGTCGGCGCTTCAGCACCGTCCCACATGGAGTCCCCCCAACAACAAGTTAACGCAAAAGCACCCCTCTACGCAAAATCCTCCAACTCTCGGCGCAACGCCTCGAGCGCATACCGCATCCGCGTCTTGGCCGTGTTCTCCGGGCACCCCTGCAAATCCGCGATGTCGGCAAAGGGAAGCCCCTCGAACTGCCGCAGCACGAACACCTCCCGCTGGTCGGGATTGAGCTTCTCCAGGGCCTGCTGCAAACGCCCCTCGAGCTGCTTCTGCCGGGCCGTCTTCTCCCCGTCCGCACTCTCCGGGTCTGCCAGCGTGTCCCCGAACGTCCGCTTCGTGTCCCCTGGCTCCAGCGGCATGGACATCGACAGCGTCTTCAACCGCCGCTTCTTGTAGCTGTCGATCAGGGTGTTGCGCACAATCGTGAACAGCCAGGTCGAGAAGCGCCGGTTGGGATCGAACGACGCTGCTGCCCGAATCAGCTTGTAGAACGAGTCCTGGAACAGCTCTGCGGCCCGGTCCCGGTTGTAGCAGTGACGGTAGATGTAGCCCCACACCCGCCCCTGGTACCGGGACATCAGCACGTTGAACGCCCGCTCGTCGCCGTTCTGGTAGCGCACCATCAACTCCTCGTCAGAGGGTCCCAGGTCGGCCCCTGGCTCGGGCTGACCGGCTCCGGTTCTGGACCAGAGAACGGCGCATTGTACGGTCACCAGAATCCAAAGTTCTGCGAGGAAAGAGAAGCGAAAATGTGGTGCAAGAACGGCTGCCGACAAGCCTTCCCCCGTGCCACACGTCCGACAAGGAATATAGACCAACCAGAGAGGAAATGACAGGGAGTTGTTGCCCCTGCCCCCCGGACCCAACTTCGCCAAGGCTTCGCAGGGCAAGCCCTGGAGCCTGCTAGATATACAGCCTGCCGGGGTCGATCTCGTTGCGGAGCAGGGTCAGCTCCTTGTCGGACGGCGGCTCGTTGATGCCGACCTTGTCCGGGATGATCAGCTCGAACCCGGTGTTCTCGACGACCTGCTGCACCGTCACGCCCGGGTTGGTTGCGAGCAGCTTCATCCGCTTGGTTTCTTCATCGTAGCCCATGAGGGCGAGATTGGAGACCACCCGGTACGGGCCGGAGTTGGGGGCAAGCCCGGCCGCTTCGCGGGCACCGGGACCGGTCAGGTAGCCGGCCGTGGTCACGAAGTCGACCTTGGGCATGAACCGCCGGGCCGTGTGCTGCATGACCGCAATCGTCTTCCAGCAGGAGCTGCCGATGTCGTTGGCACCGCCCGAGCCGGGAAGACGCACCTTGGGCTTTGGCTGCGGTCCGATCACGGTGGAATTGAGGTTCCCGTACATGTCGATCTGGGCCCCGCCGAGGAACCCATAGTCGACCATCCCCCGTTGCGCCGTCTCCATCAGGTCGCAGATGACCAACGCGGCCCACGCCTTGTAGAAGGTCTTGGAATCGCCAACCCCCAGGGGCAACACTTCGAGCGTGCCGCCGACACCGCCGAACTCGAACAGCGGAATGAGGTTTGGCGCATGCATCCGCTTGGCCAACGCAGCGGCCAGCATCGGAATGCCGGTGCCGATGAACGCGCTGGTACCGTCCTCCATCTGGCGGGAGGCGATGCAGATCAGGAGCTCGTTGCTCTTGTATTCCATGGTCCTACCTCCCCAGCACGGCCTTGCGGAGCTCGTCCATCTTCTCCGCGCCGACCAGCTCCAGGAACTCGGCGTGGCTCTTGGGCCCGGTCACCCACTTCTGCAGGTAGGCCTGGGCCCCTTCCTCGGTCTCGGTCTGATCGATGTAGTCCTTGATGTGCTGCTTGTCCCGCTCGTAGTAGTAGCACATCTCCCCCGGGTAGGATCCGAACGGAGCGTGCACGACCGCGTCGACCAGGAACCAGGGGATGATCGTGCGGTCGGGGTACTTGCGGATCTCGTCGGTCGGGATGATCTCCTCGCACGAGATGATGAGCCGCTTGCTGGCTCTGGCCAGCTCCCAGGCAAACCCGGTGATCCCATCGATCTGGCAGTTGCCGTACAGGTCGGCCCGATGCACGTGGATGATCCCCACGTCCACGGGCGAGGCCGGCAGCGCGACCAGCTTCTGGCCCGTGAAAGGGCACTCGATCGTCTTGGCCCCGCTGTACTTGAACGTGTCCGTCCCGAGCATGGAGCGGGTGGGGATGAACGGGATGCCCATGGCTGCCGCCTTGAGCCGCCAGGCGAGCGAGGCGTTGCTCCACTCGCTGATGGTGACCTCGCCGCTTTCCGCCGCACGGCGGAGGATGTTCGAGATCCCGTAGACCTCCCACCCCTGGTAGGTCAGCTCGATCCGCTTGACGCACTTGCCCGAGATGAGGTGCTCGGTCTCCATGACTCCCTGGCCGGCCAGCGACAGGTCCTTGAATCCCTGGCGCACGACCTCGCGGCACAGTGACATCGGGGCACGCACGCTGCCATACAGCTCGGTGGCGATGTAGCAGCCCTCCCGGATGAACGTGCGGATCGCCTCCGACTCGCTCATCACCTTGTCTTTCAGGACCATCGACTTGTTCTTGTGCAGCCACTCCCGGATGTCGTTGGCATCCGGCGAGAGGAGCAACTTGTTCAGCCCGCTTTCCTGCTCTCCCATCGTTCCCTCCACGCTGTTCGGTCCGCCATTCCGGGGGCCGTCCCAGACAGCGGCTCCCCCCTGCCCGACCGGCAACCCGCAGGATTGCATAGCACACTCGCCGGGGGAGATACAAGGACCGATGGGACGAATCCGGGTCATATCCCCAGCCCGCAGGGCCAGAGCCCCTGCTCGAACAGGTACATCGTGTCGCAGCGGGAGTGGGTTTGACCGGCGGTCGGGGGGGTTACGAGGCTACTTCCTCTTGTCCAACGTCTTCTGCACCTCGTCGACCATCCTGTTCCAGCGCTGAGCGCGCCAGAAGAAGCGGGCGGGGTCGAGGAGCTTGCGGGCCAGGTCGAGGTGCTCCTGGGCGGCCTCGTAGTCCTCGTCCTCGATCTGGGCTTCGGCGAGGAACAGGTGGTTGAGAGGATGGTCGGGATGATCCTCCACTGCCAATTCGAGAAGCTCGAGGGCCTTCTCCTCGTCCCCGACTCCGGCCGGCCACGGGGGCGCTTTGAGATAGAGCGCGCCGAGCACCCGCAGCGGCCCCCCCTCGTCCATGTCCGGGGCCATGTCGACCGAGCGTTTGAGGGCCTTGACCACGGAAGACAGGTTGAACGGGGCCGCCGTGAGCGGGGCAACTTTGAGCGCCAACGCCATGTTGAGGGCCAGGTAGTACTGGTACTGGGCGTTGTCCCGGTCTGCGGCCACGGCCGCTTCACCGAAGTGCGTGCAGTCCGCAACCTGGGCTTCCCCCTCATCCCCGTCCCAGCAGACCGGCGGTCGCCCATACTCGGTGAGCCAGAGGCACGACCGGGATGCCAGGTGGTTCAGCTCGCCGTCGACGCTGAGCTTCTCAAGTGCCTTGCACGTGGCCAGGAAGGAGATTGCCACGTCCTCGACCGGAGCGTCCTCCCGGAAGAGCCGGAATGCCTCCCTCCGGAGCTCGTCCCCGCCCGCGGGAAGTGCCTGGTACTGCGCCTCGGCCCACCGGCCCTGCCCATCGTCCGTCCGCCCCCAGAGCGTGCTGCAACCGCTCCCCAGGAGTGCCACCAGGCAGGCCTGGACCCAACACGCCGCAGGCGCACCGCACCCACGGGTGGGCCGGGACGGCGTGGCCCGACGGCCCGGCTCCGCCCCGACGGCCGCTTCCGACATCGGCCCGTCCGCCCACATCGGCCCGTGCGCCCGCATCGGCCTCCGCACCAGGAGCCGTTCGCAGGATTCGGGGGGCCGTCCTATGCCGTCCATTCGTCCTATTCGTCCTATTCGTCCTATTCGTCTTTTCCTTCCCGGCCCCCCGAATCCTGCCCTCGCATCCCGCGGTCTCTGTGCTGCCGTCTTTCCCCAGGCCCCCGCCCCGGATTCCCACCCCCTACTTCCCATACAACGCCTTGATCCGGTCCAACGCATTGGGCGGGACGGCCTCGAACCCCTCGACGTTGAAGTCCTTGCACATGGTCTTGCCAACGGGGTCGCTGCACATGCCGACCAGCGCATCGGCGAGCTTCTTCGCATCCGCGTCCGAGGTCCGCCCGGCCACGTAGACGAGACCGAGGTTGGGCATCTCCTCGGACTCGAAGATCACCTCGAGCTTGTCGAACAGCGGCAGCTCCTTGAGGCTGGAGAACTGGAGGTCATCCACCAGCGCAGCATCGGCCTTGCCCTTGCTGACGTTGCGCAGGGCCCTCAAGGCCCGGGGGGTCTGCTTCAGCTTGAAGTCCTGTCCGGCCCGGTACTTCCCGGCGAACACGACCTTGGTCAGGAAGAGCGGATCGTCCACCAGGTTGCCGGTGAGCACCTTGTCCTTGAGGTCGTCCAGCGTCTTGTAGGTTCCCTTCTTGACCATCACCCGGTACTTCGTGGTCGTCTTGCCCGAGATGCGGGCCAGGACGAGCGGCTTCAACCTGTACTTCGCCTCCCCCTCCAGGAAGATGCCCAGCGAGAGCGTCCCGTATGCGACCTTGGGATCGTCCAGGAGCTTCATCCCCCCTTCTCGGGAGTTCTCGAACTGGATCCGGTAGCTGCCCTCGGCCCACCCCGCCTTCCCGGCCAGGTACTTGCCGAAACTGTCGATGTAGGGCTGGGCTTCCTCGGGGCTGGTCACCGACCCGGTCTGGCAGATCACGACCACCCGCTCCTGGGCGCACAGTGCCATACCACAGAGCAGCACGACCAGAAGTGATGCCGCAAGAAGGATGGGTCTCATGCATGCCTCCTCAATCGTCCGTTCCACTGCTTGGGGAACTGCCGCCATCTCCGGCCCCCCGCCCTGCATCGGCCCGCTCCGTCGGTCTCGCCCCGGCGTCGTCGCCCTCGCCCCCCGTTCCCCCCTGCGCCCCCGCACCGTCTCCCTGCCTGCGACCGGTACCGCTCCTTCGATTGCCCGTCAGGCGTCGGTCCCCGCCTTGTCCCCGCCCCGATCCCCCCCGGAGCTCCTGCACCACCGCAGCGGCCGAGGGGAGTACGACAAGAGCAGCCAGCAGGCAGGTCGCAATCCCGCACAACAGCGCCTGCCCCAGCGACACGGCCCCCTGGTGCTGCCCCAGGCAGATGGCCCCGATTCCCGCCATGGTCGTCAAGGCCGCCATGAGCACCGGCTTTCCCGCCACGACCATCGTGGCAAAGGGGTGGACCCGACCCGCCTCGGCCAGGCGGTGGGTGATGTACACTCCGTAGTCGACAGCCAGCCCGATGACGAGCGGGAGCGCAATGATATTCGCATAGTTGTAGGGCATCTTCAGGAAGTACATCAGGCCGAACATCCACGCGGCCCCGACACCAAGCGGCAACGCGGCCCCCAGCATCAGCCCGAGCCGCCGGAAGTCGACGAGAAGCAGCACGAGGACCACCAGCACGGCATACAGCGATGCCTGGCGGAACCCGTCCACGCTCATGCGGGAGAACACATGGTGCGTCGTCGGGAACCCGGTGGCCGTGGGCGAGATCGCGTACACGTCATGCAGAAAGCGGTCCAGGAAGTCCACGTCGTAGATCGACCCGGCCGGGAACACGAACACAGCGTACTTCCCGGTCCGACTGCGGAAGCGATCCAGGATGCCCTGCGGCAGATCATCGGGCGCCATGGCCCCCATGCGGGTCCAGCGCTTCACCACGTCCACGGCCCCGGCCACGGTGGCGAAGAGCTCCTTCTCGAACTCCCGTGCGCGGCCGGCAAGCCCGGGGTCCTTGCGCAGCTTCTCCGATACCTGCTCGAGCAGCGTGGCCAGCCTGTCCAGCTCGAGGGTCAGCTCCTTCTGGCCGGCGGAGAAGGTGCGCTCCTGGGCATCCGCTATCACGTCGCCCAGGTCATCGAGCTGGTCGGCCAGCTCGTCGGCCTCGAACGGCTCGAAGTCACCCCGAGGCACGAGGATGCGGTCAAAGACCGGCTCGACCTCGCGGATGAGGCGTACCTTCTCCTCCTGGTCGGTAGGCACGAGGTTGGTGATCGACTCGACCCGAGACACGGTGGAGAGCTTCGAGAAGCGATCCGCCAGGGTCCGGGCTTCTTCGACATCGGCCGCGGTGACGGCCGCAAACTCGGGCTGGAAGTCGCTCCGGTCGGCCATGAGGAGCTGGTACTTCACCGATTCCGAGTCCCTGGGCATGATGTTGCGCAGGTCGAAGTCCATGGGAACCTGCGTAGCGAAGTAGAGCGACAGCCCGGCAGCCGCGAGCCCTGCGAGAGTGACCACCGCGGCAAAGAGAAGCGGCGGCCGGCGCTCGGATGACTCGGCCCGGGCGGGCAGGGACTTCGACCGCGGCACCTTGACCAGCGCGGACAGGGCGGGCAGCAGCACCAGGAACGCGAGCAGCGCCAGCAGCACACCGGTCCCGGCCACGATGCCCAGCTCAGCAAACCCCTTGAACTCGACTGTCCCCATGACGAAGAACGCCGCAGCGGTGGTGCCTCCCGCGGTCAGCAGGGTGCGGCCGCTGGTGCGCAGCGCGGTGAGGATGGCCTCGCGGTCCGAGGCTCCGCGGGCCAGCTCTTCCTGGATGCGCCCGGTCACGAAGATCCCGTAGTCCACCCCCAGCCCGAACAGGATCGCAGTGAACCCGCTGGTCAGCAGCGTCAGGTGTCCGATGGTGAGTGCCGTGAGCCCCAGGTTCCAGAGCCCGGCCAGCACGAGCGGGACGAAGATGATGAGTCCCCGACGAATGGAGCGGAACCCCACCAGGATGATGAGCAGGATGGCCACCGCGGCCACCGAGGCCGTCATCATCACGTCATGCTGGATGGAGACCATCTCCTCGACCGACTGGGCCGGCAGCCCGGTGAATCCGAGCGTGGGGGGGCTGCGCCCCTCTGCTGTCCAGCGGTCCGACACTTCTCGTGCCGCGGACCTGCAGCTCGTGAGCAGCCCCTCGAGATACTCGAACTCGTCATCGTTGGTGGACGGCTGGATGAACAGGAACAGGAGACGGCCATCCCGGGACTTGAGGTACCCGTGCCGATCCTGGGCCCCACGGCCCGAGAACTGCTCCACGAACAGGTTCTCGAGGACCCGCACCTCCTTCCGGCCCGGGTCGGACAGCCAGGCATCCATCTCGGCAACGAGCTCTCTCCCCGCGGCAATGATCTGCTTGCCGGACGAGATGTCGATCTTCTCCTTGAACGCGGTCTCAGCGTCCGTGCCTCCGAATGCCTCCAGGAGCGGGACGAGGCCGTTGAGCCGGTTGATGCGGGTGACCCCGTCCTTCTCCTCGAGGACCTTGTCCCGTAGCTTCCGGAGCTGGTCGACGGACAGGAACAGGAAGGCCCGGTCTGCGAAGAACTCGACGTCGGCCTTGTAGAAGACGTCGCCGACGAAGTCGGTGCGGGCCCGGAACGCAGCAGCCAGGTCATCGGCGAACGGGCCGAGTTCCTCCGGTTCCCCCTCGAGCACGGCGATGAGGTTGCTGGGGGTCTTGAAGTCATCCAGGAACTCCTGGAAGCGCCGGTTGACGTCGATGTCGTCGGGATACAGTGCACTCCGGGAGGTGTACATCTCCAAAGCCGGCATCAGCAGGCCCGATGCCACGGTCAGCACAACGGCCCCGAACACCACCATCCAGGGGTGGCGCACCGTGAGCTCACCGAGTCGGGTCAGAAGTCGGTCGCGCATCCATCCGCTCCGGAAGGGGCCCGGCCAGGTCTCGGAACCCGTTCCGGTCCTGTCCGAACCCGCATCAAAAACAGTCGCCAAGTTAACCGCGGCATAGATCGCAAGTCAAATGGAACTTGGAGAGTTCCGGGTTCTATCCATAGGCCGGCTGGTGGTCGTGTTCGTCGCCGTTGACGTCGCCGTCGCCGTCGCCGTCGCCGATACCAACATCCCCAACTACTCGTTCAGCATCTTCTTCAGTTGGTTGCCCAGGTTGCGGTCCATCCCGTCAAGGCGGCCCCAGGTCTTCCAGGCATCGGCCTTCTGGCCGGCCATGACAAGCTCGACGCCCCACATGTAGAGCAACTCCGCGTCGTCCGGCTTGCGCTCGACCGCGCCGGCAAAGGCCCGGGATGCCTCGATGTGCTTGCCCGCGTTTCCCAGCGACTTGCCGAGCTGCTGCCAGGGGCGGAAGTCCTTGGGGTCAGCGTTGACCGCTATCCCGTAGTATTGTGCGGCCCGCGCCCATTCCTTCTTCTCGAACCAGACGTCCCCCAGGCGCAGCGAGCACTCGAAGCACTTCTCGTTCTTCTCGAGCGCGGTCTGGAGTTGCTTGACCGCACGGTCGAGGTCGTTGTCCGTGATGGCGCACTCGCCGAGCAGGTAGAAGGGGGTCTCGGTCTTGAACTGCTTGTCCCAGCCGGCCAGCGCATCGTAGACATCGGTGCAGCGGCGGTTGCGCGCGGCGAGCCGGGCCATGGTCAGCGCGGTCTCGTAGGTGGGCTCGAGCTTCTGGAGGCGCCAGAAACGCTCCCAGGCCTGGTTATACGCTCCCTGTTCGACCAGCACTGCGGTGAGCTCCTTGAGCAACTCGGGCTCCTTCTTCTTGAGCACGAGGGTTTTCTCGAGCACGTCGCGGGCAGCGTCGAGCTGGCGGCGGGATGCATGGACCCGGGCCAGATCCAGGGCCACGTCAACGTCCTCAGGGGATATCGTCAGCGCCTTTTCCAGCGATTCCGCGGCAGGACCGAACTTGCCCAGCTTGGCCTGAATGCGCCCGAGATGCGCGTGCCATTCCGCCTGCCCGGGCATCTCATCGGCCAGCAACTTGAGGTGCAGCTCGGCCTCCTCGAAGCGCTGCATCTGGACATAGACGTGGGCGAGATTGCGCCGGTTGAGGAGGTCTTTCGGCGTGGCCCGCAGCCACTCTTCCAGGAGCTGCGTGGACTGGTCGACCTTGTTGGCCTGGAGCAGCTTCATCGCCTCCTCGAACACCTTGCGCTGCTTCTCCGCATCGATGCCCGCGGTTGCCGCTGCCGGAACCTGCGGCAGCCCCGCGGCGGCCGGCGCCTCCTCTCCGGCCGGGGAAGTGCCGTCGGCGCCGACGGCCCCAACGTCGGCCCCGGAGTGCGTGGCATCGGCTCCGGATGCACCCCCCGCACCGGAGGCCGCATCCCCCTGGGCCGCAACGGCCGTATCCGCCTGCACCGCAGTCGCATCGGCCGGCGCAGAGGCCGTGTCCGCCAAGGGTGCACCCGTGCCGGGCGAAGCATCCGCCGCGCTGCGCACGTCCCCCTCCTGCGGCACGGCCCGGGCCTGGCGCAACGGTGCGATGGACAGGGGTTCCTCGTCGGCCGGCGCCTCGATCCTGCGAGGTTCGGGCTCCTCTCTCGGCGGTGCGGCCGGCGCCGGCGCCGACGGCGGTGCCTCCTTGCTGCACGCAGCCGCCAGCAGCACGGCTGCCAGGCAGACGAACCAGGATGCGGATGTGATGGAACGGATCATGTCGGCCCTCCTTCGCACCGGGCGATTATCGTGCATTCCGGCGGCTTTGCAAAGCGGGAGTTGAAACGGCCCGGCGTTGGGCTTAGACTACCGAACGGCCGGCGTGTCCGGAGCAGGAGATTCGAGATGAAGGTTGCGCTGATCGTGCCGGGTTCCAGGGCGGGGGTGATCAGCCCACGCTATCGCGAGCTTTTCCCCCACCTGCTGCCCATGAGCATCGCGTACCTCGGGGCCGTGCTCGAGAAGGGGGGGCACCAGGTCATCCTCATCGACCAGATCGCACGCAGACTCTCCAACTCGGACCTCGTCCAGGTGCTGAAGCACGAGCAGGTCGCCGCAGCCGGCTTCAGCCTGCTGACCACTACGGTCTCGAACGTCCTCGATACGGTTGCGCTCATCCGAAAGGAGCTGCCCGCGGTCCGGATCGTCATGGGCAACCACCATGCCAGCCTGTTTGCACAGGACATGCTGGCCAACGGAGCGGCCGACCTCATCGTGCGCGGGGAGGGGGAGAACACGCTGCTCGAGACCATCGACGCGCTCGACGCGGGCAGCGACCTCGGCAAGGTCGAAGGGCTGTCCTGGAAGCGGGACGGCAAGGTCATCCACAACCCGCAGCGGCCCGTGATCGCAGACCTCGATTCCGTGCCCCGGCCGGCCTGGCATCTCGTCGACCTGTTCGACCAGCGCTACATGGAGCTGCCTCTCATCGGCGTGTACTCGACGCCACTGCCCGTCATGGCCTCGCGGGGGTGCCCGTTCCACTGCGTGTTCTGCTCGCAGGACACCCAGTACAAGAAGGTGCGCCTGCGGCAGACCGTCAAGGTCGTCGACGAGGTCGAAGAGCTGGTCGACCAATACGGCTTCGAGTGGTTCGGCTTCAACGATGCCTACTTCCCCTGGACCAAGCGGCAGGGCTTCGAGTTCGCGGACGAGCTCATCCGCCGCGGGCTGCACAAGCGCATTCGGTGGATCACCGAGTCCCGGGTGGACATGGTGGACGACGAGCTCATGCTCAGGCTGCGGGAATCGGGGCTGTCGGTGATCTTCTTCGGCTTCGAGTCGGGCAACCAGCGGGTGCTCGATCTTGCGGGCAAGCGCACGACGCTCGCCCAGGCCGAGAAGGCAGCCAAGGCCGCGAGGCGGGCAGGCGTGGTGGTCATGGGGTTCTTCATGCTCGGCCTGCCGGGGGACACGTTGGAGAGCTGTTGGGACACGGTGAACTTCGCGATCAGGCTCGACTGCGACTTCGCCAAGTTCGCGATCACGATCCCCTATCCCGGGTCACCGCTGTACGAGCAGCAGAAGGACCGCATCGACTCGACGCAGTTCGAGAAGTTCACCTCCTGGTACAACTGGGCCTCCGGGGACGAAGAGCTGCTGTCCGCACCGGAAGGGATGACCGTGCCCGAGCTGCTCTCGATCCAGCGGGCCGGCATGCTGAAGTTCTACGCCCGCCCGTCGCAGGTCTGGCGCCACCTGACCCGGGGCACGTTGAAGCCCGGACACATGGCCTACGGTGCCACCGTCCTGCTCGAAGGGGCCTTGAAGAACGTCGTCGGCAAGGTGAGAAAGGCCGTCGGCAGCAGGCAGCCTGCCACGCCGTAGCCTTGGCCGAGGCGGGTGCCCCCCACACACAGCCCCGACCACGCGGGAGGGGCCTTGCGGATGTGCCGTGCCCCCCCTTACCAGATCGTCTTCACCACGCCGCACTTGCGGAGCCGCTTGTCCGCAGTGACCAAGGGGATTCCGGCCAACAGCGCTGTGGCCACGATGATGCGGTCCGCGGGATCCGGGGGGACCGAAGGGGGAAGTCGGACCGAGGCCAGCGCAATCCGGTTGTCCACCGGAACGAAACGCAGGAAGGGGAGCGCCTCGGCCCGGGCAACCCAGGTGTCGGCATCGATGGTGAGCCGAAGCCGCCCCCGGTCGACCAGCATGGCGAGCTCCCAGGCGCTGATCGAGGAGACCACCAGACCAGATGACTGTCCCATCTGAGCCTCGATCGCCTTGCGGGCCTTGCCCGACAGTCGCTCCGGGGCAGCCAGGTACCAGATCCACGCGTGCGTATCCAGGAGGATCATTCCACGCCCTCTCCGTTCGAACCGATCGCCAATGCCGTGGGCTGAGTCGTGTCCGGGCGGCTCATTCAGCGGCCTCCCACTCCGAGTCCGCTACCGGTTCCGTGGGGTCGACGTACTCGAGCACGGTCCCGCGAAGCACCCCCAGCAGGTGCCGGTGGTCCTGCTGGTACGGCACGATCCGGGCCACCCGCCTTCCATGATCCGTGATCACGATCTCGGTGCCCTCTTCCTCCACCTCCCGCAGGAACTTGAGCGCCTGCGGCTTGAACTGCGCTTTGGAAAGGACCTTCTCCATGCCGCACCTCCAACCGTGGTCATATTACCATGGTCATATCGCCCCTGCAACCCTCCCCCGATGATCGTCCGCCTGCGTCGAGCGGACGATCCGGGGCCTCCCTGCTCACGACAAACCCGTGCAAACAAGATGGACTTCGTAGGGCAACCCCCAACCCCCAGCCGCCAGCCCCTGCCTCAATAGTTGTTCTTCTCCCAGCCCAGCAGATAGGGGCGCACGGCATTGTGGTCACCGGCTCCCTTTCCGGAGACCTTGACCAGGAAGTAGCCGGACAGGTTGGGGACGGAGTTGGATGCGATGCACGACTCCTTCGCGTTGCCGGCCTTGGTACCGCTGCAGTAGACCGTGTCCTGCTGCTCGCTGTTGACCACGGCGATGTTGTAGTCCGCACCGGCCGGGATGTTCTCGAGGGTGATCACGTACGCGGTCCACTTCCCGAAGATGGGGAGCTTGAACCAGTCTGCGTCACCGCTCTTGCCGATGTGCCCGGCGTAGGAGCCGTTCATGCCGGCCAGCGCGTAGGCCTTTGCCGGCACGTCGTTGGGCTCGGCCTGGTCGTACTGGCCGTTCTGCCCGTATGGATTCAGGAAGAACGAACCGCCGAACCACTCCATGCCCGCGAGGTTGTAGCTGCCCTCGCCCAGCTCGAAGCACGCGACGTACTGGTTGTCGGCAAAGACGTACTCCATGCGTCCGTCTCCGTCCAGGTCGTCGACGATGCCGGTCCAGACGCCGGGGCCGTGGTCGCCGACCGGCCAGCCGGGCAGAGGCGTTCCGTCCAGCTCGGTGAGGGTGGCCCCGGAGAAGGTCTCGGTCTGTCCGTCCCGGTCGAAGTCGCCTGCGACCTTGGAGTAGACCGCCTGCCACTCCCACTGGCCGTCCCGGTTCCAGTCCATCGGCATTCCGTTCTTGCCTTGCCCCAGAATGGCTCCTGCGGGATCGAAGAGGTAGCCGCCGTTGACCGGGAAGACGAGCTCGACCTGGCCGTCCAGGTTCACGTCGACGGCCCCGGAGAAGTAGGTCCACCAGTAGGATTTCCCGGTGGCGAAGCACTGGTCCGGGTCGGCCGGGTTGCTGGGGCAGTGGCGCTGGAAGGTCCCGTTGGCAAACGTCCAAGCGTAGATGCGGCCGTCGGGGTAGTCCCCCTCGGCCTGGCTCAAGTAGCCCGAGCCGGAGATCAGGTCCAGGGTGCCGTTTCCGTCCAGGTCGACCAGCGTGGGAGCGAACAGTGACTTGTCCGCTCCGACCGAGGTCAGCAGCAGATCGTGGGTTTTCTTCTTGCTCCACTTTCCGCTGCCGTCCCACTGCCCTTCGGTGACGTAGTAGCGGGCATCCCAGGAGCCGGAGACGATGTCCGGAATACCGTCGCCGGTCACGTCGCCGACCGCGGGGGTGTTGTAGGGGTTGCTCGAGAGGTCGGCCCTGATCCCGTTGATGTCGTAGACCCGGTTCTTGCAGATCACGTCCCAGGTGAAATCGGGACGGGCATCGAGCTGTGCGATGTTGACGCCTCGGGGCCAAGTGTCGCATCCGGGCAGGTCGATGAGTTTGGTCCCATCGGCCTTCAGCACGACCTGCTTGCAGCCGACCACCACCTCCTTCTGTGTGTCGTTGTTCAGGTCAGCGAGGGCCAGGTTGCACTGGACGTTGCCCGGTCCCAGGAAGACCGGCCAGCCGGGGCACTGGGTCGGGCACTGGGTATCCTTGTACCCGTTGCAGTCGTTGTCCTTGCCGTCGCACATCTCGAGCGCCCCTGGAAAGACCGTGGCATCCGAGTCGTTGCAGTCCCAGTCGTTCTTGCCGTCCCCGCTGACGTCCTGAGCCTGCGTGTAGCCCATAGGCACGTTGCATTTCTTCACAGCGACGGCCCCGGAAGCGGCGAACCCGTCGCCGTCATTGTCCTTGTAGATGGTGAGCAGCAGGAGCCCTTCGTCGGCTTGGCCCGAGCAGTTGTTGTCCAGGTCGTCGCATGCCTCGGCCGCGCCGGGATGGATGTCCCCGTTGAAGTCGTTGCAGTCGGTCCCCGCTGTGACGTAACCGGCCGGGGCCGCGCAGGCATCGAGCTTGTCGTTGGGCGTGCCGTAGCCATCGCCGTCGTTGTCCTTATAGAAGGTGGTCTTGGCTGCCTCGTCGATCTGGCCGTTGCAGTTGTCGTCCACGCTGTTGCAGGTCTCGATCGCTGTGGGATGCACGGCGGCCTTGGCGTCATCGCAGTCGCCGGTCATCTGGGCCGACCAGGGGGGCGCTGCCTTGCACAGGCACTTGGAAAGTCCGATCTGCCCGTACCCGTCACCGTCCTGGTCCTGGTAGAACTGGGCACATCCGAGCGCTCCCTCCTCGTCCACGGTGCCGTCGCAGTCGTTGTCCTTGCCGTCGCACTGCTCCGTGCCCCCCGGCTTGGACTGGGCATCCAGGTCATCACAGTCGCCGACGACCGTGGAGTATCCCTTCGGGTTGCCGCACAGGCAGAGCGTTTCGCCGGTTCCAAAGCCGTCGAAGTCCAGGTCCGGGTAGAGCTTGTTGCAGCCGAGGGCCCCCTCCTCGTCCGCCTGTCCGTTGCAGTCGTCATCCTTGCCGTTGCAGAACTCGTTGGCCCCGGGGTGGACCGACGGGTTGTTGTCGTCGCAGTCGCCCGTCTCCTTGGCCGAGTAGGGGGGTACCGGGGCGCACAGGCACTTGCTCAGCAGTTCCAGTCCGTATCCGTCCGAGTCCGCGTTGTAGTACCACGTCGAGCATCCTTCGGTCCCCTCCTCGTCGACCAGGTCGTCGCAGTCGTTGTCCTTGGCATCGCACGTCTCGACCGCGGCATGGTTGATTGCGGGATCCAGCGGCTTGCAGTCCAGCACATCGGGGTCGCCGTCGCCGTCGTCATCCACGTCGCACGCATTGCCCGCTCCGTCCTGATCCGAGTCAAGCTGGTCCGGGTTGGCCAGGGTCGGGCAGTTGTCCACCTCGTCGAGCACTCCGTCGTTGTCGTCATCCGGATCCTGGCAGTCGGGCACACCGTCCTTGTCCAGATCCCCGAATCCTTCGTCCACGATCCCGTTGCAGTTGTCGTCGATACCGTTGCACAGCTCTTCGGCCCCGTGGTGGATCAAGGGGTCCTGCGGTGCGCAGTCCGTGCCATCCGGGTCGAGGTCGCCGTCCTTGTCGTCTTCGCACGCATCCCCGATACCGTCCGCGTCCTGGTCGGTCTGCGATGGATTGAACGTGACCGGGCAGTTGTCCGCCTCGTCCACGACGCCGTCGTTGTCGTCGTCCGGGTCCACGCAGTCCTTGAGCCCGTCCGAGTCAAGGTCCGGGAACAGCTCGTCCACCACGCCGTCGCAGTCGTCATCCGCGCCGTTGCACTTGTCGGGCAGCGTGTGCCCCGCCAGGGGATCGAACGGGGCGCAGTCGGTCTCGTCCGGGTCGAGGTCGCCGTCCTTGTCCGTGTCGCACGCGTCGCCCAGGTCGTCCTGGTCGAAGTCCTTCTGGTCGGGGTTCGGGGTCTCGGGGCAGTTGTCCTGAGCGTTCGGCACGTCGTCGCCGTCCACGTCGGAATCGAGGCAGTCCGGGAGCACGTCACCGTCCAGGTCCGGGAACCCCTCGTCCACCTCTCCGTCGCAGTCGTTGTCCAGGCCGTCGCACATCTCCGCGGAGGGGGCGATTCCCAGGCAGATGAGGGTTCCGGCCTCGCAGGACGGCACGCCCGGACACGAGCCGAACTCGTTCTCCACGCTGCATGTCCCCCCGGGGATCTCCTCGTCCACGACGCCGTCGCAGTCGTCATCCGCACCGTTGCAGGCCTCGGCCGCGGGCACGAGCGCGTCGCACGGGGTCAACTCGCCGTCCTGGCAGATGCGCCCCCCGTCACAGGTCCCCCACTCGTTGTCCAGGTAGCAGGTGGTGGCGATGTTCATCCCCTGGTACTTGGGGGCGCAGCCGCATTCCGCACCGTCCCGAAGGCAGACCGGGGCCGTCGTGCCGTCACCCAGCACCGCATCCAGGCAGGAGTACCCGGTTGGACAGAATTCCTTCTCCCCGCACGGGGCAGCGCAGAAGCGGCCGGTCCCGCCGTAGTCCACGCAGAACGCCCCCTTGCCGACCCCCTGGCGGCACTCGTCGTCGGTGAGGCAGGGGCGGCAGAGCGTCCCGAAGAGCGGCAGGCAGACGTAGGTCAGGTCGGGTCCCGCCCCTACCTGTTCGCACGACCATCCGGCCGGGCAATCCTCGATGCACTCGCCGGTGCACACAAAGCCGTTCGGGGATTCGATGCAGAACATGGACAGGCAATCCGCGTTGGTCAGGCAGGGCCAACCGAACGCGCCGGGCTCGATGGAGACGTCGGGCGGGGCCAGGTCGCCGTCGACGCCCTCCGCCAGGTCCAGGTCGAAGACCGTCTCCGGGGCGCCGGCCTCGGACGCGGCATCCGGCAGAGCCGACAAGTCCATGCTGAGCGTTGCCTTCCCGCCCGAGCAGGCCGACAGCAGCAGCGCCGCGGCCAAGCCACACAACGACATCCACCTCAGGTATCCCATGTCCGTCCTCCCTGTTCGCCACCGTCAGGAACATACTAGCGGCAGAGGGCCGGGAAGGCAAGGGGATGGGAGAATGCACTCGGGCGGTCGAGAGGACTCGTCCAGGAGACGGCAGGCTGCTCTCTCGGCGGGTGGGCACAATCCGCGTGACGAGCCCGGAGCCTACTCCCCCGGCGCCTCAGTCCGGACGAGGCGGAAACCCACGAGGCCATTGTCTATGTTCCCGGGGATCCACCAGCAGAACCCTCCGTGGTCGGCGTGGGCGAGTCCGGAATCAACAACACTGAAGAATCCGCCCTTCGCTACCACACACACTCCCTCGGGGGAGGTCCGGGCATCTTTGCGGTACACGTGTCCCACAAGGACCGAATCGAATCCCGGATCCACGGCCAATTCCTCCCCCGGACTATCATGGTATACAGTACCTGTGCACTCAAGCATGTTGCCCAGCACATCGTGAAATCCGAACATGTTCGGGGATCTTGACCCAACGGGATGGGGCCCCACGCACTTCTCCTGCCGGATACCGTTCTCGTCGTCAACTTCCATGTCGATGCACCCCGGATAGCTGACATCGGCATTGGCCGCAAACCACGCCAATTGTGCGATTGCCGAGTCTGGGTTCGCCCCCCAGTTCGGATTCACGTCGCACGCGCCGCTCGTGAACACGGTATCTGCGGCAGCACCGGCCGCCAGCTCCCATTCCGCCTCGCTCGGCAACCTGTACCCTTGGCAATCCGGGCCAAGGAACACGGCACTGTCGCATTCCATTCCGTTCTCCAGTCCCGAGACATCGTTGCAGCCGACAAGCTCGTAGCACGGCTGGAGCCCGTCCTGCTGGCTCAACCGGTTGGCATACTCCAGCATGTCGTAGAGGGTGATCCCGGAGATCGGGCAGTCCAACCCGCAGGCTGCGTAGGGAGAGGGGTTGACGTCGGTCTCCATGACGTACTGCCACTCCCCCTGCGTCACCTCGGCCTGCATCATGCGGAACCCGCGCGTCAAGACGACTGGATGGGCATACACCGGGGTCGAGAGCTCGCCCGGCGCTCCCCGAGTCGCTCCCATGGTGAAGCTCCCCGGTGGGATGGAGCACCAGCCATCGGTGCAGTTGGCGACAGGCAGTTGGCATTTGCGGGCCTGCTCGTCGCAAAGCGTGGAATGAGGGAGACACCCCGCCGGATCCTCGTCGAAGACGGGCAGATCGCAGGGCGTGCAGTAGCCCCCGCACCCGTCCAGCCCACACGAACCGGGGGGGCAGTCGGGCACACACGGACCGGTGTCCTCCGAACCATCAGCGACGGAATCGGCCTTCTCGGCGGGGTCGGCCGAGTTGCAGCCGAACGGCCAACCTCCCAGAGCAAATAGCAGGGCAAGGCACACGAGCCGGTTCTTGCCAGCCGGAAGCCCCCCGATCTCAAGCTGGCTGGAACTAGTCATTGTGATACCCCCAGTCGAACGGGTGGAAGTTATCGAAGTAACGCAGACAGAGAGACGAGTTCAGGGTGCTCTGCGCAGCAGTGTCGGAGGTCCCGAGATACTGTGCGAGATTGTACACCCAGTCTCGGACGTTCGACCCGTGGACATCACCTGAGTAGCATCTACCCTCACCGGAACACACCTGGCCGTCCGGACATTGATCGCTGTCGTAGATCGTGGTGCAAGTACTGCCCGAAAACTGCCTCCACCTCTCCTGGACCGTTCGGTTGCGGCCGTGACATCGCTTCGTGGTCACTCCGAGCATGGTCCAGTCCCGGCAGACTTCCCCGGACCAACAGTTGGCGTCTGACACACAGGTCGGAGCGTTGTTGTCCCGGAAGTAGAGCAACCCGTCCATGAGCTGCTTCATCGTAACGTCGTACTGGTCTGCGTAGCCCGAGTAAGTGTTGGTCGTGCTCGTGTCGATGAACTCCCATAGGCCGAGAAGGTTGTTTCGTTCGGCCGATGCCCGGTTGCAGCAGAGGTAGCCGTCCGTTTCGGAGTTGCAGTCACCGTAGTCCGGGTAGATGTCCTCGGTCTTGCCGACATCCGGGTCCCACCAAGCCAACAAAGCCGTGAGCTGAGCCACGGACTCAGTCAGAGAGTTGCCCTCCGCCGACTTAGGACGGTGCGGATCCCACATCACCCCCTCGAACTTGGGGAAGACGGCTGCTCCGGATGTACAGCCGACCACTCGGGCATGGTACTGGTGCCCCAGCTCGTGGGCTGTGCTGGTAAGGCGAGAACGGTCCGGCCTCACGTGGATGGTGGAAGCGGAGCAGTCCGAATTCGAAGGACCGGTGAAGGCGTAGTATCGCATCAGAATCGGGTCGAACTGGTTCGGGCTCTGGTAGAGTCGCCGAAGCCGCGTGTCCCCTTCGTCCTCGAGAGCATACGCCGCCTCCGTCGTCGTCGTCCAGTAGGTGGCCAGATCCCCTGCCATCGAGACAGCGTCCCCCGCCCCGTTTGTTGCGTCGCACGCCCAGGGGGCCTGACGTAGCGGTTCTGGTTGCACGTTCCGTGTCCTGATTCTACAAGACGTCCGGCAGAAGTGGGGGCCTGGGGCAGGGGGTGTTCCGGGCGGGGAAGGGTGCGTGGCCGGCGGTGTGGGAGCACCGCCGGCCCGAAGCCAATGTCGTTCACCGCGACATGCACGAGGGTACGGGAAGACGAGCCGAAAGGGAATACCTGATTTCAGAGTACTCGATGGACGGAGAGGGTCGGACACGGTGTGCAAAGCCGGAGAAGTTGCCGTGCGGGGCCGATGGGAGGCCATGCCAGGTGGTGGTGCACGAGTGGCGAAAACGCCGGTGCGGGCCGGGGTATCCGCTGCTGGTGGTGGAGTGCAAGACGCACGGGATGCACTACACGGTGTACCCGGCGGGGTGGGTGCCGTACGGTCGGGAGCCGGTGGCGCCGAAGCCAGCGGAGCCGAGACCCGGCGCATGGCTGGGGACGTGGTTCGAGGCGGGCATGAGCACGGGATGGCGCAAGGAGTACGAGCGCAGCGGATGCATGCGATGGCACACCTACCGGCGGCGGCTGGTGAAATGCGGCCAGGTGCTTGGCCTGAGCGGGGACATCTGCGTCGGCGAGGCGATCGCTGCGCTGCTGGAGGTTCCGCTGCACGTGCATGCCAAGGCCAGGCGGGAGTTCGTTCCGGGCACCGTGGATGGGCAGCAGGCGGGCATTGCAGCCATGCTGGGAGCGCACCCGGCAAGCGTGCGGACGTGGCGGCAGGTGGTCCGTGCGGGGCATGCGGCAGGACTGTGGGGACGACCGTGGTTCTGGAACGGCCGGGCCCTGGAGCCGCTGTTCCCCGTGTCGGAATCGAAGTGCGTCCAGACGGCCCTGGAAGCGGGTGGGACCGACCCGTGAGATGACCAGATGACCGGGCCCCCGACTGGCGCGACAAGGATGTCGTGACAGGGAGGGGGCGCATGAAAGAGGACTCGGGAAGGGACCTTTCGGGAAAATGGCTGCTGAGGTACCGGGTGGTATCCGCGGTGCAGGGGTTGACCGCGGCCGGGCTGAAGCGGTCGGCGGCGCTGTCTGCCGTGGCGGGTCAGCTGCACGTGGACGGGGCCGGGCGGGGGCACCGGTTTTCGGTGCGGACGGTGCGGCGGTGGCTTGCGGCGTTCGAGGGGAAGGGGGTGGCGGGGCTCAAGAATGCCGCTCACCCGCACAGCGAGTCGTCGGAGGTGCTCCCGCCGGAGCTGCTGGACTACCTTCAGGCGCAGAAGGCGGCAGACGAGCCGGCCTCGATACCGGAGCTTCTGCGGCGGGCCCGTGAGGAGAATGCGTTGCATCCGACCGTGGTGGTGGACCGTTCCACGGTGTGGCGGGCGCTGCGGCGGATGGGAGTGTCCACGAGGCGGGTACGCCGCGTCGAGATCAACGACAAGCGGCGCTTCGCCTTCTCGCAACGGATGCGGCTGGTGCTGGCGGACTTCGTGCACTTCCGGGTGGGGCCGGCACGGCTGCGGCGGCTGGCCATCTACTTCCTGGACGATGCGACCCGATACGGCCTGGGCGTGCTGGTCGGCACGGACGGGGAGAAAACCGTCTACTGTCTCCGGGCGCTGCAGGACGTGCTTGTGCGGTATGGGCTCATGCTGGTCATCTACCTGGACCATGGACCGGCCTTCGTGGCGGACGACCTGGCCCGGGTGCTGTCCGGTCTGAGAATCGGCTTCATCCACGGCACGAGTGCGTATCCGCAGGGGCACGGAAAGATAGAACGCTTCAACCGGTCCTTGCGGGCCCGCATCCTGCGCAGCTTCGACGGGGCTCTGGATGTGGACCCGGACTGCGGGGCGCTGACGCTACGCCTGCGGCACGACCTCTTCGACAAGTACAACCACCTGCCGCACGAGAGCCTTGAGCTGGACACGCCGCACCAGCGGTGGACGAGCAATGCGACACTGCTGAAATCCGCGGGCGACGAGGAGATCCTGCGGGCGGCCTTCGTGCTTCCGGAGCAGCGCACGGTCAGCAACGACCACTGCATCTCGTTTGATGGGGTGTTGTACGAAGTCCCCGGCGGCCTGGCAGGCCGGAAGGTGACCGTGCTGCGTGCGCTTCTGGAAAACGACGCTCTGTACCTGGACCACGGCGGGCGGCGGGTCCGACTGCACCCGGTAGACCTGGCGGCCAATGCCACGAGCGGCCGGGTACGCCGGACGCAGCCGCAGGAGCGGGTGGACCCGCCTGCCAAGACCGCCTCGACGCTGTCCTTCGAGCGGGAGTACGGGTCGATTCTCGAGTCTGACGGCGGCTTCCCGGAGCGGGAGGACGCCGATTCTCTCAACCGTCACAAGGAGGACGACGATGAGTAGCAAGAACAAGGGAGACGTACGCAGTCACTTCGGCCTGACCTCGCTGCCGTTTACCCGGGAGATCCCCGTGGAGCGGCTCTGGCCGCACAGCCAGTACCAGCAGGCCGCAACCGAGCTCAAGGCCGCGGTCGAGGAGCGCATGTCCGCAGCCATCATCAGCCCTGCGGGCACCGGCAAGACCGTGGTGCTGCGGGCGCTGAAAGCGGCCCTGCCCGAGGCCCGCTACCGGGTCCACTACGTCAAGCTGACCGACCTGTGCTCCAGGGACTTCTGCAAGGAGGTGGCCGTGGCCCTGGGGTGCAGCCCCGCCGGGTACTACGGGGCGCTCGTGCGCAAGGTGCAGGACCGCGCCCAGGCCCTGCTGGAGCAGGAAGGACTCAGGCCGGTCATCATCCTCGATGAAGGTCACGACATGCGCCCGGAGGTGCTGGCCATCCTGCGGGTGCTCACCAACTTCGAGATGGACTCCCGCCTGGTCGTGAGCCTGGTGCTGGCCGGCCAGCCGTCGCTCAAGAAGACGCTGCGACGGGAAGAGCTCGAGTCGGTCACCCGCCGCCTGGCGCACTACGCCTCGCTGCGGCTGCTGACCCGTGATGAGATCCGGGACTACGTGAGGCACCGCCTCTCCATCGTCGGCGCCGACCACGAAGTCTTCGACGATGCTGCGTACGACGCGCTCTACGAGGTCGGCCAGGGCAACCTGCGGGCCACCGACCATCTGGCGCTCAAGTCCATGGAGCACGCCTTCCAGGCCGGCCACAAGGCCGTCGGCGCTGAGCACGTCACCACGGCCCGCACCAAGGTGATGCCATGACCGTGGCCCCTCTCCAGCGCAACGAGGCGATGACGCCTCTTCCCGTGGCCCAGGCGGCCGCCCTTCTCCGGGAGCCCCCCGAGCATCGCTGGCTCGTCGAGGGCTACTGGCCCGCCTCCGGCGTCGGCGTGGTCGGTGGGCATCCCAAGAGCTTGAAGACGTGGTGGGCATTGGAGCTGGCCGTCAGCGTCGCCACCGGCACCCCCTGTCTCGGCCGTTTCCAGGTCCGCAAGCCCGGGCGGGTCCTCGTCTACCTGGCCGAGGATCCCCTGCCCAAGGTCCGTGACCGCCTGGCCGCGCTCTGCGCCGCCCGGAACGTCACCCTGGAGCAGCTCGACCTGTACGTCATCACCGCCCCCAACCTCAAGCTCGATTCCCCGCCGCAGCTCCGGGACCTCGACTCCACCGTGGCCCTGCTCAGACCCGCACTGCTCCTGCTCGATCCCCTGATCCGGCTGCACTCCGCAGACGAGAGCAGCTCCCACGAGATCACGCCGGTCCTCAGCCACTTGAGGGAGCTCCAGCGCCGGCACGACCTCGCGGTCGTGCTGGTCCACCACGCCCGCAAGAACGCACACCGGATGGACCAGGGGCAGGGCCTGCGGGGCAGCGGCGACATCTTCGCCTGGGCCGACGTGCTCCACTACCTCAACCGGGAATCCGCCGGCGTCCGCCTCACCACCGAGCACCGCTCCGCCCCCGCGCTCGACCCCGTCGTCGTCAACCTGGTCGGCGAGCCACCGCACCTCGAACTCGTCGACGCCACGCCCGACCAGGCTCCGTCCCTCGAAGACCGCATCCTCAAGACGCTGGCCACCGCCAA
>VGRX01000033.1 GCA_016875215.1 Deltaproteobacteria bacterium
CCCCCCACGACCTTGCCGACAGCTTCGAGCGACTGCTCCAGTCGAGGCATGCCGAAGTGGAGAGGGTGGTCACGCACATCGAGCCGGCCCGTGAGGAGGCCGCCGATGTCGCCGAGGCGCCGCAGGTGGCGCTGATCGAGCGTATCGTCCGGGACGTGGTGCACGCGGATCCCACGGCCCTGGAGCACCGCGATCTCCGTGTGAGCGCCTGCGGGTCCAGCCTCGACCTTTCATTCACCTGCGTGGTACCGGCCGATTCCAGCGTCTCGGCTGCCCACCGTTGCACCGAGCGGGTGGAGACCGCAATTCGCGCCAGCATCGACCGGGTCGGCTCGGTCAGCATCCACGTGGAGCCCGAGGAGTAACCCGGATCGTCCGCCTGCATCGAGCGGGCGAGGACGCAAGCCGCCAGACGTCCGGTGGATGCGGTCGTAACGGCGAAGCAATTCCGGGCAGCCTCCTTACTTGAGGACCGCCAGCCGTTCGACCTCGACCTTCCGGTAGACTGCTTCCGGCGGAAGCGGGCTGCCCTGCCAGGAGAGCAGGCGGGAGAGGGGGATGCCGAACAGGTGCTCGTTCTCGGCCAGGAACGGTCGGATCAGCTCCCAGTCCGCGGAGGAGAGGTCCGCAAACCGGCCGCCGTTGAGTTGCGTCCCGTCCACCGCTCGGGCCGGATCCCGAAGGTAGATGGCCCCTCCGGATGCCAGGGAGAAGAGGTTGCCTCCGGGGTAGGGGGTGGGCAGCTCATGGAGCTGTCCGTTCTCGTCGAAAGCGATCCCGTTGAGGATGGCAAATCCCCCGCCGGCCAGCGGGTCGCCGGCCATGAAGCTCTCCGCCAGGTAGTCCAGGCAGGTCCCGTTGATGACGACCCGAGGCTTCCCCACGGCGTTGATCAACGGCCGCCCGGCAGCGGAGCCGAGCACGTACACGCTCCCGCCCTTGGCGCCATAGAGGAACGTCTGGCCGACATCTCCGTGGATGACGAGCTTGCCTCTCTTGAGGATCTGGCCGACCTGGTCCTGGGCATCGCCGTGGACGATCAGCTCGGCGCCGTCCATGCCGGAGGCGATGTAGTCCCCGGGGTCGCCGAACAGCTCGATCCGGGCATCGTCGGTGGCCGGCCCGAGCCCGCAGCCGGCGAAGCGACCGCCCCTCAGGTCGAACAGGATGAAGCGGCGCCAGCCGAGGGCGTGGGCCTTCACCAGGAGGCGGGCGGCACACAGCTCCCCCTCGGGCTCGAAACCGGAGGCATCGATCACCAGCGAGGTTTCTCCCGTGTGCGGCGCCCGCAGGGAGACGGCGGTCGTGGAGTCGACCCTGCGGTGCGTGGATTCAGCGCCAGTCTGCAACCCGGGGAGGGACCGGAACAGCGAGAACAGCACGCGGTCCACGGCAGCAAGTTGGGCCGAGCGCTTCTTCGGCCCTGAATCCAGGCGGCGGTCCCGCAGGAGAGCGAGCATCCGGACGGCATCCTCGACGCTCGGCTTCCCGTCCCCGGCCCGGCAGGAAGCCTCGCCTGCGACCGCCGGCATTCCGGCGGACGGCGCCTTGCCGCAGTCTGCGTGCACCCCCGTGCGCACCGAGCAGGCCAGGTTGACGCACCACTGCGACAACGAGTCGGTCGACGCCGCAGTCACGGCGGGGTGGGCCCTGGCGAGCCATTCCTCGGGCTCGCAGTCGAGCGGCGGAGGCATCCCGTCGGCCACCGCATCCGGACGCTGGATCACGAAGACCTCGGTGCCGAACTTGTCCCGGCAGTCGAGCGTGGTCGAGTCGGTCCCGCGCTCCACGGTGAAAGCAAAGGAACCGCCGTCCGTGTAGGAACCGCCGCGGGCATTCCAATAGAGGTCGGCCACGGGCTGGAAGCGCGAATCCTCGGCGGAGATGCTGGCCAGGCATGCGTTGATGGCCTGGCGCTCCGATGCGATGAGGCCGATGCGGACCGGGGCCGGCCCCTGTGAGGTGTACAGTGCGAACACCTGGGGACGCAGCATGGACGTGTCGGTGATTCCGAGGAGCTGCCAGCGCCTTTCCTCGGGCCGGCTGCGGGCCAGGATGAAGAACCACGGGCCGTCGGGGCTCCCTTGCAGGTGGGTCTGCTGGATCGCCCGGTACAGCTCCTGCTTCTCCGGGGGAAGCTGGGCGAAGTCCCGTTCCGTGGTCGGTGCCAGCGCCTCGATGACGACCTCCAGCGGGTAACCGTAGATGCGGTCCCAGAGGTCGAAGAGGAGCGCGCTTACCTCCGTGTCGGTCAGAAAGAGCGGAGCGATGTTGCGCTGGCGCAGGTATTCGGTCACCCGGTGGTAGTTGGCGAAGTCACCGTTGTGCACCAGGGCCTCGTTCATGCCGACGAACGGGTGCGCCCCGCCCGGGTGCCAGACCCGGCCCTTGGTCGGGTAGCGCTGGTGTGCGATCCAGACGTGCGCGGTCATGTCATTCATGCGGTAGTACTCGATCGCCTGCTCCGCGTAGCCGACGATCTTGGCCACGAGCATGTCCCGGCCGTGGCTGGTGACGAACGCCCGCTTGTTGCCGAGGCTGGAGTAGAAGCGCTGGTTGAGGCGGAAGCTGTTCTGGTAGATGTACTCGTCCTCCACCGACCGGGCGGGAACGTGGCGCAGGGCATTGCGCTCGGAGAACTCGGCGAGGATCTCCGGCCGGACGCGGCAGAAGTAGCGGACCAGGGCGGGAGGCGCGACCTCGATGCCCGACACGGCCCTCCAGTCCGGAAGCGCTTCGACCTCGTACGCTCGGGTGACGTCGAGCCGCCCCTCGATGCACTCCCGCTCGACCGCCCCGCGTGCCCCGCGATCCAGGTATGCGACCTGGAGGAGGTAGTGGGTCCTCAGGATCTCGGCTGATACCCCCATCTGCACCGGGTCCAACCCTGCGGCCGCGATGCCTCCGCCCTTCCCGTTGCCCCGGTTGTGCATCTGCCGGCTGGCGGTGAGCATGTGCCGCCCCGCTATCGGCTGGTCCGAGGCCAGCCCGATGACGCCGCACCCCCCTTCTGCCGCGTCCGGGCAGCGAGGGGCCGTCGCATGGTCGACGAGAACGGAGCGGGAATCGAGCAATGCCCTTCGGTCTTCGGTTCTCATCTCGGGCTACTCCAGGTACAGGAGGAGGTCGGTTCGGCCGCGCAGCTCGGATACGGCCCTCAGGCCGGCAGCATCGAGGATGGCGGCGAGCTGACGTCTCCAGCTCAGGTACAGGTTTGCGATGTTCGAGGCCGAGGCTTCGACTTCGACGAGCTTGCTCTTCTCCGGGTCGGTGGTGGTGAGCCCGTACGGGCAGCCGAGCCCCTGCTCGCAGCTTCCCAGGCGGGTGCAGCCGATGGCCGCGAGCTCTGCGGTTCCGATGACGCATCCGTCCGCCCCCAGCGCAATGGCCTTGGCCACGTCGTACGCGGTTCGGATGCCTCCGGAGGCGATGAGGGTGACCTGGTCGCGCAGCCCCTCGTCCAGCAGGAAGCGATGGACCTTCGGGACGGCGTACTCAATCGGCATGGCGATGTTCTTCTTGGCAATCTCCGGGGCAGCCCCCGTGCCACCGTAGGCGCCATCCAGGTGCACGACATGGGCCCCGGCGAAGTAGGAGCCGACCGCGACCATGTCCACGTCGGAGGGGGTGGAAACCTTCACGCTGACGAGCGCGGTCGGGTTGACCATCTTCACCCAGTCGATGTGCTTCCGGTGGTCCTCGACCGAATAGACGCTGTGGAACGGGAACGGGCTGAACAGGGAGGTTCCCTGGACGGCCTCGCGCTCCCGTGCGACGGGCTCGGTGTTCTTGTTCCCGAGGAGATGGCCGCCGAGCCCCGGCTTGGCCCCCTGGGCGTACTTGAACTCGACCATGCGGGCCCTCTGGATGGAGGCCTCGCTGACGCCGAACAGGCCGGTTGCCACCTGCGTGATCACGTGGTCGGCATAGGGGATGAGTGCCTCGGGGTAGCCGCCTTCTCCGGTCGACATGAAGGTCCCGAGCCGCTGTGCGGCCATGGCGCGGGCGAGCATGACCGGGACGCCGACGCTTCCGAACGACATGCCGGCCCCGTACCAGGGGACGGGGAGCGTGATGAGCGGCCGTTCGTCCCCGCGGCGGTTGAGCGGAATGGAGAGGTCGAACCGGTCGGGGTCGGCCAGGCAGCGGCTCTCTCCCGAGGCCAAAGCAGCGAGCTGCTCGTGCCATCCGTCGTCAAGCTCGAAGGCGAAGGCCAGCCGGTCGAAGCCGCCGCCGGAGGCGCCGACGCGGAACTCGAGCTCGCCGTGCGGGCGGCCGTGGCGGGCCTGTTCCCGGGTCGAGAGCCCCAGGGCCTGGGTCCAGCGCATGTCCCCTTCGGTCCCGGCCCCTTCCTTCAGGCGGCGGTAGGCGCCGAGCGGGGCCGCTGCCTGGAAGCTCCGGCGGAAGGCCTTGCTCTCGACGTCATCGAAGATGAGACGGCCGGTTTCTCCGCGAAGCCGGCGCACCTCGCGCATCCCCATGGCCCCCATGGCTTCGAGGAGCTGGTCCCGCCACGCTGCCATGAGGTTGACGAGGCGTTGGGCTCCCCACTCGACGTCGACCCCGTTCTCCTCGGTGTGGCACTGGATCCGGTCGGCCCAGAGTGCGCACCCCCAGGCCACCTGGGGGACCAGGTCGAGCACGGCGACGTCCGCACCGCAGGCCACGATCTTGGGCAGGTGCTCGGCCGCGGCGATGCCGCCGCTGACGAGGAACGAGAGGCTGTCGCGCCAGCGGCAGCGGACCGCATGGGTGTGCACGGCCCGGAGCGACTCGGGGAGCGGCCGTCCGGCCGAGTCGCGGCCTTCGATGTCTGCGAACAGGTGGAAGATGCGCACCCCCCTGCGGATGAGGCGCTCGACTTCGGCCGGGCTGTCCGGGCCGAGGCGTCGCCTCAGTGCGACGAGGGCATTGGGGAACAGGGTCACTGCCCGTTCGAACCGCTCCAGGTCCCAGGGTTCCTCCTCGATCTCCACGTAGACCGGGCCCGAGGCCGCCAGCGACTCGAGGAGGCCGGGCTGGTCGAAGTCCGCGGCGCACAGGCGGAGGGCGAGCTTCTCGCCCCCGCCCCCTTTCAGGGTATCCGTGGTGCGAATGAACAGGGTGGACAGGTGGTCGGCAGCCAGGGTCAAGGCCTGGTTGGGGCCATCGCCGGGCAGCTCCATCGGGAGAGGGCCGAACGCGACCGGGAAGGGGAGGTCGAGAGTCGGAGGCATGCGGGAGAGCAGGCGCCTTTCCGAGTCGAACTCGAGCATCTCGGGTGCTCCGCCCAGCACCACCCGGGTGGAGATGGTCTCCCGTCCGTGGATTCCGTCCCGGGTGGGGCGGACGATCTCCGACATGTCGAGCCAGATCGAGTCGAAGCCGGGCCCGGAGAACGGGCCGCCGTAGCCGGCGCCGCTGATGGGGATGCGGCCGGTCTCGGCCATGAACCAGGTCTGCGTGATGATCTCCGCGGTCCAGTAGGAATCCCCCCGGTCGGAGCGGCCGGGGAAGACGCGGTGGCCGTACTTCACGTACAGGTCGGTCTCGTCCTTCTGGAAGCGTGCGGGGCACACGAACGGCGCCGGGGCGGGAGCGGTCCGGATGTGGTACCTGGGCATCGGGTCACCTGGGGCTGGATGTCGGTGGAATCGTGCGGTCGGCAGCGGGGGCCGGGCCCGCGATCTCCTCGGCCACTTCGAGCAGAGGCCGTCGCTCGCTTCGGGCCTGTCTCTCGAGGCGCTGGTGCGCTTCGAGCTCACTGACCCCCTCGCGCTGCATGATCAGCCCCTTGGCCCGCTGGATGGTCCGCTGCTCGGACAGGGCGGCATTGGCGTCGGCCGCGACCCGGGCGGTCCTGGCCTGCTCCTCGAAGCGGCCCAGGGCAACCTCGATCATGGCGAACAGCTCCGCTTCCCGCAACGGCTTGACCAGGTAGCCCTGGATCGGCAGCCGGGCAGCCTTCTCGACGAGCTCCCGCTCTCCATAGGCGGTCAGGAACAGGATGGGAAGCGGCGATCGGTCGTACAGGCGGCGGGCCGTCTCCATACCGTCCATGCGGGGCATGCGGATGTCGAGGATGGCGATGTCCGGTGTGCGGCTTTCGGCCAGGTCGAGCGCGGTCTGGCCGTCCTCTGCCGCGTAGACCGTATGTCCCGCCTCCTCGAGGATGAGCTTGAGGCCCATCCGGATGAGCGATTCGTCCTCGGCTATCAGGACGTGCAGCGGCTTCATGAGCTTCCTCCTGCGCTATCGGCCGGCGGTACCGGGGCCGACCGGTGCCGGAAACCGCACCACGGCCCGCGTACCTTCGGGCGCCGATGTCAACTCGAACTGTCCCTTCAGATCATGCGAGACCAGCGTCTGGACCAGCTCGATTCCCAGCCCCTTGCGCTCCGAACGCGTCCCCGCGCTGCCCACGCCGTCATCCACGACGTGCACCTCGTGGGTCGATGCTCCCGGCTGGACGAGGATTCGGATCCTCCCCGTCTCGCGGCCGGGGAAAGCGTGCTTGACCGCGTTCTGGACGAACTCGCCGACGGCAAGGGCAAGCGACGTGGCCATGCGGGACGGCAGCGCCAGGGGCTCCCCGACGACCTCGATGCACACCTCCTTGCCCGCAACGAGCTGGGTCGCGCTGGCCGCGACCCGCTCGAGCACCTGGCGGACGTCGACGAGGGACAGCCCCTGCTCGCTCATCGTCTCGTGCACCGCAGCGATGGTGAGGATGCGCGCCATGGCCCCCGCAAGGATGCCCCGCGTCCCTTCGTCCTTGGACGAGCCCATCTGGAGGCGCAGCAGCATGGCCACGCTCTGCAGGTTGTTCTTGACCCGGTGGTGCATCTCCCGGACGACCGCGGTGCTGATGACGAGCCTGGCGTTCTCGATGGCCAGCGCGGTCTGGTTCGCCAGAGTGGAGAACAGGTCGATCTCCGTGGGGGCGAAATCGTGGGGCGACTCGGTGTAGCAGGAGAGCACGCCCACGATCCGCTGGCGCACGACGAGCGGCACGCCCAGGAACGAGACGAGCCCTTCGGCTTCGGCAAGCCTGCGGTTGACGTAGCGCGGATCCTGCCGGACATCGGCCACGGCCACGGGCCTGGCTTCACGGGCCACCTCTCCGACAAGACCTTCCCCGATGTCGAATGACTGGCGCTCTCTGGCCGCGGCCGCGGTGTTGTGGCCCGCACGCAGGGTCAGGCACCCGGTCGCCTCGTCCAGCAGGTGCAGGACGACCGACCGGACCGCCATGACCCGGGCTGCCATCTGCGCCACCACGCCAAGCATGTCGTCCAGGTAGAGCGGTGACACGATGGTGCGGCTCACCTCGACGAGCCCCTCCAGCTCCCGGATCTGCCGGCGCATCCGGTCATACAGCATGGCCTTCTCCAGCGCACCGGCGGCCAGGTTGCCGATCATGGACAGCAGCTCCACCTCCTCGGTGGAGAACTCGTGCGGTTGCGCGGTCTGGACGTTCATGGCGCCGATGACCCGCCCCTGCAACGCCAGAGGGACGGCCAGGAGCGAGCGAAGCCCCTCCTCGTCCGTCTCGGGGAGCAGCTTGAACCGGGGATCCAGGAGTACGTCGGTGACCGCGACCGGAAGGCCGTGCGTCACGGTCCAGCCGGTCAGTCCCTCGCCCCCATCGAGCCCGGCGACGCCGATGGCCGCCTTGGCCAACCCCGTGGTGGCCTTGAGCACGAGGCGCCGGGACCCCTCCTCCGGCCTCTGCGCATCGCAACCCTCCCGCCTCTGTGCATGGCCACCCTCCCGGGAGACGCCGTCCTGGACCGGTCCTGTTCCGGTACCCGGCTCGTCCCGTCGGCTGCCGCCCCGCCTCTCCTGGAGCAGGTAGATGGAGCAGGATGCGACTCCCATGACCTCGGACGTGACCCGGGTGATGACCTCCAGCGTGGCCTCCAGGTCCCAGGTCGAGGCCAGCGCAGCGGAGATCTCGCCCACGGCCTGCAGCTGCCGGGTCTTGAGCACGAGCTCCTGGCGCAGCGTGTCCACCGACTCCTCCCGGCCGTTTCCCGCCCCCGGACGCACGGGAGCACCGCTCTCACTTCCGCTACCTCCCGCGCCCGAACGCACGGCATCCCTGTCATCACCGTTCTTCATGTCGGAAAAACTGAGGGCAAACGGGAACATTGTCAAGTTACTTCGGTGCAGGGGCTGATCCCGAAAACCCTTGCCTCGCGCCCGCTGTATGTGTATACACGGGTTCCCGAAACAACCGGAGGGAGATGGGACCCTCCAAAGCCATAAGGGGTGCAGCATGAAGCGTTTCGTTCAGCTCTTCGTTCTTCCGCTCGCAGCGGTCGCGTTGCTGGCGGCCTGCGGCAGCGAATCCACGGTACTCCTGCCCGATGAGGACATCGTCACCGGCAAGGACCAGACCGTCGGACCGGACAACGTCGTGGAGCAGCCGTGCCTGGACACGGACGGCGACGGCTATGCCGTTGGCGCCGGATGCCCGGTCGGGATCAAGCTCGACTGCGACGACAAGGTCGCCACGGTGTATCCCGGGGCTCCGGAGACCTGCGGCAACGGCCAGGACGAGAACTGCGACGGACAGGATGACGTGTGCCCCAGCCCGTGTGTCGACCTGGACAAGGACGGGGCCATGGGCAAGTCGACCGACTGCCCGACCGGGACCGACTGCGACGACTACAACAACACGGTGAAGCCGGGGGGGACCGACTCGTGCGGCAACGGCGTGGACGAGAACTGCGACGGCAAGGACGACGTCTGCCCGGCCCAGTGCAAGGACAGCGACCTGGACGGCTACATGGCCCCGGCCGCGGACTGCCCGACCGGCAACGACTGCGATGACAAGAACAACACGATCCACCCGAACGGCGTGGAGGTGTGCGGCAACGACATCGACGAGAACTGCGACGGGAAGAAGGACCAGTGCCCGCCCGAGTGCAAGGACAGCGACAACGACGGCTACGGCGTGGGCCCGGATTGCGACGGGTACGACTGCAACGACGGCAACGCCGCGGTGAATCCCAAGGCCAAGGAAGTGTGCGGCAACGGGCTGGACGATGACTGTGTGGATGGCGACGCGACCTGCCCGCCCACCTGCGACGACCTCGATCAGGACGGCTTCGGCGTCGGCGGCGCCTGCCCCGTCGTGGACTGCAACGATGCGGACAAGACCGTGTTCCCCGGGGCCAAGGAGGTTTGCGGCAACGGAAAGGACGAGGACTGCAACGGCCAGGACCTGCCGTGCACCTGCCTGGACAACGACGGTGACGGCTACGGCCAGGGGGACGTCTGCACGGGCCCGGATTGCAACGACAGCGATCCGGCCATCAATCCGCTGGCCAAGGAAGTGTGCGGCAACGACGTCGACGAGAACTGCGACGGGAAGAAGGACGAGTGTCCGTTCAACTGCGTCGACGGGGACAAGGACGGCTACGGGATCGGGGCGGACTGCAAGGGACCGGATTGCGACGACAAGAACTCCGAGGTCAATCCTGCGGCCCAGGAGATCTGCGACAACGGCAAGGACGAGAACTGCGACGGCAAGGACGCGGTCTGCCCGCCGCCCAACTGCGAAGACGACTATGACTGCCCCAAGGAGCAGCTCTGCGACCAGGCGAGCGGGACGTGCCGGACCGCCAAGGTGTGGGAGTGGTGGGCCCCGACCTTCTACGTCGATACCGACCCCGCCGGCGCCGGCCTCGACGTGTTCCGGGCCGTGAACTTCGACGGCGACTGGAACGCGGTCAACAACGTGGCCAACCTCGGCAAGGGGCACAAGAAGGGCACGGTGTACTACTCGTTCGTCAAGACATCGAGTCACTGGTACCTCGGCTACTACGTCTTCTTCCCCCGGCGGTGGACCAAGTGGCCGCTCGGAGCCAACTACGAGAACACGATGCGCGGCGTCCTGCTCGTGGTGCAGCAGGACGGCAGCAGCTACGGCAAGCTGGTCATGATGGAGACCATGACCGAGGACACCTTCTTCCAGTACACGCCGCCCAACAGCCCCCTCAAGGGCTCGGCCTCCATCGACGGAGACATCAACTGGGACCTCTTCTTCCCCACCGACCACCACCCCATCGTGTACGTGCACGGGGAGGACCACGGCATCTGGGGCGATGCGTACCTGTGGAACGACGTGTCCAACTGGGACGTGAACGGGTTCCCCGGCGGCACCGGGGTGGTCTACCGCTTCGGGAACGTTGCGGAGAGCCCCGTCCTGGACAACGACGAGGTGTACTACGAGATGCCCGCTCTGAACGATACCCTCTGGCCCAAGAAGCTCGAGATCGGTGCGGGCAAGCTCTTCGACGCGTTCGGCCATTTCCACTACAGCGGCTCGACCTCCTCGAAGTCGGTGGCACCCTGGCGGTTCGTCGACGGCAACTACCCCCTCGACCCGGAGGGAGAGATTCTCTGGAACCCCGTCGACTTCGTCCGGCGGCACTTCAACTCCGGCTGGGGGACCTTCTCGTTCACCTATGTGTACAACCCCTACGTCGTGAAGGTCACGGTGAAGGACCTCGGAGTCTACGTGACGGGCGACCCGTTCAACGGCAACGCGGATCCCTTCATCAACCTGTACATGCACGACGGCGGCGGATGGGAGCAGCTCATGCTCAGCAACTTCTACGGGTTGCAGAACAACTGGTACAAGAACGACGTGGCGCCGGGGACGATCCTCGACCTCGCAGTCGAGCTGGGGCGCAACTACTTCTACGGGTTCGCGTACCCGAACAAGCCGTACTTCGGCATCCAGGTCCGGGACTACGACGGCGGCTGGAGCGGAGACGACTGGCTCATGGCCCAGGAGAAGACGCAGTACTACGACTACACCGGGTCCAAGCTGCTCGACTGGGATGAATCGGACTCCGTGATCGTGGTTGAACTGCCCTGATTCCGAGCGAAACCTCTCGGGCGGGGAACGGGACTCGTTCGCCCCGCCCGGGAGATCCCCTCTACGCCATGGAGGCCAGCCTCCCATGAAGAACGTGACAGCGATGGTCCTTGCCGGTGGCCGCGGAGTGCGCATGCACTCGGCCTCCACCAAGATGCTGATGCCGATCCTGGGGCGCCCCATGGTGGTGTTCCCCGCTGCGATTGCCGTGGAGTGCGTGGACGGGCCCGTGGTCGTGGTCAGCGGGGAGTACCTTCCCGACGTCGAGGCCGCGGTGCGGGCATCCCTGCCCGCTGAGCCCCGATTCCGTTTCGCACGCCAGGACCAGCCGCTCGGGACCGCGGATGCGGTGCGGGCCGGTCTCGTCGCTCTGGAGGGCGTCGAGGGGTGGCTGCTCATCCTGAACGGGGACGTTCCCGCGCTGACCCGTGGGCTCATCTGCCGACTGGAGAAGCTGGCCGAGGAGCGGAAGGCGGACGTGGCGTTCGTAGGGTTCAGGACAGCGGAACCGTTCGGCTACGGGCGTGTGCTGTTCGATGACTCGGGAGTGATCCAGGCCATCCGGGAGCAGAAGGAGCTCAAGGAAGAGGAGAAGTCGCTCGATATCGTCAACGCAGGCATCTACCTGGTGAAGCTCGCGTACCTGAGGGACTTCCTGGGGCAGGTGAAACCTGCGGAGCACCAGCGGGAGTACCTGCTGACCGACCTCGTGGAGCACGTGGTGTCGGGCGGCGGTCTTGCGGAGATGCTCTTGGTGCGGGATGCCGGAGAGGTCGAGGGGGTGAACAACCGGGCCGAGCTGGCATCGGTCACGCACCGGATCCGGTCCGAACGGAACCACGCGCTCATGCTGGCCGGCGTCGGGATGCCCCACCCGGAGAGCGTGGACGTGGAGTTCGGCGTGGAGGTGGGGCCGGATGTCCTGCTCGAGGCCAACGTGGCACTTCGGGGGCGCACGAAGGTCGCCCCGGGCTGCCGAATCGGCGACGGCTCGATCCTCGAGGACACTCAGCTCGCCGAGGGAGTGAAGGTGCTCCCGTACTGTGTGCTCGAGTCGTCCGAGATCGGCCCCGGGTGCGCAGTGGGGCCTTTTGCGCACACGCGGCCCGGAACCGTGCTCCGCAAGGGGGCCAGGATCGGCAACTTCGTCGAGACCAAGAAGACCGTGCTCGGCGAGGGAAGCAAGGCCAACCACCTCTCGTATCTCGGGGATGCCGACATCGGGAAGGCCGTGAACGTCGGGGCCGGCACGATCACCTGCAACTACGACGGGTACAGCAAGTTCAAGACCGTGATCGAAGACGGGGTCTTCATCGGCAGCGATACGCAGCTCGTCGCGCCGGTCACGGTCGGCAGGGAAGCGGTCATCGCAGCCGGCACCACCGTGACTCACGATGTGCCGGCCGGTGCGCTGGCGATCAGCCGTGTGGACCAGGCCAACCGCGAAGGATACTCCGCACAGCGCAAGCTGCGGAAGGCGAAGAAGGACGGGAAGTAGATGAGGAAGGGCCGCAAGAGGAACCGGAAGGGAAAGACCCCCCCCGTCTCCACCCGGAGCGTGAGCGACGGGCTGCAAGGCACCGGCCCCAGCCCCACCCGGAGCGTAAGCGACGGGCTGCAAGGCACCGGCCCCAGCCCCACCCGGAGCGTGAGCGACGGGCTGCAAGGCACCGGAACGGCAGAGAGAAGGAGGTGGATGGCATGTGCGGAATCGTAGGTGTCGTCGGGAAGCAGCCGTGCATCGAGATCCTCCTGGACGGATTGCGCCGTCTCGAGTACCGGGGCTATGACTCTGCGGGAGTGGCGACCATCTCCGGGGGGGAGTTCACGATCCTGCGAAGTGCGGGGAAGCTCTCGCGGCTGGCCTCGCTCGTGGCGCAGAAGGCACCGGAGGGCACCGTGGGGATCGGGCACACGCGGTGGGCCACACACGGGCGACCCAGCGAGGCCAATGCCCATCCGCACCGCTTCCGGGACACGGTCGTCGTGCACAACGGGATCATCGAGAACTACGCGGCACTCAAGCGTGAGCTGCAGGCCCAGGGGCACGAGTTCACCTCGGAGACCGATTCCGAGATCATCGCCCACCTGGTCCAGCGGGCCATGGAGCGGGAGGGGGACCTGGTGCGCGCGGTGCGCGACGCACTCCTCGAGCTGCACGGGTCGTTTGCGGTCGCGGTGCTCGATCTTCGCGCTCCGGACCGCATGGTGGCCGCCCGGCGCATGTCGCCGCTGGTCATCGGGCTGGGAGATGGGGAGAGCTACCTGGCGTCGGACGTCCCGGCACTGCTGCAGGTGACGCGGCGGTTCCAGTTCCTCGAGGACGGCGACCTGGCGCTGCTGACGCGCGAGGGGGTGAGCATCCACTCGGTCGAGACGATGGAGGCGGTGAGCCGGGAGGTCCGGACCGTCTCCTGGACGCCGGCCATGGCGGAGAAGGGCGGATACAAGCACTTCATGCTCAAGGAGATCCACGAGCAGCCCCGCTCGGTGTCGGACACGCTACGCCCGCGGCTGGGGCTGACCCGGGGAGAGGTGGTGCTCGACGAGTTGGGGCCGGTGGAGCAGAGGCTCCAGGCGCTGACCCGGGTTACGCTGCTGGCCTGCGGGACGTCGTTCCACGCCGGGCTCGTCGGCCGGATGCTCATCGAGGATCTCGCCCGCCTCCCGTGCGACGTGGAGGTGGCCTCGGAGTTCCGCTACCGGAATCCGCTGGTCGGTTCCTCCCACCTGGTCGTGGCCATCTCGCAGTCCGGAGAGACCGCGGACACCATAGCAGCCGTCCAGGAGGCGCGCTCCAAGGGGGCCACCATCCTGTCGGTGTGCAACGTTGTCGACTCGACGCTCGCCCGCATGGCGGATGCCGTGCTGTACACCTACGCCGGACCGGAGATCGGCGTGGCCTCGACCAAGGCGTTCACCTGCCAGATGGCGGTGCTCGCGCTGCTCGCGGTCTGGCTCGGGCGCAGGTTGGGGCGGCTCGACGCAGACCGGGCCGCGACCCTGGTGCAAGGGCTCACCGAGCTCCCGGTCCAGATGGAGAAAGTGCTCGAACGGAATCCCCACATCCTCGAAGTCGCACGCAAGCACCAGCGCGTCCGCTCCATGCTGTACCTGGGGAGGAACGTGTCGCACCCCATCGCGCTGGAAGGGGCACTCAAGCTCAAGGAGCTCTCCTACGTGCATGCGGAAGGCTACCCGGCCGGCGAGATGAAGCACGGTCCGATTGCGCTTGTCGACGACTCGGTCCCCAGCCTCTTCGTGGTCCCCAACGGCCCGACGTGGGAGAAGACCCTGTCCAACATGGAGGAGATCCGCAGCCGCAGCGGTCCCGTGATTGCCGTGCTCACCGAAGGAAACCGCCAGGTTGCGGACCTGGCGGGTGACCGTTTCGAGATTCCGTCGTGCCTGCCGGAGCTCTCTCCGTTCCTGACCGTGCTGCCGCTCCAGCTTTTCGCCTACCACGTGGCCGACCTCAAGGGGACCGACGTGGACCAACCGAGGAACCTGGCCAAGAGCGTGACGGTGGAGTGACAGATTGGACCCGATCCTGGAGCCGCTCAACGAGGTGCAGCGGGAGATCGTGACGTCGTGCGACGGGCCGATGCTCGTGCTGGCAGGGGCCGGGAGCGGGAAGACCCGGGCGGTGACGCACAAGATCTCGTGGCTCCTGTCCCGCCTCGGGTACATGCCCTGGCGCGTGCTGGCCATGACGTTCACCAACAAGGCAGCGGGGGAGATGCGGGACCGGGTGAAGAAGCTCGTGGGGATTCCCGCGGAAGGGCTCGAGATGGGGACGTTCCACTCCATGTGCGCCCGGATGCTCCGCCGCCACGCAGACCGGCTCGGCTATACCTCGCGTTTCCTCATCTTCGATGCCGACGACTCGGCCGTGCTCATGCGCCAGGTCGTCGACGAGCTCGGCCTGGACCGCAAGCGTTTCGCTCCCAGGGCGCTGTGCGGAGCGTACGACACGCTTCGGAGTCACAACCGGCCGGTCGACAAGTGGGTGGCCGGCTCGAGGCACGAGGGAGACTGGCGCCAACGTGCGGCACAGGCGTTCCTGAGGTACGAGCAGCACAAGCGCCGGCTCGATGCCATGGATTTCACCGACCTCATGGAGCGGATGCTCCAGCTTCTGTGCGAGCACGATGACGTGCGCGACCTCTACCGGGAGCGGTACCAGTACGTGCTCGTGGACGAGATGCAGGATACCAACGAGGTTCAGCTCCGGCTCCTGGAGCAGCTCGTCGGCGCCCACCAGCGGATCTGCGCGGTGGGGGATGACGACCAGTCCATCTACGGGTGGCGGGGGGCCCGGGTAGAGAACATGCTCGACTTCGAGAAGTCGTTCCCCGGGGCCCGTATCCTGCGGATGGAGCAGAACTACCGGTCCACCAGGACGATCATCGAGGCCGCACACGAGGTCATCGCGAACAACCGCCGCCGCCACGTGAAGAAGCTCTGGACCGAGAACGGGGACGGCGACGGCCTGGTGCTCGTGACCGCTGACTCCGAGGGGGACGAGGCCCGGCGGATCTCGCTGCAGGTCCGCAAGGAGCAGGAGCGGGGGACCGCGCTGCGGAAGATGGCGGTGTTCTTCCGGACCAATGCCCAGTCGCGCAGCTTCGAAGAAGAGCTTGCGCGGCAGGGGCTGCCCCACGTCGTGGTCGGCGGTATGCGGTTCTACGAGCGGGCCGAGGTGAAGGACACGCTGGCCTACCTGCGCCTGGTCGTGAACGAGCGGGACGACGTCAGCTTCGTACGGGTGGCCAACAAGCCGGCAAGGGGAATCGGAGACAATGCGATCGAGAAGCTGCGGCAGGCGGCAGCCACGCTGGACCGTCCGCTCCTCGCCACGGCCCGTGAGCTGGCAGAGGGCCAGGAGCCCGAGCGATGGGTGAAGGCGCTGGCCGGCTTCGTGCGGCTCATCGATCGATGGAAGGAGCTGGCGCCGAAGCTGTCGGTGGCAGCCCTGGCGCAGGAGGTGCTCAAGAGCTCCGGCTACGTGGAGAAGCTGTCCGCGCTCGACCGGATCGAGGCGGAGAGCCGCCTGGGGAACCTGGATCAGCTCATCACGGCCATGACCGAGTTCCAGCGGATCCACGAGAGCGGAACGCTCATCGACTACCTGGAGCAGGTGGCACTGATCACCGATATCGACCTGTGGCAGGAAGAGCAGGACCGTCTGCCGCTGATGACGGTGCACGCGGCCAAGGGGCTCGAGTTCGACGTAGTGTTCGCCAGCGGGATGGAGGAGGGGCTCTTTCCGTACGAGAGCCACGTCTCGCAGTCCGAGGTCGAGGAGGAGCGGCGGCTGTTCTACGTGGCGCTGACTCGTGCCCGGCAGCGGGTCGTCGTGAGCTGGGCCCGCAGCCGCGCCCGTTTCGGCGAATGGAGCTTCAGCAAGATCTCCCGGTTCGTGGGCGAGATTCCGGACAGCCTCATCGAGCGGGAGGACGCCCCCGCACGGCGCAGCTTCGCGGCCGTGATGGGGGGGAAGAGGCCCCCGGCCCCCGACCCCGCTCGGGCCAGGCCGCGTCGGGCAAGGCCCGCCGCGCCGCCCCCACCCTCCTTCGCCGAGGCTTCGGAGGGCAGGCGTGGGGCGGCCGCAGGACCAGCGGCCTCGAAAGCAGCAGCCTCCCAGGGGAGCGGCGAGAGGCCCCCAGCCCCCGACCCCGCTCGGGCCAGGCCGCGTCGGTCAAGGCCCGCCGCGCCGCCCCCACCCTCCTTCGCCGAGGCTTCGGAGGGCAGGCGTGGGGCGGCCGCAGGACCAACGGCCTCGGAAGCCGCGGCCTCCCCCGGCCAGTCCCGAGCCGAGTCGAGGGATGGGGGAGACGCGCCCAAGGCGCGGCGGGGGCACCGCACCGGCACGGCCTCCCCAGGCCCCTCCTGGACCGGGAAGCAGGTCCGGCACCGGACCCACGGCCCGGGCCGGGTCCTGGCCGTGATCGGCTCCGGAGAGAAGGCCCTGGTCGTCGTGCGCTTCGAGGAATCGTCGGTCGTAACCACAGTCCCTGCGGGCTCGCTGCAACTTCTCCCTTGAATCCAGAGCAGGCGTGCGTAGAATCCCGCCGACGTGTTGAACCCCATTTCGGAGGATTGAGAATGAGAAGAGTAGCGGTTGCGGCAATCCTGGCGCTTTCAGTGATCCTGTTCCAGTTTGCAGCCCTTGCCTGCGACATGCCGTGCGGGGACGATTGCCCCTTCAAGACAGGCAAAGCCAAGATGACGTACCTCGAGAACGGCGACGGCTCGTTCTTCGTGACCATCGACATCACGGGCAAGCCGGAGGAGATCAAGGCCGCCCAGGACAAGATTGCCGACAAGATCGACTCGTGCGCCAAGGGGACCTGCGGTTGCGGGGACGACCACAAGGCCAACTGCCCCTGGAGCGTTCCGGGCCTCAAGTTCGACGTGAAGAAGGTCGAGAAGGGCATCACCGTCGACGTGACCGGCGGCTGCCCGGGCAAGCGCGCCATGTTCAAGTCCCGCCTCGAGTCCAAGATCACCGGCAAGCCGGTCGAGGCCCCGGCAGGCGGCTGCGGCGGCTGCCCCGGCAAGGCCAGGTAGGGGCAGGCCCCCGTGCCTGCCCCCGGGTCTGGATCATTCCTGGGCAATCCATTATAGTACCTTTCGCTGTTCTCGCAGGAGGTGCGTGATGAGAAGGGCGACGACGGGGCTGGTTGCGGTGTTGGCAATGGTCGTCTTCATGGGAGTGGCTTCCGCCCAGGACAAGCCGGCGGATCGGGTAGACATCAACACGGCCACGGCAGCGGACATCATGAAGGTCCACGGCATCGGCAAGAAGATGGCGGCGCGGATTATCGAGTACCGGCAGGAGAAGGGGCGGTTCGAGCACATCCGCGACCTGACCCAGATCAAGGGGATCGGAGAGGCCACATTTGCAAAGCTCGTGTGCGCGTTCTACGTGGTCGAGGAAGGGCCCCAGACCTGCGTGCCGTACGTGGGCAAGGGGAAGAAGGGGGGGAAGAAGGGGCTGGCTCCGGGCCAGAAGGTGAATCTCAACACAGCGACAGCGGCCGACCTGATGCAGCTCAACGGGATCGGCCAGAAGAAGGCGCAGACGATCATCGAGCACCGGCAGAAGCACGGCTACTTCGACTCGGTCAAAGACCTGGACGACATCAAGGGGTTCGGGAAGAAGACCATCGAGCGGCTGGCCCCGGACCTGGAGGTCATGGTCGACGTCAACAAGGCCGACGCAACGACCCTCTGGGCGCTCGGCTTCACCAATGCCGACGAGATCATCAAGCTGCGGGATTCCGTGGGCGGTTTTGCGGAGATCGACGACCTGGCCCAGGTTCCGGGCATCGACAAGGCGGCGCTCGAGAAAGCCGAAGACATCCTGGTATTCGGGAAGAGGGAGTAGGGCTACCTTCGGTTCATCTTTCCGAGGGGGGGCTCGACCTGCATGCCCGCTACAAAGCCGGGCTTGAAGTTCACGAACACGTCCCCGTTCACCTCGTTCCAGAACGACTCGTCGATGCCGAAGTCCTGTCGGGCCGATGACCAGCCCAGGTTGAGGGTGGGGCCGACGTAGAACGACACGACGTCGAACAGGCGCAGGCCGATGCTGGCCCGGACGCTCGCCACTCCGTCAGCGGCCTCGATCGGACGGTCCGATGCGAGGAGCTGCTGGTACAGGCCGTCCACCTCGAGCCACCAGCGCCGGGACAGGTCGAAGTGGCCGCCCAGCCCCCAGAACACAAGGCCGTAGCGGGCGTGCGCCTTGTCGGAAACCGATTCCATGTCTTCCGAGTTGTGATACCCGCCGCCAAGGATGCTGTAGGCATGCCGGCTGCCCATCTTGAGCCCGACGTTGAGAATCGCGATGTCGCTGACCCAGACCGACGGCGTGAACAGCCCGTTGCCGGCGAAGTTGATGATCCCGATCGGGGTCCCGTCGTTCTCCGCAGCCACGTTGATCAGGCCGAGCTGCACCCCCTTGACCGCGCCTCCGTAGTTGAACAGGCCGGCCTGCATTCCCGACGTCGTGCCCTTCGAGATGTTGAGCAGACCCAGCTGGGTCCCGGACAACGCTCCGGAGTAGTTGGCCACGCCGCTCCACTGGAGGCCGTCGATGCCTGCTGCAGCGACGTTGGCGAACGCACTGGTCTGAAAGCCGTGGGCGGTCCCGCCCGTGACGCAGGCGAACATGGCCCCCTGCATTCCAAACAGGTCCCGTCCCGCGGCCGACCCGAACACCGCGAGCTGGAGACCCCGGAAGTCGCGGCCCACGATGCTGGCGCCCGTGGATGCCTGGATCCCCCAGCCGTCCCCCCGCCGGATCGAGGCGATACCCGACAGCTCGATGCCCCCGAGCGACCCGCCGTACCCCACCAGGGCATTGAGCGCGACGACGTTGTGGACCCGGCCGTCCACCGGGTTCATCCCGACACCCGGGACGATGTTCGCAGCAAACGGAATGGTCCGGAAACCTGCCTGGGCGCCGGGAACGGTGACTCCGAGGATCGGCACTTGTCCTTTGGCCACAGCGACCTCGGCGTCGGTGGGGCGCAGCTCTCCCACAGCCAGCAGAACCTCCGCTCCCTCCAGCATCGCGATCCGCCCTTCAGACAGGCTTTCCCCCTGCTGCAGAGCCACGGTGTACTCGCCCGGCTCGAGGCCGATGCCGATCTCCTGGTCGCCCGCCTTGTTCACCTCGGCCACGAGCCGCCCTTCCTCGTCCCGCAGGAAGAGCCGTCCCTCCACCCCCTCGGGCAGCACCAGTCGGGACGAGGTGGCCCGCAGGTCGGTCAGCACCAGGTCGCCGGCGCCGGAGAGATGGAAGTCGTAGCTGGGATGTTGCGGGCCCGCCAGGGTCGACTGCGTGCGGGCAAGCGTCTCCTGGAATGCGTACTGGTAGGCCTCGGTCAGGGTGACGCGCTTGTCGCGATTCACGTCGGCAGCACCTCGCAGCCCCGAGACCATGAAGTGCGTGAAGAAGGAGGCCTCGACCTGGTCCGATTCCTGTGCGGCCTCGTCCGCGGACGTGGACGTGAGGAAGGCGTGGCCCGAGACCTTGGTCGACTCGTCCACCTGGAACGGGGCATGGAACTTCCCCCCCTTGGAACGGGTGAGCGCACCGGACGCGCAGGAATCCAGGATGGCCACGCGCACGTCCGCGGGCAGGTCGGTGAGCGCCTTCTTCAGGTCGGCATAGGGAAATCGTTCCCCTGCCAGGAGCAACCCCTGCTCGTCGGAGTGGCCCGAGTAGTAGAACACGAACTCGATTCGGAGGCCCGGTTTCCGGGCTTCGGCCAGCAGCGTTTCCTCCAGTTCGAGGGCCCGCACCAGCGCGCTCTTCTTCGCCCCGAGCAGGAGGTTGGCATCTGCCGTCTCGATGCCGCCGAGCTGGCGGAGAACTCGGTGCATGGCCCTTGCATCGGAGTGGGCGTAGGCCAGGGGGACGCGGCCGAAGCCCCCGTCGTTCGCTCCGACGACCAGGGCCATGCGGCGCACCGGAGGCGGGCTCTTGGCGAATGCCCCGAGCGGAATCGCCAGGAGGCCGGCGACAATCACGATGATTCCGAGCGGCCTCCCGGGAACCGACAGCAGAGCCACCACTCGGAGAAAGGAAGCGGTCATCGGATTTCTCCAGGCTTGCGGAGCAGAACCGACTTCTGGACCAGCGTCGCCCTCAACGGAAGCGGGCGTGCCGGATCGGCGCCGAGGATGCGGGCAATCTCCAGGATCTCCGCAACCGGCACCGGTGCCTGGGAGGTCACCAGGATGAAGCGCTCGAACCCCGGGGCATCGTCGAGCTCATAGGAGCGGGGCAGCGGCACGGCACCGCCGGGAGCAAGGGTCGTGTCCCCGCCCTCGGCGGGCGGGTAGTGCAGCGTCACGGTCCCACGGCCGTCGATGGACAGGATCATGCCGTAGGGGGCCCCTGCCGCCACGTACTCGAGCTGGAGCACGTCGCCGGCGGAAGCCGAGTCCCCGTCGGAAAGTAGCTCCACCCCCAATGCCCTGGGATTGTCCTCGGAATCAGGAGTCGAGTCGGCCTCGTGCCCCCCGTCCCCGGCGGTCACGCGATGGAGCAGCAGCAGCGATTCCCCCTTGAGACGAGTGCCGGGATCCACCATCTTCGGCCCGTGCGTCTCCTGCGGTCCGGACCGATATCCGGGGCCCTGTCGCTCCGGACCGACGTCGCGGGCGACCCAGACGATGATTGACGCAGCGACCACCGCCGTGGCCGCGATGGGCAGCATCCAGCCGATCGGCCGGCGACGGGGGCCCTCGGCTTCTCGCCGGGAAACCTGCGCCGCAATCACTCGGGGAGGGTAGTCCCGCAGGATCGACTCGTTCGACGTGCGCAGCGCCTCGAGCCGGGCCCGGACGCCCGGGTCGCTCTGCTCCAGCGCTGCGATCTCGTCGGCCTGATCCGGAGGCAGCTCCCCGAGCAGGTACTGTTCGAGCCGAAGATCCGGGATTCGTCGGTCCATGGTCATACCCCCGCAAGCCCGGCAAGGCGATCCTTGAGGGGACGGAGCCTCTTGCGCACGCCGGACACGGACAGGCCGACCTCCCCGGCCACCTCTTCCAACGTCAGGCCGTCCACCAGGTGGAGCAGCGCGATCTCCCGTGTCGACACGGGGTCGCGGGCGAACAGCCGGTCGATGAGGTTGCGGGCCAGCACCCGGGGCTCCGACTCGTCGAGCGCGGCGATTCGGCCGAGCAGGTCGTCGTCGGCATCCTCGGGATGGCGGCGCTGCGTCCGGATGCGGTTGAGGCAGACGTTGGTCGCAATGCGGTACAGCAGACTGGAAGGTGCCGTTCCCTCCAGCTGCTCCAGGTGCCGAAGCACCTGCACGAACGTGTCCTGCATCGCGTCCACGGCCAGCTCCTCCCGCTTGAGCAGACTGCGGCAGCGGCGGAGCACCATCGGCCCGTACCGGCGGTAGTACTCTTCAACGTCCACGGGCACCGCTGCCTCTCTCCCCCCTCCTCCACCGGATGCAACACCGGCAGCACGAGGAAGTGTCACCGTTGGCCTGCAACCGGCAGCGATCCTACACAGCAGGCGGGGCATGTCAAACCGGACCTCACAGCCCCGCCGGATGATTGACGGTCAAGGCGACCATGTTTAGTCGTTGGGCGGGATGGAGGGGCACTTCACGGGGTTGCCCTTGTTGTCGAGCAGCTTGATCTCGTCGGCAGGACAGGTGACGGGGATGTCGATTCCAAGGGTCTGGCCGGCCAGCCAGGACAGGACGAAGTCGGCCTGCGTGGCAACTACCTCTCCGTGGGAGGCGTCCGGGTCGAAGCACTGGGTCATGGGGACCTTGTCCTCGACCAGCCGATCCAGCGCGCACTGGAAGCGGTCCGGCGGGATGGTCGTGTCCTTGCCTCCGTAGATCACGAGAAGCGGCACCTTGGCAGCACCGCCCACCAGGTGCGGGCGATCCTCGATGTAGCGCTTCATCCACGTCTCGCAGATGGACTTGGCAGGTTCCGCATCCGAGCAGGCGGCACCGGCGCCGGCCGAGGCCATGACCGCCATGTAGAAGGCGGGGTCGAACACGTCGAGGAGCGTCTTTCCCAGCGTCTCCAGGATCGGGTAGTTGTCGGACCAGCAGTCGGTCTGGACGAACTGCTTGATCGCATCCCGGTTGGCCTCGGGGAACATCTCCAGTGCGGCCTCGGGGCCGTCGAGCAGCTCCGCATGGGTGTAGTGGTACCAGATGGTGACCGCGTTGACCACGGGGGCGGTCTTGATCGGATAGGAATCCGCCAGGATGAACACCGCACCCCAGGAACGCTGGGAAAGCCAGAGCGGAGCATGTGCGACCACGGCCTTGATTGTGCCATCGGCCCCGTAGGAGTCCAACGCAGCCAGAGCGCTCAGCGCGGTGTGGCCACCCTGCGAATGGCCGGTCAGCACGATCTCGTCGGTGACCCGGGACGGTACCAGCTTTCGCAGCGCACGGGCACCGTCGAGGGTGGACTTCGAGACGTCAGCGGCCGATGCATAGGCACTGGGGGGATTGCCTTCGGCCCCGAAGTTCGCGTAGCCGGCCAGGTCGGGAACGATCACGGGGAACCCGAAGCCGACGAGCGGGTAGACCTGGCGGATGAAGTCATCCCGCACCGACTGCGCGGCCGGGTCATCCACGGACGGAGCGCACTTGGCAGCCTGCCCGCGGCTCCCATGGGAGGCAACCACGAGGGGCAGCTTCTCGGCCGGAGGGGCATCGGGGAGGTAGACCAGTGCCGAAGAGTAGCCCGGCTGGCCGTTCCCGCGCTCGGTCCGATACAGCACGCGGTACACGCGGGCCGAGCTGCGGACGAGCTTGCCAGCGTTGCCCGCCTTCTGCAGCTCGCCCCTGATGTCATCGATGGTCAGCGCACCGTCCGCTGCACAGCGGATCACGGCCCCCTTCTGCTCGGGGAGCTCTCCCGGGTCGCCGTACACGGAATCGATGATGTCCGCACATGCGGCCTCGAGCTCGACCGGGTCGAAGGGCTCGATGTTCAGGTCATAGACGATGTCGGGCTCGGGCTCGGACGTGTCGGCCGTGTCGGAACCGGCCCCC
>VGRX01000034.1 GCA_016875215.1 Deltaproteobacteria bacterium
GCCCCGCGCAAACGTATTCGAAGCATCGGCTGCCTTCCGTACGTCGGGTCCCATTCCTGGCTGGTTCATTCTCCCTCCGCCCCCACATCCTTGTCAGGCCCACGGCCGGTGCGAACATGGCGCCATCGTAGTCCCTGCGCGTTTATTGTCAACCCGGCGAGCAATGCTATATTGTGTGGGACGGGCGGCGAGCGGCGGGCCGGATTCGTCGCCGATGTCGAGGCGGTCGGTCATGAGAAACTCCCTCTTCCTCCTGTTGTGTGCGGTTGCAGCGTTGCTGTCCCTTCCGTCGTTCGCGGCGCAGAACGACGTCCGTCCCGTGGTACAGGTGCGAAGCGGCGGGTTCGACTCCGGGGCCTGGAAGATCGAGCGCCAATGGGACCGGCAGGCGGAGCTCGAGTTCTCCGCCTGGGTCAAGGCCATAGGCGAAGCAAGGGAGAAGAAGAGCTTCCGCCTGATCAACGGGCTGAAGGATCCGACGGTCAACCCGCTCTTCACCGAGTCGGACAAGGATCTGAACGTCCTCCTGGATTGCGCCAACCTGCCCTATGCCATGCGGGCCTATTTCACGTACAAGACGGGCCGCCCCATGTCGTTCGTGGCCAACAAGGGGCACCGCTACAAGGCCGGGAACAGGCCGAGGGAGTTCAAGGACTTCAGTCAGTTCAAGGACTTCCCCACCTTCCTCGATGGGTTGCTCAGCGCGGTCAGCTCCTCGGCCTACCGAATGGATGCCTCGCTCGAAGGGACCGACACGTACCCGATCGACGTGACCATCGACAGCCTCGTCCCGGGGACGGTCTACTACGATCCCAACGGGCACGTGCTCATCGTCTACAAGGTCGACAACATCAACGGCGACATCTACCTGCTCGACGGCCATCCGGACGGCACGTTCACCAGGAAGGTGTGGAATCCTTCGTACGCAGTGGGCTCGGCCCGTTTCGGGGGGGGCTTTCGCTCCTGGCGCCAATTCCGCGTCGAGCTGCTCGACAACGAGAAGGGGAGCTTCCGGATCGAGCGGCTGCTCAACAAGGACTCCTATGCCTACAGCGGCACGGCCCAGTACCAGGGCAAGTTCCCGTACGACCAGTTCGAGCTGACCTACCACGAGTGGGTGAGGGCCCGCATCTCGAAGAACGGGCTGTACGTCTTTCCAGTCGAGGATCTCACCAACAGCATTTCGGGGTTCTGCGCGTTCATCCAGGAGCGGATCGGCTCGGTCGACGAGGCGTTGACGTTCGGGATGCACGAGAAGCCCCACCCCCTCGATCTGCCGCCCAACATCTACGGAGCCGAGGGGCTCTGGGAGGAGTATGCGACCCCCGGGAGGGATGCCCGCCTCCGCTACTCGGTCTTCGCCCTGCGGGACCTGGTGGTCAAGAGCGTCACCATGGCCTACGAGAAGAACGCACGCCTCAGGTACCAGGGGGCGCCACTCCAGCTCTACGCCGATCTCGTGCGCATCTGGAATGCGTCGCTGGTCGACCCGCAATGCCAGTTCACCTACACCAACTCTGCGGGGGGGAAGGTCACCCTCACGCTGACCGACCTGATGGCGAGGGTCTACGACCTGTCGTTCGACCCGTACCATTGCCCCGAGATGCGCTGGGGGGCGCCGCTCGTGGACGTCGAGGGGAAGCCGACCGAGGAGATTTCGACCTGCCCGCAGGACAAGCGGAAATGGTACTGGTACCGGGAGGAGCGCCGGTTGCGCAACCGGATGACCCGCCTCCTCGACCGGAACACCGCCACGCACAGGGGCCCGGAGAACCCGGAGGACATCAGCCTGGCCTCCCTGTTCGCCTGCTATGATCAGAACCGTGCGGACCTGAGGGTCTGCCACACCAAGGTCGAGCTCAAGCCGCTCGTTGGGGTCAAGCCCAAGCGTTGACCGCGGATCGTCCGCTCAGGTCCTCCGGTGTCAAGCCGACGAACCGGGTTGACGCGGAGGCTGTGGTCGGGATAATCGGTCGCAGGAGAGCACCATGGCGTGGCTTGCCGGTTCCATTGCCTGGGGGGTGTGCGTCGGGCTGCTCGTTGCGGGCATCCGCGGGACCGCCTTTCGCCGCGAAGACCTGCCATACTGGCTCCTCGGGGCCGCCGTGCTTCTCCTGTGCCTCGTCCTGGTGCTGGACCCTTCCCGCGGCTACACGTTCGTCGTGGACGATGCCTACTACTACCTGCAGATCGCCCGCAACGTGGATGTCCGAGGGCTCGTCTCCTTCGACGGTATCCACGAGACCAACGGCTTCCACCCGCTCTGGCTGTGCATGCTGGTCGTCCTGCATCGGGCAGTGCCGGCCGGCGACGCCGAGTTCGTCACCGCTGCCCAGCTCGCGGCCCTCCTGCTCGCAGCGGGCGGGATCGTCTGGCTCCGGCTGCTGCTCTCTCCCCTTGCCGGCTCTGCTGCCCGGGTCATGGGGCTGCTCGTGCTGTTCAACCCGTGGGCGCTGTCGCGGTTCTGGCTCTCCGGCATGGAATCGGCCGTTGCCGTGCTGATCCTGCTGGCATTCCTGGAGGGCTGGCGCAGGCTGTGCGATTCGCGTGACTTCGGCCTTCTCCTGCGCACCTCCCTGCTGGGCGGCCTCGCCTGCCTGGCTCGATTCGACCTGGTCCTCCTGGTGTTTCCGGCCCTGATTCTGCTGGCCTGGCGCTGGATGCTCGACGTCGGGTTGCCCGGCAGCGGGGGGAAGGCCCCGGGAAGGGCGGGGCCTGCGAGCGCGCCAAGGAGGCTGATCGAAATTGCCTCGCCAAGTGAGGCCGCAACCGTCGAGACGAATGGCGAGCGCGCCCGGAGCGAGCGACCGTCGCGAGCCGTAGCGGTCCGCCGCCTGCTGGGTGGTGCGCTGGCCTGCTCCATCCCGGTGGGAGCGTGGCTCGTGTGGAATCTGGCCCGTTTCGGCACCGTGTCGACCGTCTCGTCCCATGTCAAGACGGCGGTGTACCCGATGTCCCTGGTCGACCGCTTCGACAACCTGTGCCTCGTGCTCCCCAGTCTCAAGTTCCTGGTCGACGTCTCGGTCCTGAGGGTCCTCTCCCCCCTGGCGCTCGCCGCAGTCGCCTGGGCAGCGTGGCGGCTCGGCCGCTCGGTCGCGCCCGGGGCCGCACGCAGCGCGTATCGGTTCCTGGCCGTGATCGCCTGCATCCACTACCTGGCGGTCCGCGGGGGCGTGGCGGAATCGTACTCGTGGTACTACCTGATCGAGACGCTGCTGGCCGCACACGTGGCCGCGATGGCCGTGCAGCGGCTGACCGGTCTCGTTCCGCGGGCGAATGGCCTGGCCCGGGCGGTTGTGGCAGCGGCGGCGGTGATCTCGGGCCTGCTTGTCCGGGACCTGGTGCGGGGGGAGCCCGTGCTGTTCGTGTCCCGTGCGATCCAGAGCGAAGGGAGGACCGCCGCGGAATGGATTCGTGAGCACACTCCTCCCGATGCCGTGGTAGCGTCCTGGGATGCAGGCATCCTGGGGTACTTCGCGCACAGACCGGTGATCAACCTGGATGGGCTGGCCAACGACTGGGAGTACGTGGGGGTCATGAAGAACCGTGCGTGGAACGACTACCTGGAGCGCAGCGGCGTGGGCTACGTGGCCAATTGGTTCTTCGTGCTGGAGGATTCGCGCCTCTGGCGCCAGCGGATCGGCATGGCCGAGGTGCTGCCGACGCTGCGACTCGAGTACCGGGGGCGAGAGGTCCCGTTTCTTCGCCTCCCGGTTGCCGTAGCGGTGTTCAGGAGGAGCTCGGGGGAGGAGAGATGACCGTTCGCACCGTTTCATGGGTCGCGGTGCTGGTGCTCCTGGCCGGTGCGTCTTGCGTCACCGTCTGCCGCACCACGTCGCCCGAGCCGCAGGTCATCCCCGGGCCGCCGGAGCCGGACCGTCCCGTACCGTCGGGGCCAGACCGGCCTTCGCCGGAGGCTGTCGGCCCGCTCCCGGAGCTGCCGCGGGGCGAGGACGACCTGCGGGCAGAGGGCGAGTTCGGAGAGCGGATGGCGGCCGAGGCGGTTCGGTTCCTTCGGGCGGGCGTCCTGGAAGTGGATGGGGTGCGGTTCGCGATGAGCTGCTCCGAGCTGGTGCATGCCGTGCTCGTCAGGCTGGGCTGCACCGGGGGGCCGTCGGGCAGCCAGGGCAAGGGGGGAACGGGGAACATCCATGCGTGGTGCGAGAAGGAAGGGTTGCTGCACACCGGGCTGCCTCTCGTCGGCGACCTGGTCATCTTCGACAATACCTACGACCGCAACCGGAACCGCAGCAACGACGACGACTTCACCCACATCGGGATCGTCACCGGGAGCCTGGAGGACGGCACGGTGCGGTTCGTCCACGTCGGCTCGGGCAGGGTGAAGGAATCGCACATGAACCTGGAGCGCCCCGGGGCCCGGGCCGATTCTGCGGGCAACGTCCTGAACGACTACGTCCGGGCCCGCAAGAAGGGGGACCGCAGGGGGACCCGATACCTTGCCGGCGAGCTGTTCCGGGACTTCTGTCGTGTGCCCGGCTGCGCTGCTGTCACTTCCACATCGCACACCGCGCCCTTGACCAGTCGCCCGCCGTTTGTATACTGTACGGGGGTCTGATTGCCCCGACGGTCGGGGCCGGATTGCCGAATCCGTCGCCAGGTCTCCTTCCAGGCCGGCGGTCCGTCGGCGTGCTCAGCCGGGCGGCGGTCCACGGAGGTCCGTTCGTGCAACGACAGAAAGCGTTCGAGACCGGGGTAGCCACCGACCCGGGCCAGGTCAGGGCATCGAACGAGGATTTCGGGCTGGTACGAGAGCTTCCGGAAGGCGTCCTCCTGCTGGTGGCCGACGGTATGGGGGGGCACGACGGAGGCCGAGTCGCCAGCGGGATGGCCGCGGATGCCATCATCCACGAGCTGGAGTTTGCGGAGATCCAGTGGAACGATCCCCACCAGGTGCGCAGCCTCCTCGAGCAGTCCCTGCTGCGGGCCAACACCGAAGTCTATCGAGCGGCCCAGGCGAGCCGGGGCAACCGCCACCTGGGGACCACCGTGATGGCCGTCATCATGCAGGGGTGCAATGCGCACATTGCCCACGCCGGGGATTCCAGGGCCTACCTCGTGCGGTCCGGGCGGGCCTTCCGTCTCACGGCGGACCATAGCCGCGTGCAGGACCTCGTGTCCGCAGGCGAGGTTTCGCCCAAGGACGCGCGCATGCACCCCGACGTACATCTCCTGACTCGCGCGGTAGGTGCGGCGGCGACCCTCGAGCCCGACGTCCGCCGCACCCCCCTCAAGCTCGCCCAGTCCGACGTGCTGGTCGTCTGCTCCGACGGCCTCTACGAGAAGGTGTCCGGGCAGGAGATCGCCAAGGCGTTCAGGCTCTTTCCCCCGCAGGCCGCATGCGAGCGGCTCGTCGGGCTCGCCAACCGTCGCGGCGCCGGCGACAACATAACGGTCGCTGCCTACAGGTGGAACCTCCCGGAGTCGTTCGCGGACCGCACGGTGAGGCACCTCACCCGCGAGTACGGCGGGATTCCCGTATGGACCTGGGCGCTGGCCGGCTCCCTGGTCTGTCTGGCCGGCGTGCTGCTCGGAGTTGCCGCCCTCCATTGGTAGCTGTTGCATCGTTCCTATCCACGCGTATAGAATACCCGTGCCTGGGAAGGGAAGACCCCCCAGGTTCCCATCGCTGTCTGGCGGAGGCTACCGATGAAGCGACTTCTTGCGGGCGTTCTGGTCTCGGTCCTGGTCGTTCTCGCCGGCTGCTCGGGCGGTGTCACCACCGAGGGAGGTGACACGGGGAAGGACGGTCCCGATGCGGTGGACGAGGAGTGGAGCGGCAGGAACAGCGATGGGACCATGGAGATCACCCCGGCCGACGTTCCCGAGGACGCCATTTCGGAGGACAACAGCCCGGATGCCCCGGACCAGGCCGGGCAACCCGATACGGACGCGATGCCTCCGGATACTGCGGCCGACACGGCCCCCGACCTCCCCGTGCCTGCTGTGACGGTGACGACGTACACCGACCTCCAGACGGTACCCGCCGGCATCCCCCTCCAGGTCAAGTGCCAGGTCACCGGTCTCGACGAAGGGACCTACGTCACATACCTCCAGATCTCCGGACCGGCCGACGTGGACGTCACCGATCTGGCCATCACTTTCCACAAAGTGGGCAAGTACAACGTCGCCTGTCGGGCCAAGTGGAAGGAAGGCGAGGTGGTCGACGAGACCCCGGTCACCATCGCCGTGACCCCCGGCGAGCCGAGCACCATCGATACCGGCCTCTCCAGCAGCAACGTCAAGGCCGGCGAGACCGTCCTCGTCACCTGCGCCATCCAGGACGCTTACGGCAACAAGGTCGAGCTGCCCGCCAAGGTCGCGGTCAATCCCCAGGTCGGTCTCGACCTGTTCGGAATGAAGATCGTCGCGATCAAGGTCGGGACCTACCAGGTCGCGTGCGTGGAGCCCATCTCCGGGTTGCAGGATTCCTCTCCGGCCACGCTCACCGTGGGCTGGGGCGTCCCCAAGAAGATCGAAACCACGCTCGAAAAGGACTCCATCATCGCAGGACAGTCCACCAAGGTGAGCTGCAAGACCATGGACGCATTCGGCAATGTCGTGCCGGACTACCCGATTGCCGTCTTCCTCTCCCCGGGCCTCACGCTCCAGGGTTTCACCATCACCGGCACCAAGGTCGGCGCATACCAGGTGATCTGCGTCCCGCAGAACGAGAAATGGGAGTACTTCACCCTCACGCCGCGGCTGCTGAAGATCCTGCCGGGGCCCGCAGTCGGCGTGTCGCTGCAGGCGGTCCCTGACAAGCCGGTCTACTTCATGTTCGAGACGGTCGAGTTCATCGTGTCCGCTGTCGACCAGTACGGCAACCCCGTGGAAGGGGTCAAGCTGCTCCCCATCACGTACGAGCCCAACGACCCCGGCATCCTCTACAAGGGGGAGATGAAGTACAAGTTCGAGACCGAGGGGATCTTCCTGTTCAAGGCCTGCCTCGAGGAGAACCCCAAGGTCTGCGGCCAGAAGGAGATCAACGTCGACGGCTACGGCCCGGTCATCACCATCAAGTTCCCTTCCCGCGGTGCGACGCTCCAGGGCAAGCCGTCGGTCAACGTGGTCGGCAACGTCATCGACCCGGTCAGCGGCATCGCATCCTTCACAATCAACGGCAAGAAGGTTCCGCTGGACGAGAATGGAGACTTCATCTACCCGATCAGCGCCAAGCAGGGGATGAACCTGATCGTCGCGGTGGCCGAGGACCCGAACGGGTTCAAGACCTGGCTCGTCCAGGCCTTCTACTACTCGCCCATCTGGTTCAAGGTGGACATCAACGACCCGGAGGGGTCGAAGTTCAAGGACGGCATCCTCTTCCACCTGGCGGATGAGTTCTTTGACAAGCTCCCGCACGACTACTCGAAACCGGACAACCTCTCGACCATCGTGGAGATGGCGCTCAAGAAGCTCGACCTGGGCAGCTTCATCCCCAATCCGGTGGCGTCGGCGGGGCCCTACAAAGTCTATGTCGGGCCGTTCTCCTACGGTCCCCCCGTCGTGCACCTGGATACGATCACCGGCGGGTTGCTGGCGGAGGTGCACATCTACAAGGTCAAGGTGCACGTCGAGGCCAAGGGAACCTGCAAGGTGCTGTTCATCGACTTCTGCCCGGACGTGTCGGGTGACGTGGTCATCGACGAGATCCAGATGTGGGAAGGGCTCAACATCTGGGCCGAGAACGGCCAGGTCAAGATGTCGAAGTACGAGAACTTCATCGGCCTCTACGGGCTCGAGGTCAACATCGACGGCATCATCGGGTTCCTCTTCGGGTGGCTGGTCGACTGGTTCGTCGGCAGCTATGTCTCGACCCTCGAGCAGACCGCGATGAAGATGGTGGACGAGCAGGTCCAGGCCATCGCCGGAGGGCTGCTCTCCCAGCTCGCGCTCAACCAGCAGCTCTCGATTCCCAACCCGCTGAACCCCAACGCACCACCTGTCGAGCTGTCCCTGGTCGCCTCCATCCGGGAGCTCATCTTCGACCACACCGGCGTCGAGGTCCGGCTCGATGCCGCGGTCCTCTCACCGAAGAACATCAACAAGAACCCGCTCGGCTCCATCGGCCGAGCGTCCTGCCTCAAGTGGGTCCCCGAGAACTTCGTCATGGACAAGGAGAAGTTCGCGATCATGGCGATCCACGACGACCTCATCAACGAGGTCCTCTTTGCTGCCTGGTGGGCGGGGCTGCTCGACATGCAGCTCCCCGTGGACCAGTTCATCGACCCCACCATGCTCCAGGACTTCGGCATCAACAGCCTGGAAGACCTGGGCATCAAGGACATCACGGCGCGTACCGAGTTCTTCCTGCCGCCGATCATCACGTCGTGCAACGACTCGTTCGACAAGCAGCTCCAGATGCAGGTCGGCGACATGTACATCGAGCTCAAGATGAAGATGCTCAACGAGCCGGTCACCATGGGCATGTTCGTCAGCATGGCAGCGGAGGCCAAGATCGAGGTCAAGGACAACAACGGCGTCCAGGAGCTGTCGCTGGGAATCGGCAAGATCGATCCGCTGGTCGCACAGGTGACCTACATCTCGGACAACCTCAAGGGGGCCGAGGTGCTCATGACGATGATCATCCAGGGGGTGTTGCTGCCCCAGCTCCTCGGAAGCTTTGCAAACAACGCGCTGACCAGCTTCCCGTTGCCCGAGATCGACGTGTCGGGCATGAGCACGTTCCTGCCCCCCAACATCGTGTGGAAGTTCGTGGTCGACAAGTTCTGGCGTGAGCTCGGCTTCAACGCCATGATCGCACACATCGAAGCGAAATAGTCGGCTGCCAGGAGAGCGGCTACACCCGGAACACGTGACCGAACTCGCGGGACTTGGCGAAGAAGAAGAGAGCGGAGGAGGCGAGGGAGGCGGAGAGCTTCGGAATCGCGGCAAGCCGTCCATCCAGCGCATCGGCAGCGGCGGCCGGAAGCAGCGAGAAGAGAGCGGCAAGCGGGGTGGGAAGATTGGCAACCCGTCCCGACAGCACCGACAACGTCTCCACCGACTCCAGGTTGAAGATGCGGGAGGACTGCTCCAGCACCTCGCCGCGTGACAGGGCACCGGCCGGTGACAGCGTGGAGGCCAGCCTGTCGGCACCGCGGCTCAGCGGGCCGCGAAGCCCTTCCGGCAGCCGGGCAGCCAGGGCCGCGGCCTTCGGCCACGCGAGGGCCGGTTCCGGAAGCAGAGGAAGCCGCAGCAGCAACGTGCCGCCCACCTTCAGGTCACGGCGGGTCTTCTTGAGAAACGGGACCAGCTCCATGTCCGGGACGATCCCCTCCCACGCAAGCAGGTAGGCGTACGAGCTGGAGAGGAAGTCGATGCTCGAGTATGGGCGGCGGTCCCACGATACCTGGTGGTCCATGCCCCGCTCGCGCAGCGGGGCCATGAAGGCCTCCATCCGCTCGGGGTCTGATTCCACCACCGTGATGAACAGGCCGTTGCCGGCCACGTGGATCGCGACCTCGGGGAGGTGCGCGCCCACGAAGAGCATGCTCCCGCGGCGGTTGTCCAGACGGCTCTCGAGGAGGCGCACGGCCTTTGCCCTGGCGGCGCTCTCTTCCTGGATGCGGGGCGCCCGCGTGATGCCGGCCGAGGTCTTGGCGCTACTCACCGGAGATCTCCCTGGACGCGATTTCGGCCTGGCAGCGGGCGACGAACTCCGCCACGGGAATGGCCCCGAGCTGCCTGTTCCCACGGGTGCGGATCGAGACCGTATCCTGTTCCGCCTCCCGCTGACCCACGACCGCCTGGTAGTTGAAGCGGTCGAGCTGGGCCTCGCGCACCTTCTTGCCCACCGTCTCGTTCCGGTCGTCCAGGCGGACGCGCAGCCCGGCCTCCCGCAGACGCGTCGCGACGCTCTTGGCATAGTCCAGGTACGCCTCAGCGATGGGCAGCACGCAGACCTGCCTCGGGGACAGCCACAGCGGCAACTTGCCCGCGTGGTGCTCCAGCATGATGCCGATGAACCGTTCGAGGCTTCCCAGGATGGCCCGGTGCACCATGACGCACGGGTGACGCTTGCCGTCAGGGGCTTCATAGAAGGCGTTGAAACGCTCTTCGGACGGCATCGAGAAGTCGACTTGCACCGTCCCGCACTGCCAGGAGCGGCCCATGCAGTCGCGGATGTGGAAGTCGATCTTCGGCCCGTAGAAGGCCCCGTCTCCCGGGTTCAGCTCGTACGCGATGCCCAGGTTCTTGAGCGCATGCTCGAGCGCCCCCTCGGCCCGGTCCCATACCTCGTCGCTGCCGATGCGCCCCTCCGGGCGTGTCGAGAGCTCCACCCGGACGTCCGAGAAGCCGAAGGTCTTGTAGATCTCGAACACCAGTCGCACGACGCCGATGACCTCGTCCGGGAGCTGGTCCTCGGTGCAGTAGATGTGTGCGTCGTCCTGGGTGAAGCAGCGGACCCGGAACAGGCCGTGCAGCACCCCCGACATCTCATGCCGGTGCACCGTCCCGAGCTCGGCAAGGCGGGCCGGCAGGTCGCGGTACGAATGGCGGCCCGACGTGAACACCAGCAGACCGCCCGGGCAGTTCATCGGCTTGACCGCGAACGGACGCTCGTCGATGCTGGTGAAGTACATGTTCTTCTTGTAGTGGTCCCAGTGGCCCGAGCGATGCCACAACGACTCGTCCAGGATGAGCGGAGTCGAGATCTCGGCATACCCCTCTCGCCGGTGAACCGAGCGCCAGTAGCGGACCACCTCTTCCTTGAGGATCATGCCGTTGTCGTGCCAGAAGGGGAACCCCGGACCCTCTTCGTGGAACGAGAACAGGTCCAGCTCCCGCCCCAGCTTGCGGTGGTCCCGCAGCTTGGCCTCCTCCAGCATCTCCATGTGCTGCTTCAGCATCTCCTTCTTCGGGAAGGTGATGGCGTAGATCCGCTGGAGCTGCGGGTTGCGGGCATCGCCCCGCCAGTAGGCCCCGGCCACCTTGAGCACCTTGATCGCCTTGATGGCCCCGGTCGACGGCAGGTGCGGGCCGCGGCACAGGTCGATGAAGTCACCCTGGCGGTACGCGGAGATCTGCCCCTCCGGCAGGTCCTGGATCATCTCGACCTTGTACCGGTTGTCCGTGAACTGCGCCAGTGCCGCCTCCCGCGTCATCTCCACCCGCTCGATTCGCTGGTCCATGGCTGCCAGCTCGATCATCCGGGCCTCGATCCGCTCCAGGTCGTTCTCGGAGAACGGCGCATGGTCGAAGTCATAGTAGAATCCCTCGTCGACCGGCGGGCCGATGGTGGGCCGCGCATCGGGGAAGAGCTGCACCACCGCCTGCGCCAGGAGGTGCGCACTGGTGTGCCGGAACACCTCGACCCCCTCCCGGTCCGTGAAGGTCAGGATCTTGACCGACGCGTCCGCAGTCAGCGGAACCGTCAAGTCGACGAGCCGATCGTCCACGCGGGCGGCAACAGCGGCCCTGGCCAGTCCGCCCGAGATCGACAGCGCGACCTGGAGCGGCGTGGTCCCTTCCGCATGCCGGACCCGACTCCCGTCCGGCAATTCCACGTTGATGAATCGAGCCTCCGGATTCTCCATGGCATCTCCTATGGCAACAGCGGGCATGCTACTTACCACGCGGAGGCGCAGGATGCCAAATGGAAAAGAGCCAGAGCCGTTGAATACCCGGATTTCCTGGACGTCCAGCGGCGCCCTGTGCTATACCCCAACCGGCATTGACGGAGGAAGGACGATGTCAACAACCAGACTGCTGCTGGCGGCCGTGCTTGTTACTGCCCTGCTCGGAATCGGGGCCCCGGTCTCGGCGCAGACGGACCCCGAGGATCCCGAAGTCACCGAGCGCAAGTCGACCGTCGGCAAGATGAAGACGCACCCCGTAGGCTCCAAGAAGAGCAAGGGGACCGTTTCGGTCGACACGGGCGACAGCAGGACCACGGACGGAGAGGCGGCCGCTCCCGCCAAGAAGAAGCCCAAGAAGAAGACCGGCGCCAAGAAGAAGGCCAAGAAGAAGGCCGAGCCCAAGGTGCGTCCCTACGGCCTGGGGCTGAAGATCGGCGTTCTCCCCTACAACACCATGAGCTCTCTCAGGACCGACGCGTCGGGAAGGACCGAGTACGACATGGCGTTTGCCTGGGGGTGGGGAGCGGCAGGGCAGTACCGACTCCTGAGGAATTTCTACCTGACCGGCGAGATCATGTACTGGTACACCCGCGTCCAGGGCCGGCCCGAGAACTACCCGAAGGAGAGTGAGAAGTACGAGGTCCGCGAGGACGACGGGCTCCTGAACATGGGCGTCGGGTTGCGCTTCAACGTCTACGGAGGCGAGCACAGCAGCGACCGCATCTTCCTCCTGGGCAAGGTGGGATTCACGGACTACATCGCGGACGATGCCAACCCGGACGGAACCAATCGCGCCGGGATGTACGTAGGCGGCGGAGTCGGATACGAGCATGCGTTTGCAGAGCTGCTGAGCGTGTTTGCCGACACGGGCATCTACTACAACGGGTTCATGGCCACGAGCTCGGACGAGTCCGAGGCCGCCATGTGGTACTGGGGTGCGACGGCCGGCTTCCTGTTCCACTTCGACAAGAACTGATCCGCTGTTGCAATTTCGAGGCGCATTGCGCAGAATGGCGTCGCCCAGGCTCCTTGAGGAGGGGGGAATGCGCGTACTGCCGGTGTGTCTCGTCGTCGTTGCGGTCCTTGTCGGCGGCATCCTGTTGCCGGTCTTGTCGGTTCCGGCGTTTGCGGCGGGGGCCCGGACGCTGGTGTTCACCGGGCAGCTTTCGGATGAGAAGGGGGCGCCGGTGGCCGGGATCTTCTGGTTCCGTTTCGGCCTGCATCGGGGCCGGTCGGACAAGAAGGTGCTCTGGTCGGAGGAGCTCTACGTGGCGGTGGACAAGGGGACGTACCGGCTGGAGCTGGGGCGGGAGAGGCCGCTCCCCCAGGCGGTCGATCTCACCACCCTGTTCGTCTCCGCTGCGGTGGATGGCGTGGAGGTCCAGCGGGTATCCGTCGATGCTTCGATGGTTGCGGGGACCGATCCGGTCGGAGCCGGCGAAGCGTCTGCCGGGGTTCCGGCATGCGAGGCATGCAAGACCGCGGACATGGCGGCGGATTGCCAGAAGGTGGGGGGCATGTCGCCCAACCAGCTCATGGAGGCCGTGGCGCGGCGCCAGGTCGGTATCGGCACGACATCCCACTTCACCTCGCCGGTGGGAAGCGGTGATGGGACTCCGTTCCGCCTCACGTGCCCCCCGGGTTACGTGGTCACCGGGGTCAAGGGGAAGGCCGATGACCGCATTTCCAACCTGCAGCTCATCTGCAGCCCGCCGGAACCGCGATGATCGAAAGACTGTCCAGACCGCTCGTCATCGGCATTGCCGGAGGGACCGGTTCCGGCAAGACCACCGTGGCCCGCAAGATCATGGCGTCGGTGGGAACCGACAAGGTCGTCATGCTCGACCAGGACTCGTATTACAGGGATCTGAGCCACCTGACGCTGGCGGAAAGACGCCGGCACAACTTCGATCATCCCGATGCCGTCGAGTTCGCGTTCCTACGGGACCACGTGGCGCAGCTTCGCCGCGGCGAGGCCGTCCGCAAGCCGGTATACTCGTTCGTCACGTCCACCCGGACCGGCGATTGCCAGTTGATCGATCCTGCGGAGGTGATCATCGTCGAGGGCATCCTCGCTCTGTGGGACGAAGGGCTTCGCGATATGATGGACGTGAAGATCTTCGTCGAGACCGACGACGATATCCGGATAGTGCGACGCCTGTCGCGTGACATCCGGGAGCGGGGGCGTGAGTTCGATCACGTGGTCGATCAATACATGGCCACCGTGCGCCCCATGCACCTCACGTTCGTCGAGCCGACCAAGCGATACGCGGACCTGATCATCCCGGAAGGGGGGATGAACGAGGTCGCGATCTCCATGGTCGTCGCCACGCTGCAGCACTGGCTGAACCAGGTTGCGGCAAGCGGCCGGGGAGCCGGGGCCTGAGACGTACGGGAGATTCCTGTGACATCGTTCGAGCTGGGCCGCCTCGTTCTGGGACGTTATCGGCTGACCGCACGGCTGGCGGGGGGGGGCCAGGGGGAGGTGGGGGCCGGGCACGACACGGCTCAGGGGAACCGCGTTGCCGTGAAGGTGGCCCGCCGGGATGCCGGTGACCCCCAGGTCGAGGAGCGGCTCCAGGTGGAGGGGGAGGTGCTTGCCGCCGTCTCCAGCCCCAACGTGGTCCGTCTCGTCACGTCGGGGTTTGACCCCGGAATGCGTGCGTTCTGCCTGGTCAAGGAGCTTGTCCCCGGGGTCCCGCTCACCGTGCTCCTGGCAAGGGGGGAGCGGCTTTCCCGGGGCGAGGTGCTGCGCCTGGCGCGACAGGTGGCGGACGGAATGGCGGCACTGCACCAGGCCGGCTACCTGCTGCGCGACATGTCCCCGTCGCAGTTGATGGTGGAGGGGAGCGGCGATTCCATCCGGGGCGTCATCGTGGACCTGGGGATGGTGCGCCGGACCGGGGACGAGGTCGGTCTCACCGACCCCGCTCATCTTGCCGGCACTCCGGGCTGCGTGGCTCCCGAGATAGGGGACGGCGGGCCGGTCACCCCCGCGGCCGATTCCTACTCTCTGGCAGCGCTCGTCTTCCACCTGCTGGCCGGTCACGGCCCCTTTGGCGAGGGGCGCCCCGAGTCCTTGCTGGCCTTGCAGCTCATCGACGCTGCCGACCCTCTCCCGCCAAGGGCCGACCTGGATGAGCGCTCACGGCTCGCCGTCCAGACGGTGCTGCACCGTGCCCTGTCGATCGACCCGGCGCGCAGGCCACAGAGCCCCGGCCTCCTGCTCGTGGAGCTCGAGCAGGTGCTTGGGGGCCCCCGCCCCGGTTGGCGGCGTCATCTCGGCCGCTTTTTGCCTTGACCCGTGCGGCTCGTGCGGGTAGACGCGAAGCGATGAGACGCGTGCTCGATTTCTTCCGGACCGGTCCGGACCGCCCCCCTGTTTCCGACGATCTCGAGGAGGTCCGCCGCATCTACGAGCGGCGTCGATGGAGCGTCTTCCTGTCGGTCACCCTCGGATACGGCATGTTCTACGTCGGGCGGATCAACCTTGCGGTGGTCAAGAAGCCGATGCTGGACCAGTCGCTTCTGTCCGCGACGGAGCTCGGGTACGTCGGCACCGCGCTGCTCGGGACCTATGCCATCGGCAAGGCGGTCAACGGGTTCCTGTCCGATCGGGCCAACATCGCCAGGTTCATGTCGGCCGCTCTGCTGTGCTCGGCCATGGCGAACCTGTTGCTGGGGTTCACGTCAGCGTTCTGGGTGCTGCTGGTCCTGTGGGGGCTCAACGGGTGGTTCCAGTCGGTCGGGTCGGCCCCGAGCGTGGTCTCCCTGTCCCAGTGGTTTTCCCGCCGCGAGATGGGCACCCGGTACGGTGTCTGGAGCGCGAGTCACGGCATCGGGTCGGGGCTCACGTCGTATGCGACGGCGGCGCTGGTTTCCTGGCTCGGCTGGCGCTGGGGGTTCTGGGGGCCGGGGCTGGCCTGCGGCATCTCGGCTCTCGTCATGTTCCACACCATGGCCGATCGGCCACAGACGCTGGGACTGCCCGCAGTCTCGGACTTCCGGAACGACCCGGTGCCCCCCCCCCGCCCGGGAGCCTCGCTCGCAAAGGCCCAGCTCGAGGTGCTGACCCGGCCCGCGGTCTGGGTCCTCGGGATTGCCAGTGCCCTGATGTACGTGGTGCGCTATGGGATCAACTCCTGGGGGATGCTCTACTTCCAGGAGGCACGCGGCTACACCCTGCTGTCTGCGGGTGCGGCGCAGTCGTTCTACTTCGTCTTCACGGTCTTCGGGGCCGTGGCCTGCGGCTACATCTCCGACCGTTTCTTCCGCTCGGACCGGAACCTGCCCGCGCTGCTGTTCGGCCTGGTGAACGTCGGGTCTCTGCTCGGGCTCTTCCTGCTGCCGCCGGGCCACGTGTGGCTCGACTACCTGCTCCTGGGGTCGCTCGGCTTCGCCATCGGAGTGCTCGTCGCGTTCCTGGGCGGGCTGATGGCGGTGGACATCTGCCGCGAGGAGGTCGCCGGGGCTGCCATGGGCATGATCGGCGGGCTCTCCTACATCGGAGCCGCAATCCAGGATACCACGAGCGGGATTCTGATCGATGCCGGGCGCACGATGGTCGAGGGGAAAGTGGTCTACGACTTCGCCCCCTGTTTCTGGTTCTGGATCGCCACTTCCGTCGGTTCGGTGCTCCTCACGTTGACCGTCTGGAGGGCACGCCGGCCCGGCGAGTAGCCACCACACGTTGGTTGGTAACCGTTCAGTCTCGGGTCTGACGGTCCGTTGGTTGCTGGATTGCGCTTGACAATGGAGCATGTTCGTTGCCACCATACTCTTGTATGCGGGATGCACGAGATTCCCGGTTCGAGTACGGGGGTGCGGGGGCCGGCCCCGGGGGAGTCTGCCGGCGGGCCCGGGTCCTGCAAAGGAGAGCGGATGACGGATGTGAAGAACGGCAACCTGTTGCGGGGGACCGGGCCGGACGAGACCCTGTCCAGATTGTTGGGGCGGATCGTGCACGACTTCAACAATCCGCTGGCAGCGATCATCGGGTTTGCCGATCTGCTCAAGAATCCGTCCCTGGCGCCGGAGAAGCGTGAGCGGTACATCGCCAGGATCTATGAGCAGGCGGTGAAGCTGTCGCAGCTCGTTGAGAACATGGCATTCTTCTCGGCCATACCGCCGCCCAGTCTCTCGCCGGTCTCTCTTTCCAGGGTGGTTGCGGATGTGTGCTCGCTGCGTGGTGGAGGGTTCCAGGGGCTCGGCATCGTGCTGCGCCCCAGCATCGGCGACCAGGAGGTGACGGTGATGGCCGACCGGGCAGCCGTCGTCCGGATCGTCCACAGCCTGCTCAACAACGCAGAGCAGGTCTTCAAGGAGAATCCGACCCTGTCGCGCAGGGAGGTGGAGGTCCGCTGCTCTCCCGGCCCGGACGGAGGCCAGCTCGATGTGGCGGACAGCGGTCACGGAGTCCCGGAAGAGCTCCGGGAACGGATCTTCGAGCCGTTTTTCTCCACGCGCCGGTCCGGAGGCCTGGGGCTCGGGCTGAGCGTCTCGCAAGGTCTTGCCCAGCAGATGAACGGAAGCCTTGTCGTGCTGCCGGACAACGACCGGGAGCTGGGAGGGGCGGTCTTTCGGTTGCTCCTGCGCAGGCCGTGAGCCGTCGGCATCCGGAACCAGCGGTGGTTGTCGATTTCCAGTGCCTGTGCTATAACGGATTCAGGCGGTTGCAGGACCGCTATATCGCCGGCTCGGAGGGGGTCGGCCGGGAGGAGAACATGCAAATCGTCAAGCAACTCTCGATTTTCCTGAAGAACCGTCCGGGCACTCTGGCTGACGTGTGCCAGCATCTCCAGGACGAGGGGGTCAACATCATCGGCTTCTGCGTGTCCGACACGGTGGACCATGCCGTGGTGCGGATGGTGGTGGACGAGCCGATGAGGGCCGTCCACCTGCTCGGCAACGCGGGTGTCCTGGTGGTGGAGAATGAAGTCGTGGTGATCGATCTCAAGAACGAGCCGGGGCAGTTGGCGACGCTGGGACGGAAGCTGGCCGCCGTGGGAGTCAACATCGACTACGCTTACGGCGGGCTGGCCCGCGACGCGCTCTCCGGCGTGCTGTACGTCCGTGTCTCGGATGCTCGCAAGGCGTGCGACGTGCTTGGGGTAGAGTACAAGTAGGGCCCTGGGGATTGTACGGTTTCAGGACCGGGCAGCCATTGCAGATTGCAAACGGCAGATCGCAGATTGAACGGCTCGGCTCAGCACCGTGCGAGGTCGCATTCCACGGGCTCGTTCTTGCGTCCGGGCCGATTCGGATCCACACTCCGCACAGGTGCATCGGAGGATTGACATGGCACAGCCGCGCGTTTCCGTAGTCGGGGCCACCGGGCTCGTGGGCCGCAAGATCCTGGAGAAGCTGGAGCAGCGACGGTTTCCCGTCTCGGAGCTTCGCCTGTTCTCGTCGGAGCGCTCCGCCGGCTCCACGGTGGAGGTGTTCGGCGATTCCGTGCGCGTCGAGAAGCTCACGAAGGAGGCTTTCCTGGCCAACACGGACATCGCTTTGGCCTCCGCAGGCAAGGAGGTCAGCACGCAGCTCCGGGAATGGGCACGTTCGAGCCAGGCCGTCGTGGTCGACAACAGCTCCGCGTTCCGGATGGATCCCGAGGTTCCGCTCGTCGTCCCCGAGATCAATCCGGACGAAGCGTTCCTCCACAACGGCTACATCGCGAATCCCAACTGCTCGACGATCCAGCTCGTCGTCGTGCTCAAGCCGATCCTCGATCGGTTCGGCCTCAGGCGGGTGGTCGTTTCGACCTACCAGTCGGTGAGCGGCGCGGGGCAGAAGGGGATAGACGAGCTCTCGTCCCAGGCGATCGGGCTCTTCAACCAGGCGAAGGTCGAGTCCCGGGTGTTCCCGCGGCAGATCGCGTTCAACGCGATCCCGCAGATCGGCCAGTTCACGGACAACGGGTACACCGACGAGGAGATGAAGGTCACGAACGAGACGCGCAAGATCCTCGGTCTGCCCGGGCTCGGGGTCTCGTGCACCGCGGTCCGTGTGCCGACGTTCGCCTGCCACAGCGAATCGGTGATGGTCGAGACCGAGGCGAGCCCGACGGTCCCCGAGCTCCGGGCCGCGCTGGAGGGGTTCCCCGGGCTCAGGGTCATGGATGAGCCGGCCGACGGAGTCTACCCGGTCCCGCTCGACGGAGTGGAGGAGGATGACGTGCTCGTGGGCCGTATCCGGAAGGACGTGTCCGGCGGGGACAACGCGTACAACCTCTGGATCGTAGCGGACAACATCCTGAAGGGGGCGGCGCTCAACGCAGTCCAGATCGCCGAGCTGCTCCTGAAGAAGCTCGATGCTCATTGACCCGGATCGTCCGCTCTCCTTCTGCTCGAATCCCGGCCCGCCCGCTCGACCATCCGCTCACGTCCGGCTGCGTCGAGCAGACGATCCGGGCACTGACAAGTCGAGCGGACGATCCGGGCATTGACAATATGTCCACCGCTGTCTACCCCTCCCGCCGATTTTGACAAAAAGGCAACCAAGGCACTTCGCCCAGGCGGCCCGGTCCGCTTCGAATGCACCTTCGCCCGGTCGTGACGACCCTTCTCGATGCCGCATGGCGGGCCGCGACGCGCGCTCGGAGCCTCCGGTCCCCACGGGGGGGAATATGTTGCTGGTACGGGTGTTGCATGGTAAAACCGCCCGAGGTGTGGGAGGTGACGTGATGCATAGAACCTCGTTGATTCTGCCGGTCGTTGCCGGTCTGCTGCTGGCAGGGTTGCCGGTGCGGGCCGAGATCTCCGGTTTTCAGCTCAACAAGATCGAGGGGGTCGGTGACCTCGAAGGCAAGCTCAACGGCCGGCTGGTGGACGACCAGCAGGTGAGCTACGCGGATTGCCTGGTCTACCTGGCGGGTGCGGTTGCCGTCCAGGACGGTGGGGAATGTTCGACGGATGCGGAGTGCACCGCGGACCTCGCCAGGCCTGTCTGCGCCGTGGTGGATGGCAAGGCCGCGTGTGTGGAGTGCCTGACCTCTGCGGACTGCGTCGGCGGCGACAAGCCGTTCTGCGACGTGGGGACCCATGCGTGCAGCGCGCCGCCGGTTGCAGGGGAGTGCGCATGGGATTTCGACTGCAAGAAGGACCCGGCCAAGCCGGCATGCGGGCTGGCCCACGCCGACGGCGGGAAGCAGTGGACCTGCATGGCGTGCACCGATGACATGCACTGCCTGGAGGGGATGGTGTGTTCGACGGTCGGCGGAGCGCCGGCGTGCGTGGCGGACGAGGAGCCGGCCGAGTGCGTTGCCTGTTCCGACCCGACGCCGGCATGTGCGTTGCTCTCCGGTACGTGGACTTGCGTGGAGTGCGTCGTGACCGGCGACTGCACCCAGACGCGGCCCGGGACGGTGTGTGACCTGGGGACCCGGAAGTGCATCGCCGCGCCTGCTGACGACGGTTGTGCGGTGACGCCGACGTTGTGCACGAAGGACAAGCCGCTGTGTGCGGTGGTGGGCTCGCAATGGACCTGCGTGGCCTGCGTCACGCAGTCGGATTGTGGGTCGTCGGGCCCGATGTTCACCTGCGACCAGGCGACGCACGTGTGCGTGGATGCCTGCCTGATGTGTGCGGGGAGCTGCCTGCCCGTCGGCGGCGAGTGGACGTGCGTGGGGTGCGTGGACTCGACGGATTGCGACGCCCCCCAGACGTGCGACCCTGCGACGCATCTCTGCGTGATCCCCCCGGTGGTCGGCGACTGCGTTTCGACCTCGGACTGCCAGGGCAGCGGCAACTGCCTTCTGTATTACGGTGCGTGGACGTGTCTCGAATGCTCGGACGACCGGGACTGCACTGCGGATGCGACCAAGCCTGCCTGCGCCACGGCGGGCGGATCCCTCAAGTGCGTCCAGTGCGCTTCGGATTCCGACTGCACGGAGGGAACGTGCGACACGGCAACCCACACGTGCGGTGCCGGATCCACTTCCACCCCCGGGACCAAGCCGAAGATCCTCATCCGCTGGTCGCTGTCGCCGTCCTCGGGATACGACTACGCTATCCGGGGCGGGAGCTGCTCGGACACGGGCGGGATCGGCGATGCACCGACCGACTCCTGCTTCGACGTGGTCACCAAGCAGCCGCTGCCCGGCTCCACGAACAACGAGTTCACGCTGGATCTGCGCAAGCTCATCGGCGACACGTGCACGTCTGGCGACACGGGGGAGGCGTCGCTCTACTTCTTCATCCAGTACGGGGACGACGCGACCACCAAGGAGGTGGAGGTCGTCAAGTTCGAATGGGACTACGAGCCGCCGGACCAGCCCCAGAACCTCCAGGTCAGTGCGGGCGAAGGGAACCTCAAGGTCACGTGGGAGGACGACAGCGGGTCCGGGGCCGATCACTACAAGGTCTACTGGTCGGACGAGCAGTTCGACGGCGACACGCTCGACAAGGCAAGCTCCAAGGGTTCCATCACGGCCAAGACCTACCAGATTTCGGGGCTCGAGGTGGGGACGACCTACTTCGTCGGCGTCACCGCGGTGGACGAGGTCGGCAACGAAAGCGAGCTGCCTGAGCTGCTCAATGGGACCCCCATCTCGGTCGATGACTTCTGGGAGCACTACCAGAAGTCGGGAGGCCAGGAGGAGGGGGGCTTCTGCTTCGTTGCGACTGCGGCCTGGGGCAGCCCGCTTCAGCCGTCGGTGGCACTGTTGCGGACGTTCCGGGACCGGGCGTTGCTGACCTCGCCCTGGGGGCGCAGCCTGGTCGGCATGTACTACACGTGGGGTCCGCCGGCCGCACGCTACATCAAGGACAGGCCGGTGCTGCGCTTTGCCGCACGCGTGGCCCTGCTGCCTGCCGTCGGGGTGGCCTGGCTCACGGTCCGTGCGTCCGGCCTCGAGCGTCTGGGCATCACGCTGGCACTCGCGGCTGCCGCTGCGTGGTGGTGGAGGCGCCGCCGTGCGGCCGTCAGGCCGGGGAGGGTTGCATGAGACACGCAATCGCATCGTTCCTGTCCCTGCTGCTCGTCGGCGGGGCGCTCCCCGCCCTCGGGGAGGAGACCCCGGTCAACATGGCGGCCGAGTTTCGCATCGGCATGTACACCCCGAGGATCGATTCCGAGTTTGGCGGCGGTGTCTCCCCCTTCAATGACATGTTTGGCGATGATGCCGCATGGCTCTTCGGCGGCGAGCTGGACTACCAGTTCTGGCGGGGCTTCGGCTCCATCGGGCTGTTCGGGTCTGCTTCCTGGGGCTATGTCTCCGGCAAAGGGTTGCAGGTGGATGGCACCCAGTCGTCGGACGAGACGTCCCTGTCCCTGGTACCTCTGGTGCTGGGCCCGGTCTACCGCTTCGACTGGCTTGCGGTGCGGTACGGGATCCCGGTCGTGCTCGCGTTCAAGGGGGGGCTTGGGTACACCTTCTGGTGGGTTCGAAACGGCGTGGACGAGATCACCTCCTTCGAGGAGGCGGACGGGACGAAGCGGGAGGGGTACGGCGGGACCTTCGGGCTGCACTGGGCCGTGTCGTTCCATCTCCTGCTCGACTTCTTCGAGCCGCACACCGCCAAGGTGTTCGACAACGAGATGGGGGTGAACAACAGCTATCTCTTCGTCGAGTACGCGGGCGACTGGTGCAACGATTTCGGCAGCGACAAGAGCTTCGACCTCTCCCAGGACGGGGTGGTCTTCGGGCTGGCATTCGAGATGTAGGTGACCCCGCCGGTCCCGGAGCGGGGGGCAGCCTGGCCTCGAGAAGCAGGTGACCCCCTGGCCGTCTCCGGTGCCGGACGGTCTTTCGGGTGGCATTCGAGTTGTGAGAAACTTCCTGCTCTGGCTGCGCTACGACGGGACGGACTTCCACGGCTGGCAACGGCAGGCGAACGCGCGCTCGGTGCAGGCTGAGCTGGAGGAGGCCCTGGTGTGCATCCTGGGTGAGGGCTTCCGTCTCGGAAGCTCCTCCCGCACCGATGCCGGCGTGCATGCCGTGAACCACCCCGTCAACGTGTGGGCCGACACCCGCATTCCGGCGGACGGGTTGCGCAAGGGGCTCTCCTCGCTCCTGCCTCGCGACCTGGCCGTAACCGAGGCCCTCGAGGTACCCGAGCCGTTCTCCGCGAGGAAGTCGTCCATCGGCAAGACCTACCTGTACCGGATCCTCCAGGGGGACGTTCGGGACCCGTTCATCGAGCGTTGCGCCTGGCGCGTCCGGCAGCACCTCGACGTGCAGGCCATGCGGGAAGGGGCGGCCTGCCTGCTGGGCGAGCACGATTTCTCGGCGTTCCGCTCCGCCCAGTGCGATTCCCCTTCGGCCCGGCGCCTGGTCACCGGTCTCCCGGTCTGGCGGGAAGGGCAGGAGGTCCGCGTCGTCGTGTCCGGGAACGCGTTCCTCCGCAACATGGTCCGCATCATCGTCGGGACCCTCGTCGAGGTCGGAACCGGACGCCATCCTCCCGAGTGGGTCGCCGAGCTGCTTGCGGGCCGCGACCGGACAAGCGCGGGCATCACCGCACCTGCCCGCGGGCTGCACCTGTGGGACGTCTCCTATGCTCCGGACCTGCTGTGCGACGGAGCGTACGACTGGTAGAAGGACGACTTGGGGGGGGCCTTGCCGCCTACAGCTTCTTGCAGCTCGTCCCGTCGTCGATCACCGTGTTGCAGTCGTTGTCCTTGTTGTCGCAGACCTCGGGGTTTCCCCC
>VGRX01000035.1 GCA_016875215.1 Deltaproteobacteria bacterium
CCCCAAGCCCAACTTCTCTCTGCTCGTGGACAACAGCGAGGCCGATCCGACAGTGGCGCTTCGGTTGGAGCGGCTGGACTTCCCGGGCGTGGATGCCTACGGAGTGGCCGTGCCCTCGGTCGAGGTGCGCGGCATGAGTGCGTCGCTGCTTCCCCAGCACCTGTCCATCCTGGTCAACCGGCTGCAGGCAGGTCGGATCGACCTCGGCGAGGCGGTGGTCAAGGGCACATCGGTCTCCAGTGAGCTCGAGTACGAGGGGAGGGAGAAGCTACGTCCGCTCTTCGACAGGGTGTCCGGTGCAGCATCGGCCGGGGAGCAGGCGGCCAGCGTCCTGGCGGGCTGGGCCCGGGGGAGCCTGATGCTGTCGGTGCTGCTGGACGAGGTGGCGCTGACGGGGGGGCGGCTCGTGGCCCGTCCGTTGCGGCTGAAGGTCTCGGGGGGCCCGGACAAGAAGGGGCGGGTGGAGATCAGGGGGGAGGTGACGCTCCATCCTCATGGCGGCCTGGAGGTCGATGCCGTCTGGCTCAAGCCGAACCGGGAAGGGGCCAGCGGGTTCGTGCTCGAGGTCCGTGTGGAATCGTTGCAGACCGAGGCATTGCTGGCCGCTGCCGACGTGCCCGCGATGCTGCGCCGGATGTTCTCCGGCCGCCTTCAGGGGAAGCTGCGCCTGCATGGCGTCTGGCCCGGCAAGCCGGAGGTGGTCGTGGACGAATGCAGGTTCGACCTGACTTCGGAGCAGGGGGTGGTCACGTTCAAGACGCCCGGGACGGGCGAAGTGTGGGAGCTCCAGAATCCGCCGGAGCTTTCTTTTCTGACCCGGGAGGTGAAGTTCGGCAAGGGGAAGCTGCAGATCGTGATGGAGGCGAAGAAGAAGTAGGAAGGGATGGTCGATGAGACCGGAGCAAGAGAGGACGCTGCTCGGGGAGGAGCAGGTAGGAGCCTTGGAGGAGTAGGTAGGAGCCTTGGAGGAGTAGGTAGGAGCCTTGGAGGATAGAAAGACCAGGAAGAAGCCGACGGGGAGCAAAAAGGCCGTTCTCCCCGGTCTGCTCGTGGCCGCGCTGCTGTGGCTGGCGTTCCTGCCGCTGCGGGTGTTCCTGGTAGCCTGGGTCATGGCCTCCCGGTTCTTCCTGGCAGTGGCCACGCTGGTGCTGTGCGGCTACTTCCTGCTCACGACCTACGTCGACGGGCCGTTCGTGATGGGCATCCTGAACGAGCAGCTCCTGGGAAGGTTCGAAGCCGAGCACGTGGACATCCGGCTGCTGCCGACCCGGGTCCGGCTGTACAACGTGCGCATCTACCACCCGGACGGCAGGGAGGTGGTTCGCGCAGCCCGGGTCCAGACTTCGTTCGACACGCTTCGAATGGTGGGCTGGGGGATCAAGAAGGCGGTAGGCGTTTCCGCTCCCGTGCCGGTATCCCTGAGCCGCATCCGGCTGGACGACTACCGGGTTCTGCTTCCTTTTGATCCGGACGGGTTCCATTTCCACGAGACGTTCCTTCCTGCGGTCGTCTCGGTGGACGAGGGGCCCCCAGGCCCCAGCCCCGTCGTCACCCTCTCCAAGATCATCCTGGGACGCGGGGTGGTGGAGCTGGTCTTCCCCGGGTGGCGGATGGACGTGGATGTGGCCGGGCTCAACGCAGACATGCGGATCAAGGACCCGCCCCAGGGAATCGAGCTGGTCGCACGCAACATCCGGGGCGAGCGGTTCACCATGAGGGGCCTTCTTCCCGACCCGGTGCGGTTCATCGGGGAGACGCCGTCCGCGTTCCTCGTGGAGGAGTTCCGGATGGAAGGGCTCCACATGACCGCCCGCTCGGCGACCATCGATCACCCCGACTTCATCGCCCGGGTGGACCTGTTCGACTTCGACGTCGAGCAGTCTGCGGTTCCGGTTTCAGCCTCGGCCCGGGTGACGCTGCTCGACCCCGTGCGCCTGGACGAGATGTCGTTCGGCCATGCGTTCGGCACTGCCACGGCCCAGGCCACGATGACCGGGTCGCTCTTTCGCCCCGACTTCACGTTCAGCGTGACCGCGGATCACCTGCTGGTGGAGGACGTTCTCGCGCTCGAGAAGGTGCGTGGCGTGGCCGTGCTGGACCTGAGGGACGGCGTGCGCCTGGAGTTCCCCGAGGTCTCGGCCGGTCTCGACGGCGCCGATATCGTCGCCCGTGCCGGAACCCTGGCGGTCGGAGATGATCCGATCCCGGAGGTGACGTTCGACGCGTGCGTCGAGGGGATCCGGCCGGCCCTCCTGGCCGAGTCGTTCGGAGCGGACGGGCTCGTCGACTTCTCGGATGTCGTCGTCAGCGGCTGTTGCAAGGGGTGTCGCCTGGCGTCGGCGCCGCCGACTCCATTGCCGGCCACGGGACCTGAGCCGCCCCGAGCCGGCTCGACCGGAGAAGCGGGTCTCGCACTGAGCGGAGCGCTCGACCTGGTGGCGGACACGGGGCGGGCCCTGCGGCGTTTCGGGCTCGAAGGGATGACGGTCGGAGGGACCGTGTCGTTTTCCCCCGGCGAGCTGTCCGTCGACGGGTTGACCATCCGCTCGCCCCTGGCCCATCTCTCCGCCAGCGCCCGCATCGATCCTCAGAGAGGTGCGGGGCGGGTGGACGCCTCCGCCCAGCTCTGGGAGCTCTCCGACCTGCCTCCCCTGGCACTGCTCGGCCTTTCCGGGCAGCTCGTCCTGGAGCAGGTGACGCTGGCCGGAGCCATCGAGGATCCGGCCGTCGACCTTGCGGCCCATGCCTCGGACCTGGCGCTCGGGAGCGAGCGGTTCCACACGCTCGATGCACAGCTCAACCTGGAGAAGGGGAACCTGGACATCCGGCGCTTCTGCTTCACGCAGCCGGAGAACTCGGGCTGTCTGCAGGGGCGGGTGGACCTCACGAACGGGCTTGACCACCCGCTTCCGGTCCCGTTCGAGCTCGAGCTGCTGGGCGGGGCGCGGCTCGACCTGTCCGCAGTGCCCTTCGCCAGCGTTCCGGTTCAGGGAGTGGTCACCCTCGAGTCGTTGCGTGCATCGGGCATCGTGTCAGATGACTGGCTGGCCACGGTTTCGTCGGTGGCCGTCGAGACCGCTGCCCGGTTCGAGCGTCTCGTCTACGGGCAGTTGTCTGCAGGAAGCGTCGCTCTGACCCTCAAGAAGGAGAAGGCCGCTGCTGACCGGCGCGGCTTCGGCGCCATCGAGGCCGGCATCCTGGCCGACGTGCTGGCGGCCCCCGAGGTTCGCATGGACCGGGCGGAGATCTCGCTGTCCATCCCGGAGATCCTCGGTCTCGACCGGCTCGACCAGGCGGTACCGCTCCCGCTCGGCCGGGGGCGCTTCATGCTGCGGCAGATCGAGTTCGGAGGGCGCAAGCTCCCCCTGATGACCGCCACGATCAACGGCCTCGAGGACCCGATGCGCTACCTGTTTGAGGGGCGCTTCCAGGTGGCCTCGGGAGTCAAGCTCCGCTACAAGGGGAAGCTCGATCCCGAAGCGCTGAAAGCAGACGCCACGCTCGAAGCGTTGAGGTTCCCCCTGTCCGCCGTGCCGGTCGACCTCATCGGCCGAAAGGCCGCTGACATCATCCAGCAGACCGTGGTGGCGGGAAAGGCCTCGGTGGCCAATGTCGACCTGGGCCTCCTTTCGCAGAAGGACTGGAAGGCACTCTACCGCACCGTTCAAGGGGATGCCCGGCTGTCCGTGACCAACCTGGAAGGGCTCCCGGAGCCGGTCTCGACCCTGGACGGGAAGCTGAAGCTCCGCAAGGGGAAGCTCTCGGCCAGCTCGTTCTCCGTACGGCTCGCCAACGGGACCCGTTTGACCGCGTCGGGGACCATCGACCCGTTCCGGCTCAAGGTGGACGGCCACCTGGGAATGACCGCGACCAGGCTTTCGACGTGGAGAACACTGAGGGCCCTGGAGCTGCCGCTGGATGCCGTGGTGGCCGTGGAGCTGGATCTGCATGGCGGCTTCCCCCACCTCTCGGTCTCAGGGAAGATCTCCGTGGCGGACCTGGTCGTGGCCGGAATCCGCTTCGACGGGGCGCTGCTTGCGGTCGACGGCTCGCTGAGCGATGCGGTCGAGATCACCAGCGATCAGTTCTTCCCCGGCCTTGCCATGGGAGGGGCACGAGTCACGTTCCGGGAGGGAATCCCCGAGGCGTTCCTGCTGAAAGGGGAGGCAACGGGGTTCGACCTGGTACGGGTGCTGCCGTTCCTGCCGGACCCGCTCCACGTCGTATCGGACGGGAGCGCGGACCTTGCGGTCGACTTCACGGGGACCGGCGAGCCGTTCCGCCTCCGGGTCGACGTGCCGGCGGAGCGCCTGTCCGCGTGCTACGAGGCCGGGCCCGAGTCGCCTCTGTCGTTGTGCATGACCAACCCGGTGCCGGCCGGAGTCGAGGTGACGTCGACCGGGGTCTCGCTGGCGGGCCTCACGCTGGGCGGCGGCGGCCACAAGCTGGCAGCGGACGGCCGCATCGACTTTGCCGAGGGGTGGAATCTGGACGTGGGGGCGGAGGTGGACCTGGCACGGATCCAGCCGCTGGGAGAGGTGTTTGCGTCCTACGCCGGCAAGGTCGGCTCCCTGGAGCGGCGGCTCCACTTCTCGGGGCCGCTGGACCGTCCCAGGGTCTCCGGTCCGCTCCCGCTGGCCGAGGTAGAGCTCCAGCCGCGGCATCTCGGGAGCGAGGTGAGCATCCCGAACGCGGCCATCCAACTGTCGGGGTATCCCACCGAGGGGAGCCTCCTCTTCCTGATCGAGGAGGACAATCCGGTGGCAGGGACCTTTGACGAGGGGGATTTCTCGCTCCACGGCTGGTTCCGGGGGGCCGACTTCAAACCCGATGCCGGCTCCCTCTTCCTGTCCGGACAGGAGATCTTCTACCAGTCGCCCGGACAGTTCCGGCTCGTGGTGAACCCACGCGTCGAGCTTTCGCTCCACGACCTGTCGGGCGAGGGGGCCGGGGGGCTGCTGTCCGGGGACATGTACATCTCGGAGGGGGAGTTCACCCGGAACTTCGATACTCTCATCGGCTCGTTCACCACCGCGTTCTCCCGCACCCAGGAGCGCTACACCAAGCCGATCACCGAGCTCCTCCCGTTCCTCAAGAAGGTGGCGCTCGACCTGCGGGTCCACGGCGGCAACTTCGCGGTCTCGAGCCGCTTCCCCTTCGGCGAGACCGAGCTGACCGTGAACATGGACCTCAAGGTGGGAGGTACCGTGGACGAGATCCGCCTCTGGGACTGGATGCACGTGGTGCCCGGCGGCACGATCACCTACAAGCTGGTCAAGCGGGTCTTTTCGTTGAACCAGGGGACCGTCGACTTCACCGGGGATCCCACCCGCCCCTACATCGACATCGAGGCCCAGACCGAGGTCCCGTACCAGAGCAGCGAGGTCACCACCTCCTACAACCCGAACGAAGAGCTCTGGGGGACCACGGTGACCATCGTCATCCGCCTGACCGGCGTCTATCCCAACCTCACGCCCACCTTCTCCAGCGACAAGCCGGAGTTCGACGTGGCCGACCTCCAGACCCTCCTGCTGCTGGGCCAGACGCGGCGTGACCTCGAGGGACGCAGCAGCGGCGGGGAAGGTCCCGACATCTCCATCAACCTCCTCACCGACGATGTCGCAGGCATGGTCAGCAAGCTCCTCCTCGCTCCCTTCGTCGATGCCGTCTCGCTGGGGTTCACCCAGGAGGGGGGAATCATGGCCGAGGCCGCCACGCGCATCGGCCGCGCCATCAACCTGATCACCCGGGTTCGGCAGGATTCCTCCGGGGCCGAGTACTCGGCGCGTATCAAGTTCAAGATCACGGACCGGCTCTCCCTGGAGGGGAGGATGAAGTCGCTCCAGACGCAGACAATGGACGCCGGGACCAGCTACGAAGCCAAGTTCCGGTACGTGATTCCGCTGGAGTAGGAGGAGATGAGAGCGCCCTTTGCCACGACGTGCCTGCTCCTGCTGTTGCTGGTCCCCCGGCCGGGACGCGCCCAGGAGTGCGACGGGCTGACCGTGACCTCGGTGGTCGTGGAAGGGTGTGCCGGCGGGCGTTGCAGCGACCCCCGAGTCCAGGCCGGCCTCGTCTCCCTGGCCGCGCTGACGGGATTGCCCTGGTCCGACGACTCGGCCCGGTCCGCATCGGGCCGGATCGCACGTACCGGCTACTTCTTCGAGGTGCTCCCGTCCTGCCGCCCCCTCACCGCCACCGATGCCGAAGTCGTCTTTGCCGTGGTCCCCAACCGGTACGTACGCAAGGTGGGGTTCAGCGGAACCCGCTCCGTGTTCACCGAAGACCTGGAGAAGCGCGTCTTCCTCAATTCCGGTGCAGTCCTCAATCCGGAATCGAAAGAGGGCCGCGAGCGGCTCGACCGGCAGACCGCGAACCTCGTCGCCTACATGAAGCAGGAGGGGTTCGAACGGGCTGTCGTGACCGCTCAGACCACCCTGGTCGAACCCGACCTCGTGGACGTCCTGTTCCGGGTCAAGGAAGGCAAGGTGGCCCGGGTCGAGAAGATCTCGGCCACGGTCGAAGGACCGTGGGATCCCTCGATCCCCGAGCAGTTCTCCTGTCCGAGCGTCGGTCGCCGCGACATCGAGAAGGTCGCGGACATCGGCCGTGGGTCCCTGTTCACCCAGAAGACTTCCCGGGAGACCAAGCGCAAGGTGCGCTTCTTCCTCCAGCAATACGGGTTCCAGTCCCCCCGCATCAAGGTCGACTACCAGCCCGAGAGGCAGGAGCTGTCCATCCACGTCAAGCTCTCCCACTGCTTCTCCATCCAGATCCTCGAACGGGAAGAGCCGCAGCCTTACGGCCGCGGATTCGAGCGCAACGATACCCCGGAGCTGCTCTCCACCCTGGCATTCCGGGAATCGGGCGTGTTCGACCTGAGGGAAGCCCAGATCGGCGTGGAGGAGCTGCTGGCGTGGTACCGAGTCCGCGGTTTCCTCTTCGCCACGGTCGAGTTCCAGGTCGTCGACTACCGCGAGATGTCCCCCGGCTGGCCCTATCCCCTGGTCGGCGGCGTCACGTATCGGATCACCCGCGGACAGCCATCCGAGATCCGGGAGATCAAGCTCGTCGGCGTGAAGGCCTTCTCCAGGGACGACCTCCTCGCACTGATGCGCACCAAGCGGTACGACTTCTTCGATACCGGCGGCTACCTGGAGGTGGAGCAGCTCTTCGGCGACCTGGACGTCATCCGCAACCACTACGAGAGCCAGGGCTACTTCAACATGTCCTGGCGTGATGCCAGCGGGACCGAAGACCAGGTGCGGATCCAGATCAGCCGCAAGGACGACACCACCATCTATCGATACCACTTCCTGGACAAGGCATTCGACGTGGTCAAGCCGGACTGGGAGAATGCGGTCACCGTCCAGCTGGCCATCAACGAGGGACCGTCCAGCCGCGTCCGGTCCATCCACTTCACCGGGGCCGGCGCGCTGGCACCGGAGAAGCTGCTCGAGGGGCTCCCTGTCCGGCCGGGGGGTCCGTACTCCTCGACGCTCGTGCGCCAGGCGGTCCAGGAGCTGACCCGCCGCTACCAGGCTGCGGGGCGCTCGGTCACCGTGGGAGTCCTCTGTACCGGGTCCGAACCGGAAGTGGACACGGCTGCCTGCGAAGTGGACACGGTCCGGTCCCGGCGGGTCGATCTCGCCTTCCGGCTTGCGGAAGGGCCGCACCAGAGGGTGGGAGAGCTGTTCGTCGTGGGGAATCTCAAGACGTCCCGGGGCACGATCCTGCGGGACTTCCCACGGACCGGCGAGCCCTACGAGCAGGCCCGCATCGATGAGGCGGTCCGACGTCTGAGGTCGCTCGGGGTCTTCTCGTCGGTGCGGCTCGTCACGATCGGGCTCGAGGAGAATCCCCAGCAGGAGAGCGTTGCCCTGTCGATCCAGGTCGAAGAGGCTCCCACGCGGTTCGTGGAAGTCTCCGCAGGCTTCCAGAAGATGATCGACCGTGGCGCTGCCGGGAGCGGGAGCGAGACCATGGCCCCGCAAGTCGGCGGTGTGCTCAGCAACTCGCTCCACTACACCGGTTCCCCTCTCACCGGAGGGTCCAGCTTCCAGCTCCTCAGCTTTCCCGACGTGCTTCTCCTGGCCGAGCTGTCCTACAACGACAAGAACTTCCTCGGCCTGGCCAGGAACCTGTACGTTCCCCTCAGCTACGGCTTCTCCACTCGGGATCCGGCACGATACGCCGCATTCCAGCCCACCTACGTGGACCGCCGCCTGCTGGGTACCGACGTCACGTGGCGGCTCACCCCCCTCATCGTGTATGACCGCGCCCTCTCCTCCGTGGACAAGTTCGAGTACGGGATGGAGAACGAGCTCTCCTATCCCCTGTTCGAGCACATCTACCTGTCCCTCCTGAGCCGCCTCACCCGGATCTCGCAGAAGCGCTTTGCCGAGACCGATTTCGGGGCCCCCGAGCTCCAGGTTTCCGTGGCTCCGCAGCTCAGGTTGGACTGGCGTGACAACCCCATCAACCCGTCGTCCGGGGTCTACGGGATGGGCAAGGTCACCTACCTCAACGCCTACGAGGACCGCCCGCAGAGCGGGGAGGACGCGCTCGCGCGCGTTAACTTTCTCAAGTATGAGGTGCAGACCCAAGCCTACCTCTCGTTCCGCAAGACATTCATCCTGGGACTGAACCTGCGCTACGGACATAGCTGGTCAGCGGAGGGAGGCCACCTCCCTCCCAACCAGAAGTTCTACCTCGGCACCACGAGCGGCATGCGCGGTTTCCCGGTCCGCGGCGTTCCGCAATACGACCGCAAGGGCGAACCGCTGCGCGACAAGGTCGCCGGCACCAACGACAAGGGCGAGCCGGTCGACGAGTTCATCCTGCGGGAGGGCGGTGACACCATGGTCAACGGCAGTCTGGAGCTTCGCTTCCCGCTCCTGCGCCTGAGCGGACTGTGGGGGGCCGCATTCCTCGATTCCGGAGCGGTCAGCCAGGACCTCGGCTCGCTCTACGCCCAGTCCGTCCGGTTCTCCGTCGGTCTCGGCGTCCGTTGGCTCATCGGTGACCAGATCCCGATCCGGCTCGACTACGGCTTCGTCCTCGACCCCCGCTGCAACCGCTACGACGGGAGCAATCTGTGCGTCTCCGAGGACGATACCGGGGCGCTGGACTTCGGGCTGCTGTATACATTCTAGGAGGTTGAAGGTGGCAAGAGCGTTGATCGGAGGTCGCCGGTGGGGGCCCCTCCCGCGTGGTCGGGGCTGTGTGGGGTCCCCCCCGCGTGGTCGGGGCTGTGTGGGGCCCCTCCCGCGTGGTCGGGGCTGTGTGGGGCCCCTCCCGCGTGGTCGGGGCTGTGTGGGGTCCCCCCTGCGTGGTCGGGGCTGTGTGGGGCACCTCCCGCGTGGTCGGGGCTGTGTGCCGCATGCAAGGATGGCCGATGATGATTGCCGGTCCAGGCGTTCTCTTCTGGCAGTTCCATCGGCGTTGGTCTGCTGCCTGGCTCTGGCCCTTCCGGCCGTCGCCTCGGACTACGTCGGTCTGTGGCGGGTGGACAGGGTCGGGGAGGGGGTGATGCTGGACTTCCCGGACAACGGCTTTGCCGGGGCCTGCATCCGGTTCGCAAACGGGCTCGACGAAGCCGGCGAGATCAAGGTCGAGACCCAGATCGTGCGCCACCGCCTCGATTCTCTGCGGTTCAGAGCTGCCGGCGAGATCGACCCGGACAACGTCCACGTCCAGGTCACGGTGAAGGGCAAGACGGCCTGGCTCGGCTCCGGGTTGTCGTTCGACGACGCGGTCGAGCTGCCGCTCGACGGATGGGAGGCGACCTTCCACATCGCGAAGCTGGAGCCGTCCCCGGACAGCTTCGAGGTCTCCTTCTGCGACCTGGAGTTCGTGGCACCGGAGTGGGTCGTCCGATTCACGTCGGATTGTGCCGGGTTCGACTTCGACAGCCGGGGTGACCGTCTCGTGCTGCTTGCGGACGAGGACTGGGCCGCGCTGGGCCGCGACATGAAGGGAGGGATCGGGATCTTCGGGATCTCGCCGGAATGGCTTGCCGGCCACGGAGACGTCCACCTGCACTCGACCTTCCCGGACGGGACGTTCAACGTGGCCGTGGCGGCCGGAGGAAAGCCGATCCTGGAAGCCGAGGAGGGGGGGACTCAGCCCGTCCCCATCGATCCGGAGAACGAGGATCCGCTCGAGCTGGTGGTCAAGATCAAGAGCCCGGTCCCCGGCCTGGCAGTGTGGCAGGCCCGTCTCGGCTGGGATGGGTTGCCCGGTCCCGAGGAACTCCAGGACGCTCTCTCCTCCGACGCCGTGGCCGGCGATGCGGTCGGAGTTGCCGACGCTGCCTGCCCCCCCGCAGACGGTCTCTACGCAGACGGCCTCGCCCCCGACGGCACCGGCTGCCCACGGCCGAGCACGTCCTCGGGTGGCTGCACGGCAACGGTCACTGGCGTCGGGAACGTGCCCTGGGCGTTGGTGGGGCTGTCGCTGGTCGTGGGGCTGTCGCTGGTCGTGGGGCTGTGGCGGCGGCGGCGGGGCGTCCTGTTGTCCTATTGTCCGATCCCCCTCCCTCCTGCACCACCACTGACCCCGGCAGGATTTGGTCACGCCAGCCCTCCCTCAGGCTGGCAATGTCGACGACATCGACGCGGAAAGGCAGGTCGGACTCGCTGAACGCGTCCCGCACGCGACCCAGCAGGACGAAATCGAGCGCCACCTCCGACACCACGAGGAGATCGAGGTCCGAGAACCTGCCGGCGGTCCCGTCGGTGCGGGAACCGAAGGCCCGGACCTCCAACCCCGGCAGGCTTTCCGCCAGGATGTCCGTCACGATGCGAAGATGCTCCGGTTTCAGGTCAAGCACGGACGAACGCCTCCAGGCGGTCTGCGAAGATGCGGGCAGGGGCAACGAAGCGGAGTGCCTCCGCATGGACCCGCTCGGCCACCTCCCGCTTGCAGATGTGCGATGTCTCGTTGCGGGATTCCAGGAAGCGGAACCAGAGCTCCGGATCGTCGAGCAGCCCCAGCCTTGCGCTTTCCCGGAACAGATCCTTCTTGGTCCGGATAGCCGTTTCCGGAACCGCAGCATGCTTCAGCACGCGCTGCATGAACTTCCAGCACAGGTCGATGGTGTATTCGAACCGTTGGATGACCGCGTCGCGCACCTCCTCGTCCTCCGGTTCCTGCCTGGACCGCTGGGCCGCCCTTTCCAGGCTGGCGAGCGCTGCAGCGAGTGGCGAAACATCGATCTGCATCCGGCTCCTCCTTTGGGCCGTCGAACACCGGGAGGTGTACCGCGCCCCGGGTCGAAACGCAAGGGGAACTCCCCCCTCACACCCCCTGCCGCATCACGTGCCAGCGGAACATGCGGAGGATGACCCAGAAGAACACCTCGGCCATGCGGTGAGAAGGGGGGATGTAGGGCGGGACGGGATGGCGGTACTCGGGGCGCAGGAAGACCACGGTCTTTCCCGGGTCGGTTTCCGGCGTGACCCGGAACGTCCTGACTGCACGCAGCAGGTCGAAGCCGGGGATCGGCTGGCGGCCGGCCCGCAGCGCGGCCCCCCAGAACGCCTCCTCCTTCTCGTGCAGGGAGTGCCTGCTGTTGCCGGGGCGGCCCATCTCCTTTCGGACCGATTCCACGGCCCCGGCGGACAGACCGGGGTGGAGCTCGATGAGCGGGGCCAGCGCTCTTTCCAGCAGATCCCGCTCCCGGGGAGTGACGTGCTCTTCCTTCAGCAGCATGACGATGTAGGCGGAGACCGGGTGGTCGGGCATCCGGTCCGAGGTAGAGCCCGCTGCCCCCCCGCTGCTCGAGGGAATCGGCCGGCTCGGCCCCGTCTCTCGCCGGATGTCGTCCTCGTTCATTTCACCACAGGGCTCGGTCCTTTTCTACTTGTCCGGCACGAACCTGAGCACGGTACCATTATCCCCAACGGCCCATACGTTGCCAAGAGGGTCGCTCCAGATCCCCCTCAGCGTAGCCACCGTGCCGGTCGGCTCCTGGTTCCAGTTGCCCTGATCGAATCGCAGCACCGTGCCCGAGTTGCCCACGGCCCAGACGTTCTCTGCAGAGAGGGCGAACACGTCCCGTAGCGTCACGTCGAACAACCCCGCCAGCGAGAAGGACACGCCGTCGTAGTGGACGATGACCCCCTGCTCCCCGACGGCCCAGCCGTCCTCGGGCGTACGGATGAACACGCCGTGCAGATTCTGCGTGACGTAGTACTCGCTGCCATCCTCGAGCGGGTAGGGATCCACCGGAAGCAGTCCCCATCCCTTGCCGTCCCAGCGGGCGATGGTGGCAAGCTGACCAACGGCCATTATGTTGTCATCCCCGGTGCCGTGCACGTCCCGCAGCGTCACCTTGGCCTCGGCCAGTGCAATCTGGAACCCCTTTCCATCCCAGTGCAGCAGGTAGCCGAAGTCCTCGAGCTGAGCGGTCACGTACAGGTCATCCGGCGCCGGCCCCCAGATGTTGGAGAGGACCGATTCCGCAGGGCCGGGTACCTTCACGCGGGTCCATTTCGTCCCGTCGTAGTGCACCGCGGTTTTCCCCTCGCCCACGGCCCAGACATCCTTCGGGCCGAAGCCGTAGACGTCCAGCAGCGAGGTCTCCACCATGGCATCCATCTTCTTCCAGCCGCTGCCGTCGTCGCGCAGCACCTTGCCGTACTCGCCGACCACGAACCGCTCCTTCCCCGTGGCCCAAACCCCCTTCCATCCCGTTATCACCGGCATCGCCTCGGGCACCAGCAGGTCCGCCGGACCCGAGAGCACCGTGTCGTTGCCTGCCACCGTCAGCGTACCGTCGTCGTGGACCCAAACCGACCAGAGGTCGACCGTCACCGGCACTGCGACCGGCTGCGCCAGCGAGCCGTCGAAGTGGAAGAGCTTCCCGGTGCGCCCCGTGACGTAGAAGTCGTCGTCCTTCAAACCGTGGACGTCAGTCAGGTCCCCGGTGCCGAACGTTCCGTTCGCCTGCCAGGAACCCCCCTTCCAGTAGGTTGCGCCGCCACCCGGTCCCACGGCAAGACAGCGGACAGCGGAAGTGCACCACACCCGGGCCAGGTGCTTCCCGGTGTTCGAGATTTCCTTCTTCCACGGACCGCCGTTGGAGCGCATGACCAGCCCTTCCCCTCCGACCAGCACCACGTCCTTGGCCGAGCTGCCGCCCACTCCGTAGATGTTCCCCTTCGTGTCGCCGCCGTGAGGCTGCCACGACACGCCGTCCCAGTGGAGCACGACCCCCTCGTTCCCCACCGCATAGATGCTGTCCTCGTCCACTCCCCAGATGCTCCACAGCGTCGGGAACTTCCCAGCGAGCGCACCGGCCACCGAGCAGGTCGAGGAGATCTGCACGTTGTCCACGTACACCCCCTCGAATCCGTTGTTGTTCGCATTGACCGAGTCGAAGTAGAACCGGACCTGCACGGTCTTGCCGATGTACTTCGACAGGTCCACCTTGACCGGCACGAAGCTCTTCCACGCAGCGGGGGACAGCGAGGCTTTGCTCCAGGCATCCTCCCACTTGCCGGCGTTGTATACCTGCACCTTGAACAGGTCGGTCAGCGGCGACGATTCCACGTCGAGATACAGGTAGAAGCTCAACGTGGCCTGGTCCGCGGCCAGCGGCAGCGACACCGGCGGCGAGGCCGCCACGGCCCCCACCGGCTTGCCATTCGCATAGTCGGGACAATTCTTGGCCGGGTCGAACACGCACTGCTTGCCCGGGATGCCGAAGTAGAGGGACGAAGGAGCGCTCATGTACCGGGGCTTGCCGTCTGCAGAGACGATGCCCGCCACCTGCCACAGCACTCCGCCGTCGCTGGTCCCTGCGTACAGGTCCTGGACCTGGAACTTGGTCAAATCCGGTCCCGCGTCGAACGTGCTGCCGAAGTGGGTCGAGCCGCAGCACTCCGCCTTTCCGGTCGGCGTGTACTGGCACTTGTTGTCCACGCACTGGGCCAGCAGGCAGGTCCCTGAGAAGCTGCAGTCCCCCACCCCCTTGCAGAAGGAGGGCATCCCCCATTGCAGGCCGTCCCAGTGGTAGATGAGGCCGTACATGCCCACGGTCCAGATGTCGTCCGAGGCAGCACCCCACACCCCGTTGAGGATGTTGAGGCTCGGCTCCTGGTAGGCCACTGAGAACGCATCCTTGACCTTGGCAGCGACCAGCCCGGCCTCGCCGACCGCGATCACGTTGCCGTCCGCGAACCCCCAGACCGAGTTGAGGACGTGCTCGCCAAGCTGTGCGGTGTTGACCTGCTCCCAGTGGCCGGTGATGAACCCGCTGCCGTCGGAAGAGTCGGACGGGTCGGGGGGGTCGGACACGTCAGACACGTCGGACACGTCGGACAGGTCGGACAGGTCGGACACGTCGGACACGTCGGACACGTCGGACAGGTCGGACAGGTCGGACAGGTCGGACCCCTCGACGTCGCTCGGGGCAGGCACGTCGGACAGGCCCACGTCGGTCTTCGAGCTGCCGTTCGAACAGCCCCAGGCCGCCCCCGCTGCCAGCAGCACTGCCGCAAGTATCACTCGATGCACCATGTCACTTCTCCGAAGTTTTCGCCACGTAGGACAGCAGCGCCCCTTTCTTTCCCGACACGACCAGGTGGTCGGCGTCGGGGCCCCACACCTGGAGCAGCACACCGGAGATCTCTCCGGGCGGCTGGGTCACCTTGCCGGTTGCCACGTCCATCACCAGGATCCGACCGGCCCAACCCACGGCCACGACGGCATCCTCGAACGCTGCAACTCCGTACAGGAACAGCCCCGGCTCCTCGTGGACCCTCGTCCATTCGGTCCCTTCCTGCTCGAGGATGAGCCCGTTGTCACCCACGGCGTAGAGCTTGCCGTCCGGCGCCGCATCGATGCGGTAGAGGTTCGCCAGGGTGGCCACCGGGACGATCTCGGCCTTCCCCGCGGTCACCCGGATGACGCGCCCCATGTCCCCGACCGCGAGTACTTCGCCCGACTCGTCAATGGCGCAGTCGCGCAGCGTGTCGAACACGCCTGTGGACACCGAGGTCCATCCCTCGCCGTTCTTCGAGGTGAAGAGCTTGCCCTGCTCCCCCACCGCGGCAAGCCCCCCGTCACCCGAGCAGAGGCCCGTCAGGTTAGCGGTCAGCCCCGAGGCGACGACGGTTGCCTTGCCCGCGGAGACATCGACCACGGTCCCCTGCTTGCCCACGGCCAGATACCCCTCCTTCCAGGGGGCCACGGCCGAAAGCGGCTTGTCCGTGACTCGATCCAGGCCGACCCATCGCTCTCCGTCGAATCGCAGGATCAGGCCGTCCCCGCCCACCGCTACCGCATCTTCCCACGCGGTCCCGGCCATGTCGGTGATGTCCTCCACCGGGGCCGAGGCCTGGTCCTTCCATTCCTTGCCGTCGAACTGGAGGATGGCCCCCTTCTCGCCCACGGCCCAGGCCAGACCCGGGTCGCCGGATTGCCCCCACATGCCGTAGAAGCTGTGGTTCTTGTAGTAGGGGCCCGCAGCCGCAAAGCTCATCCACTTCACCTTGTCCTTGTTCTTCTCGCTGTGGATGAGGACCCCCTTTTCGCCCACGAACCAGACATCGTCTTCGGCAAATGCCCACGCTCCCCGCACGGTGCGCTCATAGGCATCGTTGCTGGTCTCGGGTTCCCACTTGGCCCCCTTGTGGACCACCAGCACGCCGTTGGTCCCGCCCGCAAAAAGGTGATGGGTGTCGAGCCCGTGCATCGCGTACAGCGAAGCGGAGCCGAGCGTGACCTGCTCCGAGCTCCACCCGCCGCCGATCTTGCGCAGCACGGTCCCGCCTGCCGCACCGACGTGGATGTCGAGGAGCGACTCGCCCCAGATCGACTGCAGGTTGTAGGTCGAGAGCGATTCCTCCTTCTTCCACTCGTTGCCGGCCAGGTGGAGGATCGTCCCCTTGTCACCCACGAGGTAGAGATGGCCGTCCTCGCCCCACGCACCGTTCAGGCCGACTCCGGGGAGCGGGTCGAGCCCGGTCTCCACCTTGGCCCATTCCTGACCGTCGTAGTGGAGGATGACCCCGTCCTCCCCCGCAGCGTACACGTCGGCCGTGCCGAACCCATAGATGCAGTGGAGGTTCTTGGCCGTCGGCGTCTGCATGGGGGACCAGGAATTCCCCTGCCGCCGGATGACGGCCCCCTTCTCCCCGACAGCGAACAGCGTTCCGCCGCTTCCCCAGACACCCGACAGCCTGCCCGACGGGGCGAGCTTGACCGGAGAGAATCCGCCCGGAGGCACAGGCGTCGTGTCCTCCAGGGCCTCGATCTGGACCCCGTCGCCGCCGGTATCGAAGACCTCGACTTCGACCGGCGTCACGACATCGGTGTCACCCGGCAGGACCCCTTCGGCCTGGTCATCCGGGAGTTCCCCCGGAACGACCTCCTTGTCCGAACCTCCCGGGCCACAAGCAACCGAACCCGCCAGGCACGCGCACAGCAGCACCCGGCACACCCGATGGACCATCAAGCGCATCCGCACCCTCTCATTCCGATGTGAAGTTCACCATGATCGGGCTCCAGCTCCGCCACGTCCTGTAATCCAGGTCGAGGAAGCTGTAGTTGTCGATGTCGAACCCTTCCTTCCAGACCTTCTGCACCGAGTAAATATAGTAGCCGGGGGGCACGCCCGGCGTCCCGGAGATGTTCGGGAAGTCGGGCAGGTCGACGTAGGTCACGTCCCCGGCTGCCATGAAGTCCCAGAACATGATCGGACCCGCCATGGACGGCTGCTCGAGCGTCACGTAGTTGAAGCTGGCATCAGGGCCCCCCTGCGGCCACTGCCACTGGAGGAAGTTCTGCTGGATGCTCGAGCCGTCCTTGGGATGGACGATGCCCACCGGCGTCACGAACGGCCCCAGCACGACCTGGTGGTTCCCGGAGGCGACCAGCCTGGCGAGCTGGGAATCGGCATACAGGGCGAGGATGTCCTGGCCCGACCCGACCTCTTCCTTGACCATCTGGCTCCCGTCGTAGCGGAGGACTGCCCCCTTGTTGCCAGCGATGGTGACATCCTTGGGCCCCAGTCCGGCGACTGCGTTGAGCTTGGCCAGGGTCCCGGATTCCACCGCGCTCCAGACCTCGCCGTCGAAGTGGACCACGGCCCCGCCGTCTCCGACCGCCCAGACGTCGGTCGGCCCGGTCCCCCACACGGCCCGCAGCGTGTGCGAGGTGGCCGAGGGCTGGTTCTGCCACACCCCGTTGACCAGGCGCACGATCTTGCCGAACTCCCCCACGGCCCAGACGTTCTTCGAGTTGATCCCCCAGACGGCATAGAACCGGTGTCCCGTACTGCCCGGCATGGGGGAGAACTTCGTTCCGTCCCACAGGTCGATGGTGTATTCGCCGACGGCCACTACGAACGTCTTGGCCGCGGCCCACACCCCCTTGAGGTTGTTGACCTTGTTGTAGGTCACCTTCTCCCACGCGGTCCCCTTGAAGCGGTAGACGCCCCCCTTGTCGCCCACGGCCCAGACCTCGCCGTCCGCACCGTGCACCGCCCTCAGGGTCGTGGTCGCGGGGCTCTGCTGGATGGACCAGGAGGTCCCGTTGAAGTGCGCCACGGTCCCGTCCGTTCCGACGCCGTAGACGTCCCCGAACGACGGGCCCCACAGGCCGTACAGGTTCTTCTTCACTCCGCTGGCCTGCGTCTTCCACCCCTCCTCGGACTTGATGAACATCTTGTCGTCCTCGAACGACGGGCCCCACAGGCCGTACAGGTTCTTCTTCACTCCGCTGGCCTGCGTCTTCCACCCCTCCTCGGACTTGATGAACATCTTGTCGTCCTCGAACTCCTCGAGACCGGTTGCCAGCGCAAAGGTCCTGGGGAGCTTGGCTCCGTCCGTGCCCGCAGTCACCGAGGCCCCGAACAGGGAGAACGTCGACCCGGCGATGCTCCCCGTCAGCGACGAGGGGAGGTGCTCGAACGTCACCGTCGTATCCTCCTCGAAGTACCACTTCAGCGGGAACTCGATGAACTCGAACACGCCGTCCGAGCCCAGCTCGAGGAACGACAGTCCGAACAGCACGTTGGGGCCCAGCGGGTTGAGGTGCGGCTCGTCGAAGAACACCGTCACCTTCCGGTTCATCGGGATGTCCACCTGGAGGTTCACGTCCATGACCTTCTGTCCCGACTTGGTCAGGTTGATGTGACGGTAGACGCCCATGGCCCAGGGGGTCATCTCCGGCGTTCCGTCCGGCATCCAGCAGCCGTTGTCCACGCAGACGCTGTCGCCGAACGTGCAGTCGAACTGGCTCTGGCAGATCGGCAGCACGCCGCCCAGGCAGACCACCGCGACCTCGCCGAGCCCTTCGTACAACAGCATGAAGTTGCCCTCCGCATCGGCCACGGCATCGGGTCCGTTGGAAGGCTTGGCCGCCAGGATGTGCCCCTTGGTGGTGCTGCAGAGGATGATCTTCTTTCCCCCAAGCGGGAGGCAGTGGCCGAAGCCGTCGCCGCCACCCTGCACCGACGTGCACGAGTAGCCGAGCGGACAGCCGGCATCATCCTGGCACGCGGTCAGGCAGCGCTTCCCCTGGTCCCCGAGGTTCGCACACAGGTTGTCGGCCGACCCGCAATCCGCGTTGGTCGAGCATGGCTGGCACAGGTAGGGGAAATCGAAGCCGGTGTAGTTGCACGGCCCGGGCGGTATCACGACGTACTTGCCGAATCCCCACACCCGCCCGTGGATTTCGGGTGGAATGAACGGCGGCGGCATCCCGCCACCCATGCTCGGGCAGTTGTAGGTGATGTACAGCGTGACGTTCGTCGCATTGTACTCGACGACGCTCGAGTTGGAGTAGCACTCCTTCGATGCGGTCACCATCTGCTCGCCCATCAGGTCAGGACCGGAGAACGTGACCTGCCCGTTCATGTCGGTGTAGCCCTGGTAGGGCGTGTCGGGGTTGGCCCACAGCATCACGAACGCATCGGGTAGCGGCGCCCCGGTGTTGCCGTCCAGCACCGTCACGTTCACCGAGTGGTAGATGAGCCCGCCCCAGGTTCCGCCGTAGAAGCTGACCGGGTCGAAGTAGGTGAACGCGGCCGGCAGCACGTCGCTCTGCCCGCCCAGCGAGACTGTCAGGTCCACCGTCCCGGGGGGGCCGGGGGGCGTCTTGGCCGTCACCACGTTGTAGCTCAGCACGTTGACGTGGCTGCACGGTGCGCCGCCCACGGAGACCTTCACCCCCTCGGCAAAGCCGGCGCCGACCACCGTGATGAACGTCCCTCCCGAGACCGAGCCGAAGTTCGGGTTCACCACCAGGGCCTGGAGCGGTCCGTCGTAGGTGTACCCGGCCGGCAGCACCGCCTGGGTACCGGCCTGCTCCACGGTCACGTCCACCTCGCCCGGGCTCCCCATCGGCGCGACGGCCGAGATCTGCGTCGAGCTGAGCACCTTGATCCCCGACGCGGGCAGCGCGCCGAAGATGACCTTGGCATCGGGCAGGAAACCCTTGCCCGAGATGAGCACCGAGTTGCCGCCGGCCACAGGTCCATGCCCCGGCGTGACGTCCTCGACCACGGCGATCGGCAGGTACTTGTACCCTGCCGGCACAACGCCCGTGCCGTTCGAGTTCATCACCGTCACGTCCACGGTCCCTTCCGCACCGGGCGGGGCCACCACGAACATCTGCATCAGCGACGGCAGCACGTCCGTCACCTGCGCCACCTTCTTGCCGAAGAACACCGTGGTGTCCGCTGCCTCGGTCAGCCCGAACGCGGAGATCTGCACCGTGTTGCCCCCCGAGGTCGGCCCGGACGACGGCTGCAGCGACAGCACCTGGAGGTCCGGCGGAGGCACGTTTCCGCCATAGTAGTAGTACCCGTTGGTCTGCGTGTCCGCCCCGTACGGAGTCGTCAGCGAGATGGACACGAACCCCACCTCGGCCGGCGGCGTGATCACCTCCAGCCGTTCCCAGTCGACGAACGTCACCTGCGCCGCGGGAAGCTCGCCGAAGAAGACCTGGGCCTCGGGGTGCGCACCTTTCAGCTTCAGGTGCACCACCGCGCCACCGGACGCCGGCCCTGCAGCGGGAGTTACCTCGAGGATCTTCGGGTAGTCGTAGTAGAAGAACCCGCCCACCAGCGTCGAGAGCCCCTCGGCCGACGATACCGACACGTCCGCCGGTCCCGGCAACCCCGCGGGGGCCACGGCCAGCAAGGTCATGTCATCCATGATCTTCGTGTCGATCGCGATCTTCTTGCCCAACACCAGCGCCGGGCTCCCCGAGAAACCGGTCCCGGTCACCATCACCGGGACGCCACCCGAAGTCGGCCCCGCTGCCGGCTCGATGCTCGTGATCGAAACCGGGTTGTAGTACAGGAAACCCTTCTCCAGCGTCCCCTTTCGTCCGTCCGGCAGAAGCACCTCGACGTTGGCAGGCCCCGGCAGCCCCGCAGGTGTGATCGCAGTGGCCTTCTTGCCGGAGAGCACGTACACGTCGGTGGCCTCCTGGTAGCCGAACCGCACCACCATTCCGGTCTGGAACCCGCTGCCCGACAGCACCACCTGGTCGCCGCCGATGGTCTTGCCCTTGGACGGGTCCACCGAGTACAGCGAGAGCTCCTCCACCGTGCTTTTATCCAGGTCGAGCAGCCAGAGATCGTACCCGCCCCCTTCCGGCGTTCCGTCCTCCAGCCCGTCGTCGACGATCGCGTCCGGAGGGGTCACCGGCACGTCCGCCGTGATTCCCTCGGAGAGCTGGTCGAGCGCGCCATCCGCCCCGTCCGGAGCCCCGCTGCCGTTCCCGTTGCCGGAGCAGGCCGCCAGCGCCAGCGCTACGCCAAGGATCGAGAGTGTCATAACGTGCTTCATGGTCATCTCCTGCCTGTGCTCTTCACTGCATCTGCCAGCGCCCCCAGGGCCCCTCCAGCGTGGCCAGGGCTGGGTGGGGGGGAACCCCTACTGCTGTCCCGGCTCCTTGATCAGCCCCAGGTCCGAGATGTTCAGCCCGGCCGGGTAGGCGTACGACACGTACTGGTCGTAGCCGTACACGTAGAGGCCGACCGGCTTGTCCGCATAGATCCGGTGAACGCCGTCCTCGATCAGGAACTTCGTGGTCATGAACTCGCCCGTGCCGAACAGCTCGAACTCGTCCGGGTCGAGCGGGTCGCAGCTCTCCACGATCTTCTTGGGATCGATCTCCTTGCAGTCGAACCAGACCTTGGCGCCGTCCGGAGCAACGACGGTCAGATAGTCGAGCTCGTACTTGTTGGGAGCCAGGAAGACGTAGTCCTGCCGCATCTGCTCGACCGGCACCAGCAGCAGGAACGCCGGGTCCCCGATGCCCGCGTCGCCCGGCTGCGGCACGCCGTTCACATTGGGATCCGGCGCTTGCTCGGCCGCCAGGAACTGGCCAACCATGATCGGCTTGGAGGCCACGATCTCGAAGTTGTCGAGCGACTCGAAGTCCACCCATTCTCCCATTTCCAGCACCGGGATGTTCGCCTGCGGCGGGATGGTCGTGACCTTGGTGTTGTTCTCGGCCGCGATGATCCGATAGACGTCCTTCTCCTTGTTGCGGGGGAAGGTCTTGGACGCCTGGTACCGCTTGCCCCACGCCTTGACCGGGAAGAGCTGCATCTCGAGGTGGTCCGCACAGCACGTGTTGAACTTCGCAGTGCAGTCCTCGTTGGTCTTGCACTTGCTCTCCCCGTCCCACTCGCAGACCCCGTTCTCCTTGTCGCAATGGTTCGTGTTGGGGGCGTTGGAGGCCTCGCTGCCGCCGAATACCGCCACGTCCCGGTTCGCCAGCACCAGCGTGCCCGTCATGTCCGAGCCGATCTCGTTGCTCTCCAGGTTCAGCACGTCGAACTGCTTGAGCGTCGCGGTGTAGGTGTCACCCGGTTCGAGCGGCGGGATCACTTCTCCCGTGGCAGCGATCTCGCCGACCAGCGTCGGAGCGGTCACGTCCACCGTCACCTTGGTCTCGCCGGCCCGGACCGCCATGATCGTGACGAAGGACCGCAACTCATCGAACGTCTGCTCCCGCGTCATCACGAAGTAGTACTTGCCCATCACGTTGCTGGGGATGAGCAGCGACGCATCGTTCGAGAACACGTCCACGTTCTCGAGCGGGTTGAACTGGTACGCGGTGATGGGAATCGTCGCCTCGATCCGGTAGGCCAGCGGAGCGATGAGCGTCCCGTCCACGTCCCGCCGGGGCAGGTTGTAGATTCGCAGCTCGCCCGGCAGCAGAGGCTCGGTCGGGAACGGCAACCCGTCGGAGTCGTTGAGCACCGGCCCCTCGATCGTCTCGATCTCCACCGTGGCCGGGTATTTCGGGTGCGGGTTCGACACGACCACGGCGTACTGGGCCCCCGCGGCATCGTAGTAGCCGGCCCGGCCGCCCGGGACGAACGCGTTGTCCAGGTCCGCGGCCCAGAAGTCGCATCCCATGTACATGTTGAGCTTCTGGTTCACCTCGCACAGGGCGACGCAGCCACCCTGCACGCACACCTGCCCCGTGGCCTCGCCGTTGCAATCCGTGAACTCCTCCCAGTCCTCGCCGAACTGGGTGCACTGGAGCACGATGTCGTCATCCTTGCAGCTCTTCACCCCCGGGATGCACTTCGTGCAGATCCCCTTGGGGTAGTCCGCGGTCGTCAGGCAGATCGTGGGAGTCCCGCCTTCGTCCACGCATTCCACCATGTCGAAGCCCTTGCCCGTCTCGTTGCAAAGCAGGAGGTATCGCCCGTCCTCGGTACACCCGTTGGCCATCCCCGGACAGCAGACCTGGCCCGGCGCCTCGCCGCAGCCGACCTCCCCCCGAACCGAGTCCACCGGGCCTGCGGCGTCGGTGAATTCTCCGACCTCACCGCCGTCCCCCGGCTCCACGACCTCCTTGCCGTGATTGTCGGGATTGTTGCTGCAAGCCGCTGCCGCCAGGACAAGAGCCACCGCTGCAATCAGACCATAGCGCACGTCATCCCTCGCTGCTTAAAACCGAGCGTAGTGTACACTCCTTTCCCCGCGCGTGTCAATCAAGACCGGGGTCCCCCCCCTGATCGTCCGGCCAAATAGTTCCACGGAATAGAGAGAGCTGCGCAAGGGGCGGTCCGGATGTGTTCTGGGGCCGTTTTCGGCTTTCACCTGTGGGGTGAAGAAGCGAGCGAGTCCAGTCCGGAG
>VGRX01000036.1 GCA_016875215.1 Deltaproteobacteria bacterium
GGTGTCCGACCTGGAGGAGGTGCTCGGGGTCCGGCGCTGCTACCCGTCCGCCACCGAGGCCCCCTACCACGAGGCCCCGGACTGCCTGCGCGGGGAGGACCGCCGCTGCCTGGACCATTGCCCGCCCGAGACGCGCATGGCTGCCGTGCTGCCTCTCAGCGTACTGGGGGCCGATCCCACCGTGTACGACGTGTTCCTCGAGTACGACTACTGGCAACCGGCGGACAAGCCTGCGGGAGCGCATGCTGTCCCGCCGCAGGAGAAGGCATCCATCCGGGGGGCCTTCGAGCAGGCGTACACGCACCATCCCTCGCCCGACGCCCCCGGCCCGCGCTTCGTACCTCCCCCCTACCCGTTCCGTTTCCACCTCTACGAGGACGATCCCATCGCCATTCCCGATGTGACCCGAATGGCGCACATCCCGGCACTCGGCCATCGCTCGCTGGCCTTCGACCTGTTCTTCTCCCCCGACAGGAAGTACACAAACACCTTCCACTACATGGTGGGCATCCACAAGGGGGGCGGGCAGACCGACGTGTCCGGCCGGGCCTCGGTCATCGGTGCGACCGGCAAGGGGGGCTTCTCGGTGAAGCTCATCCACGAGGCCGGGCACCTCCTGGGGCTGCTGCACAACTTCCGCACCTCGTCCCCCGACAACAGCGCGCTCTACCTGTCCGAAATGAGCTACGGGTATTCGCACACCATGCCCCCGCCCATCGACTGGGACGGGACGTTCGAGCCGTGCGGCGCGTCCCGCCCCTGCCGGTCCGGGTTCCGCTGCGCAACGTTTCCGGGGCACGGAAAGCTGTGCGCTCCGGACTGCGGAGTCCAGGACGAGGGAACGGACGTCGGCAGGCACTTCGTGCGCTTCTCCAGCGGCGAGCTTCCTCTTTCCGGCGTCGAGACCGGCTCCATGCCGGAGAGCGGGTACCCGCGATGGTACCTGCCCTACCTCTATTGCTACACGGCGGCAGGCCGGGGGACGTCGCTCGAGGACCGGCTCGACCGGTTCTGGAACCCCTCGTGCGCTTCGTCGAACTGCGTGCGATGCAGCGGCGATGCGTGCGACATCGACTGGGACCGTGACGGCAGCTTCTCCGGTGCATCCAACCTGGACGTCGACGGGGATGGAAAGCTCAACCCCGAGCCGGTGGCCGACGGCAACGACTGGCTCCGCATGCTGGGAACGGGAAGGCAGGGCCTCTCAGTGACTTCGAAGAAGACCGTGCCGGCCTACTACTCGGGGTTCACCGCGTCCGGAGCCGGGAACGTCATGCCCTACCCTTCCGTGGTCCACGAGCGCCACGGGGGCTACGTGACCGACCTGACCAACGTCTGCGACGAGGTGGCCAAGTGGCCGCATTGCCGCGACCAGCGTCGCGGGGAAGCCGCCCTTTTCCGAGGTCCCGCTTCGGGCGATGCGGCCATCGAGGTCCGAATGCCCTCGGCCTGGTGCACGGATCTTCGCCAGGGGCTCTCGGTCTCGCTGCGGGCCAAACCGTTCGTCCTGCCTCCAGAGGAGGCCCCGGCCGTCCTCTTCGACTCGTCGGTGTTGAAGATCCTCCTCGCCAGTGACGGCGGCGCCGCCCGCTGGGTGGCCCGCATCACCACCGAGGACGGCGGGACCACCGATCTCGAGGTGGAGGATCTCCATGCAGTCGGCCGGTGGAGCCGGCTGACCGTGATGGTGTACAACGGCTCCAAGCGTGCGGTGCTGCACTCCAGGCGAGGGGTTCTCGACCTGTTCGACGAGGAGGAGGGTACCCGGGTCGGGGGACGGGTCTGCGTCCTCGCGATCGGGGCGGAGGCCGGTGCCCGCTCCACCTTCACGGGGCTGCTCGACGATCCGATGGTTCTCTCCGGTCCGGCCCGCGAGTTGTGATCCGGTGGCGCGCTTCTTGCAAGCGTCGGCCCCGGGGGGGGCGCTTCATTCCTTCCTTTGAATTCGAGACCGTGGTATTTAGAATAGCCGCGTGAGGTGGCATCGTGAAGACCGGAATCCTGAGATGCCTGGCGCTGTTGCTTCTCGTTGCCGCAGGGTGCGAGGTGGATCCCCTGTCGCAGCGACCCGTCCCCAAAGTGGGCATGGTCTTCATATCCGGGTCGCTGAATGATGAAGATATCCACACCCTCGACGACATCGACGACAGCGACGTCACGACGGAGTCGCTCGCAGTGGACGGGGTCGATCCGTCATCCGGGGCCCCCGCTGGCGGAGAAACGGTGTTTGTCGCAGGCCGGGGGTTTCAGAAGGGAGTCGAAGTCTGGTTCGACGACGCACAATCTCCCGACGTCTTCTTCGTGAACAGCAAGAAGCTGCGGGTGGTGACGCCGGCTCATGCCATCGGCTTTGCCGACATTGCGGTGCGTTGGCCCGGAGGCAAGACGAAGATCCTGCCATCCGGCTTCCTCTACAAGACCGACCTGGCGGTGAAGTCGGTTCAGCCCACGCTCGGGCCGATCGCGGGTGGGACGCCGGTGACGGTAACCGGGTCGGGATTCTCGGACGGGCTGAAGCTGATCTTCGGCAGGCGGGCGGCGCTCGATGTCGTGGTCGTCGACGAGACCACCGTGTTCGCGGTGACCCCGCCGGGCGAATCTGCGGGCCCGGCTGACGTGTTCGTGTCGCACCTGGGGGCGGTGGCCGAGGGCAAGGGGGCGTTCACGTATGCGGTCGAGCCGCTTCTGACACACGTGGAACCCGCTGCCGGCCCGACCGGCGGCGGACAGACCGCCAGGCTGCTGGGCAAGTGGCTGGGACCGGTCACCCATGTCCGGTTCGGCGACCAGGACGCGACGATCGTGGCAGTCGAGAGCAACTCGGTCACGGTCACCGTGCCCCCCGGAGAAGAAGGGCCGAGCGACGTGCTGGCGGCCGGTACCTGGGGGTGGTCGGCTCTGGCCGGAGGCTACCTCTACTTCGACCCGGCAGCACCTGCCTCCGGGGTGGTGGCCGTGATTCCGGCCGATGGTCCGGAGGCAGGGGGCAATCTGGCCACGGTATTCGGCTGCGACCTGGTCCAGGGGATGGTTTCGGCGGTCCGCTTCGGCAAGAGCCCCGCTGAGATAGTCGGCGTGCACCAGGACCAGTGCAGCCTCGTCGTCCGTGTACCCCCGGGCAAAGGGAACGTGACGGTCGAGGTGGACAGCGGCGGCAAGAAGTTCTCGAAGCCGTCTGCCTACTCCTACGTCCCGGGCCCGCAAGTCCTCGAGGTCCAACCCGATGCCGGGGCCGCGTCCGGCGGCACCCACGTCCACATCTTCGGCCAGGGTTTCGGCCCCGAGGCCCAGATCCTGTTCGGCCCCATGCCGGCAGGCTCGGTCAAGTTCGTGTCCCCTCAGGAGCTCGAAGCCGTGACGCCCCCCGGGAGCCCCGGGCTGGTGGACGTCACCGTCGTCTCGCTGTCCGGGACCGCCCGCCTCGAGGACGGGTTCCTTTACGGGGTGGCCAATCCGGAAGTGTGGCTGGTCACGCCCAACTACGGCAGCCAGGCCGGCGGCACGTTCGTCGAAGTGGTCGGGGCCGGGTTCCACCAGGGCAGCAAGGTCCGCTTCTGCGACCTCCAGGCCACGGGGGTCAAGGCGGTCGGCTACGGTACCCTGCGCGTCTACACGCCGCCGCACCTTCCCGGGACCTGCGACGTGACGGTCGAGACCCCCCAGGGCAGCGCGGTGCTGCCCTTCGCCTACAGCTACTTCGATCCCACGGCCTGGGACGGCGGCACCTGGGGTCCTTCCATCGACGGGGCGGTCAACGTTACCGTCTTCGACGCATACCAGTGGGAGCCGCTCGAGGGGGCCACCGTGATCCTCGGCTCCAACCCCGAAACTCCGTTCCAGGGCAAGACCGACCCCAACGGCCAGGTGACCCTGTCGGGCCCGGGACTGGCCGGCCCCGTGGACGTCCACGTCACGAAGCCGGAGCACGACGCTGCCAGCGTCATCCGGTTCGATGCGGAGAACGTGACCGTCTACCTCATCCCCTTCTACCCGCCCTCGACCGGCCCGCCGCCCGATCCCCCCCCTTCGTTGCTTCCCGGGGGGGTCAAGGGAAGGGTTGCAGGGCTCGGCAAGTACGTCGTCGTCCCGCCGGGCGACTGCAAGAACAAGAAGGCAGCTCCGGGTGACCTGTGCTCGCCGTGCGTCGAGGACTCCGACTGCCTCTCCGGAGCCGCCTGCCTCCCCCTGACCAAGTCGGGCAAGTACTGCAGCCGCCCCTGCACCAAGGACGAGGACTGCGGGACCGGCTACATGTGCGCCGCTGCCGGGACCGCCGGCCCCCACTGCACCCCTTCACTGGGCCGTCGCACCGCATTCTGCGAGATCAGCACCACCTCCATCTTCCAGTCCATGTACGACATCAAGGCCAAGGACGAGGTCGACCCCGACGGCAAGCACTGGAAGTACGAGCTCACCGACACCCGCCTCGGCGAAGTCGCCGTGATCTGCCTGGGCGGCTACGTGGACAACGACACCGGCGAATTCCACGCGCTTGCCATGGGCGTGAAGCGGCATGTCAACGTGCCTCCCGGCACGGTCGTCCCGGACCAGAACATCTGGCTCAACATCCCGCTCACGCGCACTCTGCGCCTGCGGATGGACGACCCGCCGACCTTCAAGAACTTCGAGGGGGTCTACCGGGTCGAGGCCTGGCTCGACTTCGGCTCGGACGGCTACTTCCTCCTCCCCGGCCGTTTCGAAGGGCTCGTCCCTGAAGACATCCGGCTCGAGAGCATGCCTGTCGAGCTTTCCGGCGACCTGTATGATACAGAATACATATTCTACTCTGGCGCATATACCAATGTTTCCGACTCGACACCATACTCGATCGTATACATGGCCGGAATTCACGAGTTCACGGACAGCTCGGTCGTGACCCTGGAGCAGGACGCTTTCCAGCCCCTCGCAGGCGCCCCGGCCGAGGTCGCGCTCTACGCCACCGCGCCGGGCAAGCAGGGCGAGATCGTCGTGGGAGAGAAGGGCAAGGTCTTCCTGGCCAAGGGCGGGGCATTCTACCAGCTTCCGAGCGTGACCTCGGAGAACCTGAATTCCGTTTTCGGATTCCCGGACGGCTCGCTGGTGGCGGTCGGCGACAACGGCGTGGTGGTGCGGTACGACGGGACGAAATGGGACCTCGCGGGGTCGGTCACGGACATGCCGCTGAAGTCCGTCTGGGGGAGCGACCCAGGGGACCTGATCGCGGTGGGGCACCATCGGCTCGCAACGTGGTACCAGGGGAAGTGGCACGTGGATCTCGTGTCGTTCGACCTCACGGGCGTTTCGGGAACGGGCCCCGATGACGTCTGGGTCGTCGGCCTGGGAGGCCAGCTTCTGCATGGGGATGGGACCGGGTTCTCGATCAAGGAGCAGTTCACGAAGGACGACCTGCTCGCGGTCCGGGCGTTTGCCGACGGCCGCGTGCTTGCCGTCGGTCGCGGCGTTGCCTACCTGAAGACCGGCAGCGACTGGAAAAGCCTGGGGCTGGCCCAGGGGTTCGTGGCCTCCTCGATCTTCGGTGAGTCCGCCGACGATTTCCATTTGGCAGGGGCGGCGGGGCAGGTCGCCCGCTACGAGAAGGGAATCGGCTTCACCTACCTGGATGCCCCGGACAATCTGCAGGTCTACGCTCTGTTCCGGGACGACCTCGATCGGCTCGTCGGGGTGGGCACGCCCGCGTTGCTGCTGACCCCCTTCATCCCGTTCCCCCGCTTCCAGATGCCCAAGGACAACGGCAAGCAGGGGGAATGCGGGGCGGCTTGCCCTTCGGGCTACCTCAAGTGGTACTACGAGGGGGACGACAAGCCCATTTCGCTCCACACCATCAACATCACCGAGAAGTACGGCTCGTCCATGTGGCGCTTCGTCGTCAATGGGGACGTGCGCCAGATCGCGCTCCCCCCCTTCCACCTGATCCTGGGCTACACTCCGCTCACGGGCGAAGAGAAAAGGCTTCGCATATACAGCGCTTACAATCCGGAGTTCTCAATCGATTTCTTTGACTTTTACGACCTGGGGACGCTCTCTTGGACAAGCTGGGCCTACGACATGATCGCGTTCGATATCGCCCCCGAAGGCACGTTCTGATCGCGACGCTGCTGCTGTTCTCCTGCTCCTCGATTCCTCCCGAAGGGGGCGACGACGTTCCTTCGGGCATCCAGCCGTGGGGCAGCCTGGACACGACGGGCAACCCGAAGGACCTGCCGGGGGAGGGGGATGCCTGGTCCGTGCCGTCGGACCAGACCGCTGCGCCGGAGATCGCTCCGCCCGAGCCCGGCTGCTTCCAGGAGCACGACGGCCCTGACTTCCTCCCCTTCTTCTCGAAGTCATGCCCGGACAAGCAGCTCTGCCCCTGCAACCCGACAGATCTCGGCGAGCTGCTGGCCTACTACATGGGCAAGGCCACCCAGACGCTCGATGTGTGCGTCATGGAGCTCCAGGACTTCACCGTCTCCGACGCGGTCATCGCAGCCCGCAAGCGGGGAGTCGCTGTCCGGCTCATCCTCGACGACGGCTACTCCGACCCGGCCAAGGAGAAGGCGGTCAAGTACCTGGATGATGCCGGCGTCGAGTACCGGGACGACCTCACCCCGCAGGCACTGATGCACGCCAAGTTCACGCTGATCGACGATGACCTCGTCCTCGTGTCGTCCGCCAACTACTCCACGTTCGATGCCCTGTCCAACGCCAACAACCTGCTCGTCCTCCGCTCGCCCGCCCTGGTCAAGGCGTTCCGCTCGAAGTTCGACACGATGTGGAAGAAGAAGATCTTCCATGAGTCGGGGGACGGCACCGTCCACACGGCAACTGTCGACGGGGCCACGGTGCAGGTCATCTTCGGTCCTGACTGGGCCATCGTGGAAAGGCTGGAAGAGGCCATCGCCGGGGCCAAGCATGCCATTCATTTCTCGATCTTCGCTTTCACCCTCGAGGACGTCAAGGACGCCATCCTCGACCGGTGCGGGAAGGTGGAGATCCTGGGCGTGTACGACCAGGAGCAGGCAAACGACAGCAACTCGGTGGCCAAGTCCGGCTGGTGCGCAGGGGCCCAGGTGCTGCCGGAGCAGGTCACGTCCGACTTCGGCTACAGCAAGCTGCACCACAAGGTCCTGATTGTCGATCCGGGAACGCCCGACGCCTGGGTGATCGCGGGCAGCGCCAACTGGTCCTTTGCCGCGGCGACGAAGAACGATGAGATCATGATCGCGACGAACCACCCCGAGATCGTGGCCGCGTTCGAATCCGAATTCCAGGCCCGGTTCAACGAAGCCAAGTAGTACTTGTCCCGTCACGCCGCAGGCGCGCCGACCCCGGGCCCGCTACTCCCCACACTGGTCCGCCCACATTTCGACGGCGTCCTTCTTGGTCGGGTGCGCCTGTCCGTACGCGTAGCGGTTCGTCGCCTCGAGGCATCCGAACCACTTCTCGACGGTGGGCCAGTCTCCGCGGGTGTACTTGTACTCGAACCAGTGGCCGCGGGGGACGGAGACGGTACCACCGGCCAGGCCCCCGGGCTGAACCCATTGGAGGGGCTGCTGCGCCCAGCCCGCGGCCGACGTTGCCACGTGGATCGTCGAATCCGCCGGAGTGCCTGCCGGGACCGCAACCTCGACCGGAACCAGCACGTCGGGGTCCACAGGCAGGGGTGTCGGGTCATAGGTCATCGTGATCACGATACCGGCCTGGTCGGGCAGAACCACCCACAGGCTGCGATCGTTGGCATCCCACCACCACCCGCTCGACGCCGATTCGAGCGCTTCATAGCCCCCCAATGGAGGAACCTGAGTGCCGCCGACGGCCACAGCGGTGGCCGGGTGATCGACCGGCCGCACCCTCAGCCGCAGCTTGCGGGGGGGCGGAACGAAGGTCCCTTCCCGCTTCCCGATCTCGAGGATCGCCCCGGTCGGGGTCCGCTGCAAGGTCAGGGGAGTCAGGGCGTGCTCTCCGGCGAGGTAGGCCTGGGAGTCGCCGGAATCCTCGTAGAGCGGGAAGGATGTCGGGGCCGCCCCGGGGAACAGCTCCAGCGTCAATGGGTCCACCGGTTCCTGGTCCGACCAGCTCATCTCCGGTCCCATCGGTACGACGGCGCCTTCCCTCAGAAACAACGGCAGCGATTGCAGGCGGACGTCACGCACGACCGTTGCGGGCCCCTCCAGGAGAGCGCCGGAGTGGTAGTCGAGCCACCCACCGGCCGGAAGGTAGACCTCGACCTCCTGGACCCCGGACTCCAGCACCGGAGCCACCAGCAGGGAAGGCCCGAGCATCCCCTGGAACGACAGGTCCCACGTGGCAGGATCCTGCTGAAACTCGAAGACCATGGGCCGCAGCAGCGGCGCTCCCGTGATCGCCGCCTGACGCAACAGGCTGTAGAGGTAGGGAATGAGCCGGTACCGCTGCCGGATCAGGAGGCGGCTGATGTCCTCCACCTCCACGCCGAACGACCATGGCTCCTGATCCGGTGTCCCGGTTGCCACGTGGGTCCGGAAGAAGGGGGAGACCGACCCCACCGCCATCCACCGGGCGAACAGCTCCGGCGACGGCGCTCCCGTCCAGCCTCCGACGTCGCTCCCGACCATGGGCACGCCGGAGATACCCAGCCCCATGAGCATGGTGAACGACATGGCCAGCGATTCCATGGTGCTGGCCGCATCGCCTGTCCAGACCGCGGCGTAGCGCTGGATTCCGGAGAAACCCGCCCGCGTCAGCAGGAAGGGACGCCGGTCCGGCACCTGGGCCAGCAACCCCTCGAATGTCGCCCGATTCTCGAGAAGGGCATACGCATTGTGCACCTCGGCCATGGTCGTCGGATTGCCGTCTCCGTCCGCCGGGACGTTCCCGGGGACGGTGTGGTCGTCCGCCGCGTTGAAGTTGGCCGGCTCGTTCATGTCGAGCCATATCCCCCGGACGCCGGCATCGGTTACACCCGGGGTAAGGCTGCCCCACCACGAGCGGGTCTCGGGCCGCGTGAAGTCGGGGTAGACCGACGGCCCGGGCCAGACGACCCCGACGAACGGGACCCCGTCGGTCGTCTCGAGGAAGTGTCCCCCGGCCAGCCCCTGCTGATAGATGTCCCATTTCGGATCCACCTTGAGCCCCGGATCGATGATCGCCACGACCTTGAAACCGATGCCGGCCAGCCCGGAAACGAGCCCCTTCGGATCCGGGAACCCCACGGGGCTCCACGTCCACGACCGGAAGCCGTCCATGTAGTCGATGTCCAGCCAGATGGCATCGGCAGGGATGTCCCGCTTGCGGAACTCGTTGCAGATCGATTCCACCTTGGAATCCGGGTAGTAGCTCCAGCGGGCCTGGTGGTATCCCAGCGTCCAGCGGGGCGGCAGGTGGGGCCGTCCCGTCAGCTCCGTATAGCGATCGATTACCTCGGGCAGCGTCGGCCCGGCCAAGAAATGAAGATCGATCTCTCCGCCGTCCGCGACCAGGCGGATGCGATCGGGCTGACTGCCGGCCGCATCGATCGTCAGGCGGTGCGTGTTGTCCAGGAAAAGCCCGTAGGCGGTTCCCGCACGCAGCCCTACGAAAAACGGTATGGACTGATACAGCGGGTCCATGTCCACCGGGTATCCGGGGGTATCGCTGTTCCAGAACACCATCTTGAGCCCCCGCTTGTCGAGCGGGCCGGTCTTTTCACCGAACCCGTACAGCCCCTCCCCGGGCGGTGACAGGAGGGTGAGACTGCGCTGGGGACCGGGCGGCTCCCGACCGGGCGCAGGAGTCTCGGCATACCCGCCGCCGGGCAGTTCCTCGAACAACAGCTTGCCTGAAGGATCCTCGATGGTCAGGCGACATCCGGGCAACTCCAGGCGGGCCACCGTGCCCCCTTCGAGGCACACGTGGAAGGAGTGGCCGTCAAACCCATGGCTCCAGCCGGAAGGCTCCCCCTGCCCCACGATCGCCCACGACTGGTCGTGCGGCGCCGCACTCCCCCGGTAGCGGATGCGCAGGCTGCCGACGCCCTCCGGGCGGAGCTCCACCCCGTACCCCCCACACTCCGCCAGGAAGCCGCCGCCCGCCAGCGTCGCCTCGACCCCGGACGGGACGACACCGTTGGCGCACGGGTCCGAGGCCAGGTCCGGGCATGCCCCCGGCAGACAGCCGTCTCCCGACGCGTCGGCCGCATCGGGACAGGCTCCGCCGCGGCACGCAGCGTCGGCCGGTGCATCCCCGGCCCCTGCGTCCGGGGTTGACCGGTCCTGTTCCCTCTCATGCGTGTCGAGCTGGTCCCCGGAAGGCGCATCCGCTCGCCCCCCCGCCTCGGCAGCGACCTCGACCGCCCCCATGTCCGAACCGGGGGACGAACCGGTGCAGGACACGACGACAGGAACAGCCAGAGCCAGGATTGAGGCGGTTCGCAGCATGACTTCACCCTCCGCTATCGACCCCGACAGAATACCTGCGCCCGGCGCTCCCGGCAACCGGGACATTTTGAGCTTGACATGGTTTTCCGGGCGACCTAGGATCGGCCATCGTGGTCAGGCCCCATGCAGGGCCTCGACAACTCAAGGAGGGAGACCATGAAGACGAAGCTGTTTGCGATGATGGTTGTGGCGCTGTTCGTTGTGGGACTCACGGGTTGCGGCAAGAAGGACGAGACCAAGAAGGAAGAAACCAAGAAGGCCGAGCAGGTCGAGAAGAAGGCGGAAGAGAAGAAGGCACCTGCTGACGAGGCCACCGAGAAGAAGGCTGAGGAGCCCGCTGCCGAAGAGAAGCCGGCCGAGCCCGCCGCCGAGGCCGCTCCGGCCGCCGAGGCCGCTCCCGCCGCCGAGGCCGCTCCCGCCGCCGAGGCCGCTCCGGCCGCCGAGGCCGCTCCCGCTGCCGAGGCTGCTCCCGCTGCCGAGGCCGCTCCGGCCGCCGAGGCCGCTCCGGCCGCCGAGGCCGCTCCCGCCGCGGGTGGAACCCCCTGCGAGAAGTACGCCGCTTGCTGCAACGGCTACGCCGATGCGCTCGGCAAGGTGCAGGGCATCCCGGCCGAGGCCGTTGAGGCCACCAAGCAGGGTTGCGCCCAGATCGAAGGCATGAAGGCCTTGGGCGCCGGCGCCGATCAGGCCTGCACAGCGGCCCTCGACGCCATGAAGCAGGCTGGGGCCGCCTACGCCCAGATGCCGGGCTTCACCATGCCGGACGCCTGCAAGTAGGCGTTCGTCCGTTTCATCGTAGTCTTCCGACGGGCGGAAGCGCATCGCACATGGCGAGGTTTCCGCCCGTTGGTGTTTCTTCGGCCGTTGTAGGTCGGGACCCGGGGGGTGATGTTCCATGAGGAACCTGAACGGTCATGAGTCCTTCCGCTGGATGGTGCGACTCTCCCTGCTTTTTGCTGCCCTGTTGCTGGTTGTAGCGGGCTGCCGCAAGGATGCCCCGAGTGCGGCGAAGCAGACCGTGCCGAAGGCCCCGTCGGAATCGAAGGACAGGGGGCCCGAGAGCCCGCAGCAGCGCTCGACCGAGGCGGAATCCCCGCAGCCCCCGGTTCCGGAGGTGCCGGCCCAGCCGACGCCTGCCGAGACGCCCGTCGAGGGGCCGTCGGCTGCCGACGTGAAGGCGGAGTCCCCCGCACCGGCATCTCCCCCGAAAGAGGAGCAGCCCAAGGTGGAGAAGCCCCCCGAGGGCCCCATTGAAACACCGGTCCCGGCTGTGGATCGAGAGCGGCTCAAGGCGGTGTTCGTCGACATGTGGTGCGCAGAACAGCGGGGGGCGTCTGCAGAAGAGCTGCTGGCCGTCTATCACAAGCACGACTACCCGCCGCTGGACAACTGGTACGCAGTGTGGCACGAGGCCGCGGTGGACATGCAGTGGGCCCGCACGATCGTCGAGGCCGCTCGCTCCAACTGCTGGGACGTCGTGCGGGACAAGCCGCCCACCGGGGACCAGCCGAATGCCGGAGTCCAGCCGAATACCGGGGACCAGCCGCCTGCCGGGGTCCAGCCGAATACCGGGGTCCAGCCGAATACCGGGGACCAGCCGAAAGCAGGGGACCAGCCGAAAGCAGGGGACCAGCCGAATACCGGGGACCAGCCGAAAGCAGGGGACAAGGCGCCCACCGGGGACCAGCCGAAAGCAGGGGACCAGCCGGTCCAACCATGAGGCAATCCGGTTTTCGCCCCGCCGAGCCCTCACACTACCCATCCCAGTTGGCGGTAGCTGGTGTCTTCAAGTCTGCAATCTGCGATTCGCAACCTGCAATCCCCGTCCGCCCCGCGGGCAGGCAGGCACGGCCATGAAGGAACCCGCGGCAGTGCGGCCCGCAGGTACCCCAGGCGTGGTGATCACCTGCGGGGATCCGTGTGGCGTCGGGCCGGAGCTGCTCGTCCGGGTGCTTGGCCGCAGGTCGCTGCCTGCCTCCGTCGTCCGCGTCGCCGCCCCTCCCCGGCTTCTCGAGAGAGTGGCCCTCGAGGTCGTGGCTGCGACCGATCGCCGGACTGCCGAACGGTTCCTCGGTCGGCTCGGAACACGATTCCCGCTGGTCCCGTGCCCCGAGCCGGCCATCGTTCGGCCAGGCTCGTGGAACGAGGAAAACGTCCCATCCAGCCTCTCGGCGCTGGAGGCGGCTTCGGGGCTGGCCCTCAAGGAAGGGGCAGTCCTGGTCACCGGCCCCATGGACAAGAGATTCTTCGCTGCGATCGGCCTGCGGCATGGTGGTCACACGGAGTTCCTGGCCCGCTTCTGCGGCTGCCCGGACGAGCCGCTCATGTGGTTCGACAGCCAGCGTGTCCGGGTCGGGCTGCTCACGCGCCACGTGCCGCTATCGGAGGTCCCTGCCCTGGTCCGCCCCGAACGTCTGGCCCGCGGAGTACAGCTCGCAGAGGCCTGCGTGACGCGCACGTCCGGCAGCGACACGCGCCCGCTCGCCGTGGCCGCCGTCGATCCCCATTGCGGCGAATGGGGTGCGATCGCACCGACCGACCTCCAGGTGCGGGGCTGGATCGACTCGCTCCGGGCCCGGGGCAGCCTCGTGGAAGGGCCGTTCTCGGCCGACACGCTCTTCTCTCGGAGGAGCCTGGAGCGCTACTCGGGCATCCTGTGCTGGTACCATGACCAGGGGATGATCCCGGTCAAGCTGCTGGCATTCGAACAGGCCGTGAACGTGACCCTTGGCCTGCCCCTCGCGCGAACGTCCGCAGCGCACGGGGTCGCGTACGACATCGCGTGGCAGGGGCTCGCCAGCCCCTCCTCCACCCTGCGGGCCCTCCTTTTTGCGACGCAACTCGGGTAGTGACCCCGGACCACCATCTCGGGCCACCTGCGGCGTTGCTTCGTCGCCGCCTCACTGCGACGGGGCTTGGGCCCCGCCTCATTTGGCCGGCTCGGTCGCGCCTTGCATCTAACACCAATCTGGTGGTCCGGAATAGTCAGCCGGGGGCAAGGGGGCCGTTCGAAGCGATGCCCGGTGGTTCCCGGAGCGTCCGGGTAGATTCCCTGTTCTTGCGTGCCCGCGCATATGGGGATAAACTGGCGTTGGCGTTGGGAGTGTGCAAAGATTGCGTAGGTGCAAAAACTTTCCGGGGTCGCGGGGGGGAAGGCGTTCGTCTGGACGGCCATCCAGGCCGATCCGCGGCTCTGAAAGGGGGATTTCGCAATGGCACGGAACTTGCTGCGTCACCGGGCGGTTGTGCACCTGGTTGACGGAGGTGTCATCCGGATGAACGGTCTTTCGCACATGCGCTGCCCCCAGGGACAGGACAGGGGATTCACCCTTGTCGAAGCCGTCATCGTCCTGTTGATCATCGCCGTACTCGGCGTCGTCTCAGTGCCTGCCGTGATGAACACTCTGACCTATCAGAAGCTGTCCAACGCCACGGAAGCCCTCGTCAACCAGGTGGAGTTCGCAAGGGTGCAGGCGGCCGCGAGGAATCGGGCCTACCAACTGAGGGTCATTCGTTCGGACGGGGTGAACTGCGGGGCCATCCACCTCGACGAAGGAATCGGAACCGCCTGCACTCCTGCGACGTTCCAGCAGGACGGAGTGACTCCCGAGCCCGTGCTCGACGTGCGCCACGTGAACTTCGACGAGGACCACGAGGCGGTGCACATCGCCCAGCTGATTCCCGACGATCTGCAGCAGACGGCGCTGTGCTTCAAGCCGGACGGTCGGGTGCTCCGGGTGGACTCCGGGACGCCGGTGGCATCGGCCGACGGTTACGCTGCGGGGGAAGCGGTCTACGTCCTGCAGCTCTACGCTGTGGCACAGGACACGAAGTTCGGCAAGCCGACCAACCTCTACAAGCGGGTTGTGGTTCCGTACAACGGCATCGTGAAGGTCGAATGATGGCGATGGACCGAAACAGAGCCGCAGGAAGTGAGGGCTTCTCGCTGGTCGAGGTGCTCATCGTGATCGCCATCACGACGGTGGGATTCCTGGCCCTGATCAACCTCCAGATCGGGACGTTGCGGGGGCTGGGCACGTCCCGATCCATGATGCAGGCGGTCAACCTGAGCGAGCACTTCATCGAGACGCTGAAGAGCGAAGGGCTCCCCTGGACCGGAGATGCCTCGCTGATGATGTCGCAGCCGACCGTGTTCCCGCACCTTCGCCTGGCCGGCAATCCGACGGCGGGCGGAGGCAGCGGGTGGGTGAGGGCCTACCAGTCGAACAACTCGGACCGGCGGGTCGGACCGCTCGGAACGGATGAGACGTGGGATGCCGGTGTTGCCATGGAGATCTCTCCCGATCGGGAGCGCCGGTTCTGCGTCCACTATCGGCTCACCTGGGTGGTCCCGAACTACCTCATCCGGGCCGACGTGAGGACGCTCTGGATGCGGGACGAGGCGAATGTGGCACTCTACCAGGATTGCCCGATCGGCATGGAGACCGACCTGGCCAATGTGGCCAGCGTCACGATCCCCGGCACGATCATGCGCAACGTGTTTGCGCAATAGGAGGAGGATGGTACCGGCAAGGGGCAGACAGGGGTTCACCCTCATCGAGCTGATGGTCACCATGGTGCTGGCCCTGGTGGTCGTCGGCGCGGTGTACATGCTCTATGCCCAGAGCGTCACCGGCTATCGGATCGAGAGCCAGGTGCTGGACATGCAGGCGCGGCTGAGGTTCGGGCTCGAGCACATCAAGCGGGATTTCCGGCGGTCCGCGTTCATGGCCACGCCGAACAGCTCTGTGGATACGGACGTCTGCCCGCAGCCGGCGAACCCTGTGCGGGCCGTGACCCTGCTCCCCAACAACGGCTCGGTCTACCAGCCGTGGTCGGGTGCGAATCCCTACATCCAGCCCTCGGCCATCACCCTGTTCGGCGACTTTTTCTCGGGCCGGGTGTACAAGACTGCGGGAGTCCAGGACAACAAGGTGTTCCTCGCCCTGACCGACGCGTTCCCCTTGAGCGAGGTGGAGTTCAACCGCATCTTCCTCCCCTACGCCGGGGTGTCGGCCCGCTTCCTCCGGATCGTGACGCAGGACCAGTTCGAGATGTACCTCCCGATCCAGGAGGCTGCGTACGACGAGCGGAGCATCACTGTTGACCAGTCGGTTCCGATGCTGGGAGGCGGGACCCTCTGCGGCGTTGCCGGCTTCGGCGAGGGGCTGGACGTCAACGTCGCCGGCTTCGTGCGCTACCGCATCCTCAACGACGGCCGCACCGGTGCCCCTGTGGGAAAGACCGATCTCGTCCGGGAGGAGCTCCAGCTCAACGGGACCGACGCCATCCCCGGCAGCCAGCTCGTGATTGCGGACTATGCGGTCGACCTGCAGTTCTACGACTTCGGCTTCGATACCGACTCGAGCGGAAAGGCCCCCAGCATCCAGGTCTTCCCCCTCTTCAACCAGGCAGCCGACGCCGGCGGAGGCGGGCTGCTTGGTACGACGCTCAATGCCACCCCCGAGAACCTTCGCTTCCTGACGGTCAAGCTTACCGTCCGTACCGACCAGGAGGATCCGAATCACACGTTTGCGATCCGGCAGACTCTCTTCGATGCGCTCGACGGCTTCGAGCTGTCGACCATGGAAGGCTCCTGCCGCACCACCTCGCTCGCCTCGCGGGTCGAGCTGACCTCGCTGGCTGTCCGGAACCTCAAGGCCGTGGGAGGTGGCGGACCATGATGACCCACCGCATAAGCTCTGCTCTCCCGCCAACGGTCCGGCGCAGCCGCAAGGAAGACGGGACCGTGCTCCTGCTGGCGATCCTCGTGCTGGTCGTGCTGGCTGCCATCGCCATGATCGTGGTCCAGCAGGTCACCATGGAGATCCGCAATGCCGGCACGTACCGGATTGCCAAGCAGGGCTACTACGTGACCGAGGCCGGCCTGACCGGCCCGCTTGCCCAGGCATCGCAGAACCAGAACGTGTTCCTCGGGTTCCTCAACACGAATGACTTCACCGTGACGAACGATGCCATCAGCCCGAGCTTCTTCGACTTCGACACGTGGGGCTCGTTCGGACCCGAGTTCTCCACGCCCGACTCGGGCGGCTTCATCACGCGCTTTTCGGATCCGGCCGATACCCGGAGGATTCCCGGCTATTCGACCGTCGGATTCTGCTATCGCAAGTACACGGTCACGGCCGACGGTTGCCTTGGCAAGGGTTGCCTCAAGGGGACCGGAATCGATGTTGACCAACCGGACACGGTCCAGCACAGGGCGGAAGCTCGCTTCGTGAGCCAGGTGTATCTCGGACCGTTCCAGTGTGGCTATTGAGGTGGTCGTCATGACGCGAAGACGAAGATGGGGACCTGATGCGTGGTCGCCGCCCGTCGCCCTGCTCCTGGCACTGGCCGTGCTGGGAGCGCCGGGGACGGCAGCGGCCAAGAAGGCCAGCCCCAAGCCGGAGGTCATGCTGCTTCTCGACACGTCGGGCAGCATGGAGTACCAGCTCGATACCCTGGAGTACGAGGGGAAGCTGCCGCAATGCCACGATAGCCGTCAGGATGGATTCCAGTATTCGAAGTCGCGTTGGGCCGTTGCCGTGGAGGTGCTTACCGGGACGTTCAACAACTACTGGTGCGAGTACGACAAGCGAACCGACGATTCCAAGCGGGAGGACTACAAGTACGAATTCTGGCACGTGAACCCTCGCGGGACCGTGGTGGACGGTTCCGAGCAGGCCAAGGACGGTTTCCTCGATCTCCACCGGGATGACATCAAGTTCGGCCTGATGGCCTTCGACCCCCGGTTCCCGACGAGCACCAAGGCGGACGGCGCTTACAGCTACGGCCCGGACAAGAAGCCGGGCGGCGGCCAGCCCGTCAACCTCGGGGCCCGAAACGAAGATGCCCCCTGGGGCCGACTGGTGCCGCCCTCCAAGCTGGAGCTGGTGGAGAAGATCCGGGAAACCAACGACGCGGTGCAGGCTCAGATTCTGGCGTCCCGCCCCTACCTTGGCACGCCGCTCGCCCCGATGCTGGAGGGGGCGCTCTACTTCTTCCAGAACCACAAGAACGTCAAGCCCTCCAAGGGGCAGGGCAATGATGGGGATCCGTACTACGACTGCCGCTCCAAGAGCATCATCCTGATCACGGACGGCCAACCGAACTTCGGCGAGGGCAGCTACGGGTACGTTTACTCCGACGTTGCTGCGGCCAACCTGCTTGCCAAGGGGATCAAGGTGTACGTGGTGGGATTCCAGCTCCCCGCGGGGACCTTCCCCATCCTGGACAAGATTGCCAAGGCAGGCGGCACCAACGAGGCTTACGTGGTCTCCACGCACTCACAGCTCGTCGCTGCCCTGGGAGCGATCCTCACCCAGGTCCAGGGAACGCTGCCGTCGCGGTCGGAGACAGTCATTACGAACCGGACCCTCACTCTCGAGGATGCCCAGTACCAGTTCAATGCCTCCTACGGCGGGACCTGCAAGAGCCCGCTCGACCTGGTGGGGCAGCTCGACCAGTACATCTTCCGGTGCGACGAGACGTGTGAGCCGCAGGAATGGGAAGGCGGGGCAGCGCTCTGCGAGGTCTTCTCGATCTCGGACAAGCTCAATGCCCGGGTGGCACCTCGAGTGATCATGACGCAGCTTGGGGGCACTCTGGCCGAGCTGGAGGAGGGGAACCCGGACGTCACCGCGGATCTGCTCGGCATCCCGGCTTCAGGAGAGCTGTCGCGGCTGGACCCGCTGGTCCTTCCCAGCGGCCAGGTCGTCCACTCCGGGACCAAGCTGGGGGAAGCGAGCGACCCCATCGTGAGGGCCGACTACCGCGCCCAGCTCCTGCGCCTCGTCCGGGGTGACGTCGGCGGACGGAGGGAGGGGATCGCCATGGGCGCGATCCATCACTCCCAGCCCACCCTGCAGCCCAACCTGTTCACGATCTCCACGCCCATCACGTCGTTCGTGGCCTACCGCAACCAGAAGGAGATCAGTCTGCGCCCGACCGTGCTCTTCGTGGGCACGCATGACGGGCTGCTGCACGCGTTCCGGGTGGACCGCTACAAGGCCCTCTCCAAGTTCGAGTATGGAGAAGAGCTGTGGGCCTTCATGCCCAAGCATCTCGTGGGGCGGGCCAACGAGCTGGCCAATGGAGCGACTACGCTCCTGGACGGACCGATCGTGTCCCAGGAGATCCGAACCTACAAGGAAGCACCGGTGCTTCCGCCCGACGTGGAGATCGAACGCTGGCAGTCGGTCGTCCTGGCGGGCTACCGTGACGGCGGCCGCGGCTACTTTGCACTGAACGTGACCGATCCGACGGAACCCGCCTTCCTCTGGGAGGTGAGCAACACCGAGCGCTGCTACAACATCCCGGACGGCGCCAAGACGTGCGAGGCCACGGATGACTTCCAGCGCCTCGGGAAGTCTTACAGCGAGCCCGTCATCGCTTCGGTGTACATGGAGTACGCCGGCGGCTACCAGGAACGCTCGGTGGCCGTGTTCGGCGGCGGCCAGAGCGTCGAGGGGGACGAGGAATCGGGCCGCGGCGTCTTCGTCGTCGACCTCCAGGACGGACACCTCATCAAGGAGTTCTGCAACTCGTGCGGCAACGTGTTCGACACCAACCCGGCAGCGAAGAACAAGGAGTTCCTCGACTGCCCGATGGTCGGAGCGGTCGCCGGCTATGATGCGTTCATCGGCGGATTGCTCACCCGGGCGTTCGTCGGCGATACCTGCGGCCAGCTCTGGCGGCTCGACCTCACCGCCCCCGACCCGGACGACTGGAAGCTCGAGTTCTTCCACGACTCCGGCGAGGGAAGGCCGATCGATCACAAGTTCCGCCGCGGCATTTCGTTCCGCCCCGCGCTCGCGACCAGCTTCACCCGCGGCCTGCTGACCGTGATCTACGGTACCGGAGACCCGGACGAGGCGCTCGAACAGGGCGGAGACCGGGACAAGGTCTACTCGCTGACCGAGTTCTGGAACGGCACCTCGTTCGAGGCCAAGGTCAACTGGGAGCTCAAGCTCGAGAAGGGCGAGGAGTTCTCTTCGGCCCCCATCGTGTTCGAGCAGACCGCGTACTTCACTTCGCAGGCGCTCGGCGACGGCTGGTGCCTCACCGGCACGGGCCGCGTATGGGGACTCGACTTCGATGGCACGACTCCTACCTCCACGGACGACGTCGTCGCGGCATTCGACATGGACGGGTGCCCAATCACTCAGGACCTGACCAAGTACATCGAGCTGCCGGAGTCCGACGTGCTCGGCCTCAAGCTGATCCAGCGGGCCACATGCTTCGAACAGGAATCCGGTTGGGAGCCGTGGGAATCCCCCTCGGTCGGCGGTGCCAAGGTACCCACAGTGGGCACTAACGCAAGCGCCGGCGCAAGCGGCGGAGTCCAGTTCGCCGGTGCCAGCGGTGGCGGTCTCGAGCTCGTCATGCAGACCGGCCAGTCCGGCGTATCCAGCCCCGGGATGCAACCCCCCGAGGGAGGGGGTTCTCCGCAGACCGGCAACAAGGCGGCCCAGAAGATCGTCCCACCGGCTCAGACGGTCTTCTCGACCTCGTGGGGCCTGGTGTTTGACTAGACTTGAAGGATCGAGCGACGCCATGAACGACTTGCGGGGGCTTCCGGGCCGGGTACTGCTGGCCGCCTTGTTCCTGCTGACCTCGTGCGAGGGCAAGAAGGCGCCCGAGCTGCCTCAGGCGCCTGCCTCGGCGAACGACATCGCCCTCCCCCCGCTGGCCGTCCCGGAACGGCCGCTCGTCCCGCCGGCCGGGCTGGGCATGTCTTCCCTCCCTCCCGCTGCCGGCTTCCTGCTCCCCGAGACCACCACCCCCGGGGCCCGGACCGATACCACCGAGTCCTTCGTGAGCACCGCCTCCCTGGAGGATGTGATCGAGTTCTACCGGAAGCGTGGATACGAGGTCGAACGGCACCCTGCAGGAGCCATGGTGCGCAGCAAGGACGGGGAGGGCCTCCTGCAGATCCTGGCCGGCAAGAACCGCTCGGTCGAGCTGCTCGTGCTTACCCAGACCCAGATGCCCGAAGGGCTGCAGCCGCCCATCGGGACCGTGGATCCGGACAACCCGGACGAGGCAACGGCCAGGGCACGTGAAAAGGTCCGGGAACAGCTCCTGGAAGATGAGCGGCAGGGGAGGATGCCCAATCCTGAGCTGCTGCGGCAGGTGCCCCAGTAGGCGCCATCGGCTCTCGAATGCACGACTTGTTCCTGCACGGGTCCCTGGGACCCGCCATGAAACAAGCCAGATGAATTCGATCTGGTTATTCCATGGCGGGCCCCGACTTCGCCGAGGCAACGTTGGGCAGGCGCGGGGCGGTTGCCGTGATCCGTTCCGCCACCGCCCGCCAGAGTCTGGCCGCTGTGTCGGGACCGCTGTTCCCCTCCACCGGGTCGAAATCGTCGGAGCCGATCCAGACCACCACGACGAGGTCGCCGAGAATGCCGGCAAACCAGGCATCCCGGCCGCCTGACGTCGTCCCGGTCTTGCCCGGTATGGACAGCCCATCGATCCGCGCGGCCCGCCCGGTTCCGTGCTCCGTGACCCCCTCGAGCATCCTCCTCACACGACCCGCAAGGTCCCGGGGTGGATTCCCGGTGCAGGCCATGGCGGGCAGCGGAATCGACGATCCGTCGGAGCGGGTCGCTTCGGCAAGGACCACCGGCTCGGGACGGCACGGACTGCCTGCGAGCACGGAAAAGACCGAGGCCAGCTCCAGGGGAGACAGGGAGGCACTCCCCAGGGCCAGCGACTGGTCCCGTACGTCCAGCTCCGGCATGCCCCAGGCCTGCCATCGCTCGAGGAACAGGTCTGTCCCGAGGTCACGCAGGACGCGGACGGCAGCGCAGTTGGAGGACCATGCCAGTGCCTCCCGGACCGGGATCGGACTTCCTCTGTCGTGGAGGTCGCTGATCGACCATGTGCGCCCCTCCGGCCCCTTCAGGACCAGCGGAGATGCGTCTACCCGGCTGTCCTCTTCGAGCCCCAGCTCTTCCATGGCAGCCAGATAGATGAACGGCTTGATCGTCGAGCCGACGGGACGCCGCGCCGTGAGGGCCCGGTTGAAGGGATGGTACCGGTAGTCGACCCCACCGTAGAGTGCGGGAACTCTGCCCGTTCTGACCTCCATGACCACGACGGCGAGCTGCGGCTTGATCAGGGGAACGACCACGGTCTCCTCAGTCAGCCACGGGGAAGCCAGAGCGATCTCCCGGGTGGTGAGCCCCCGAATCCAGGTCCCCTCCCCCGGGGCGAGAGAGCGGCCGTCCGGAAGCTTGAGGCTGTCCCCGGGGATGACGGCCAGGCGGCCGGCCAGATCGGTCAGCACTCCTGCAGGCCCGCCGTCTTTCGACTGTCCGGTCCTGCCCAGCACCCGCACCCAGACGGGACACCCGGGCAGGAGGGAATCGTCCACGAGGCAATCGCAGGAACTCTCCGGCGCATCTTCGCGAGTCTGGAATGCAAGATGCAGCTCCGGCAGGAAGCTCGCCACGGCCTCGTTCACCGCTTCCTGGGTCCGCGAGTCGATGGTGGTCTTCAGGGTGTAGCCGGCCTTGTCCAGATCTCCACGCTCGACTGTCCGGTAGAGCTCCGCCAGTGCCGCATCCACGCCAAAAGGCGATAGCTCGGCCCGTGTGGAGCGCTTCCCGTGCACCCGCGGGAAGGCGATCGTCTGGCGCCCTCCCGGGAGCGATCCGTCCCGCTGCATCTGCAGCAGAACCCGCTCCATCCGGGCACGGGCCTTCTCCGGCCGCCTGACCGGCGAGAGCAGCTCGGGACCGCGGATCAACCCGGCCAGCAGGGCGGCCTCCCCGAGGTCGAGCCGGTCCGCCCCCTTGTCGAAGTAGAACCGCGCAGCCTCCTCGATCCCGTAGTTCCCGTGCCCCCAGTAGATCAGATTCAGATACTGGTGCAGGATCGCTTCCTTGGGCAGGGTCCGCTCGATCTTGCGGGCCATGAGGGCCTCCCGTACTTTGCGAACCAGGCTGCGCTGCCGCCCGACGTACAGGTTCTTGGCCAGCTGCTGCGTCAGGGTCGATCCCCCCTGCACCATCGCCCCGGAGAGAACGTCGACCGCCAGCGCCCGGGCCACGGCGAGCCAATCCACCCCCTCGTGCTCATAGAAGTTGTCGTCCTCCGCCGCCAGCAGGGCCCGCACGACGTGCGGCGAGACCCGGGACCCCGGCACTACGCTGCGCCGCTCCCGGTAGAACTCGGCCAGCTCCACGCCGTCGTCGGAGTACACCCGGCTCACCTTCCAGATCTCGCGGTCGAACCTGGCGGTATCCGCGACCTCCGGGAGGCTGCGCTCCACGATCAGCGCAGTCAGCTCGAATGCTGCCACGGCCAGGAGCGCAACGGCCAGCACGGCGACCCCGGCAACCAGGGCCCATTTGAGAAACCGGCGCATGCAGCAAGAATACTGGACGCGCGACCCGTGGTCCAGAAAGAGGCCGATCGACGTTGGAAGGAGCGACGAGGCGGTTGCCTCCACCAGGGGTCTGCCCAACCCGCACCGAATGAAATGGGGCCGAGCTCCCTACTCGGCAAGGAGATACGTGGCCTCGCCCCGGGCCTCCTCCCGGATCGTCCCGGCAGCCACGAGCGCGGCTGCCGCAGCCTGGACGTCGGCAAAGGGGGCCCCGAGCGCATCGGCAAGCTGTCCAACGGTGCAGGGCCGGCGCTTGAGCGTGGCAAGGATGCGGTCCGAAAGC
>VGRX01000037.1 GCA_016875215.1 Deltaproteobacteria bacterium
CGACCGTCCGACGTCCTTTCCAGCGCACGATCACCATCCCCACCCCCATCCCCGCCGTCATCGCCACCAGTCCCCAGGCAAACGGGTAGCGGGCCAGGTCGAACGGGAAGGGACGGAACTCGGCCAGGTGCTCGTGGAAGTAGGGGTGGACCGAAAACCGGAACGGCAGCGTCAGTGCCTCGATGCCGCTGGGGTCGGAGACCGCCAGCGCCACGGCTGCCGCAGCAAGCGCACCCGGCAGCAGCAGCACCGGTCCCCACGGGAAACGCACGGGGGAGGGTCCCTCCTGGTCGACCTCGCCAGAGCTGTTGCCGGTCCCGCCGCTCGTATCCGTCCCGCCGAAAGTTCGCCCGGAGCTCCGCCCGGTCACCTCATGTCCGATGGGGCCGCGTCTTGCCTGCCATCGCCCGATTGCCCAGGCTCCGGCTTGCCCCGCAGCAAACGCGACCAGCACCAGCAGCATGTAGATGACTCCGGCATGCAGCGGAGCGAACGCACCGGTCACCAGCGCGGCCTGGACCAGTCGGACAGGCCGCCGATCCTGCTCGTACCGGGCAAGAACGGCCAGAAGAACCGCAAGCCCCAGGTCCGAGAAGAGGAACGGCCGGACGAAGAACCGACACGCAGCGGCCCCCGCCGCCAGGGCGAACAGCCAGCCCCCCAGAGCCAGGAGATCGATCGTCCCCGCTCCGCTTCCATGTCCAGTCCCCGCACCGTCCGTCGAGAGCCTGTGAACGTCGCCCCTCGAACCGGAGATCCTTGACTCCCACCCCTCGCCTCTCGAACCGGAGATCCTCGACTCCCACCCCTCGCCTCTCGAACCGGAGATCCTCGACTCCCACCCCTCGCCCCTCGACCGGATTCTCCTCGTGATCGCGTCCCACAGGAACAGGAACGTCAGGTAGACCAGCACCGCCTTCACGGCCACCAGCATGTCCCTGCCAAAGGCCAGCTCGACGCGATGGAACAACCACGCAGGCAGGAACTGGTGCAGCACCCACGGGTGGTCGGGCTGGGCAAACGACAACACGTTGGAGTCCGGCAGCTTCCCGGCCAGATCGATGTACCGCCCGGTGGCCACGTGGAAGCCGATGTCCCCGTTGACGACCTGGAAGAACGCCAGTGCGGCCGGCAGCAACGGCGGCAGGAGCAGGAACAGGATGTTGGCGGCCCGCCGGGCCGGCGTGATGGCACCCGATACCATGCGTCCACCCTTACCATCCGGGCGGAGGCGACGTCAACGGGGGACGAATGCCCCCTGGGTTCTATCAACAAGGGATTGCCTGGGCCATGCGCTCGTTGACGTTGTCGTTGACGTTGCCGTCGCCGTCGCCGTCGCCGATTGGGTCTGTGAGTTGCCTCACTGCGCCATCTTGACGAGCGTGGCAACTCCTCGACCATAGGTGCGGCAACGGTCAGGAACTCAATGGCGGCCTTGTAGGCATCCAGGTCTTCGTGGTGCAATTGGCTGTTGTCGTCCGGCATTGTTCATCCCGCGAAGGTACGGATGTTGGTATCGGCGACGGCGACGGCGACGCCAACGGCGACGAACACGACCACCAGACAGCCTCGTGGGATAGAACCCAAGGGAGCCGCCCGCCCCTTGCCCAGTCGTCCCATGCCGCATATAATGCCCCCCGACCGCAGCGGAGGGGAAGATGGAGACTCAGGCCGTGCCGCTAGAGACCCAGGGGAGGAAGCGCCTCTGCATCGCGCTGATCGCCTGCGTGATCCTTGCTGCCATCGGGCTCGTGATAGCGTTCGAGCTGACCGATGTGTTTGTCCGTTCGCACACCGATCCGGATTTCCAGAGCTTCTGCGCTGTCAGCGAGGGGATGAACTGCGAGACCGTCGCACTGAGCGAGTACTCGACGCAGCTCGGGGTGCCTGTATCGGTGTGGGCGAGTGCGGGGTACGCTTTCCTCGTCGGGCTGGCCCTGCTCTGCCTGGCCCGCCTGCGCGACGGCTTCGGCCGCGGCTTCCTCTTCCTGTTCTCGTGCCTGTTCGCCCTGGTCTCGCTGCTGCTGGTCTACATCATGGCGGCCAAGATCAAGTCGTTCTGCATCCTCTGCCTGGCTCTCGACGTGGTGAACCTGGGGTTGCTTGCCATGTCGCTGTTTGCGGTCTTCTCCTCTGGGCAGACGCCGGGGGACGTGGTCGCGTACGACTTTGCGAGCCTGGTGCGCAGGCCGCTGTGGCCGCTGATCGTGGCCGCGCTCGGCCTTGGTGCGCTGGGGGGCGGGTACGCGTACGGCAGCCGTCTGCTCCAGGCCGCAAACGGGGAGGCGCAGGGGCCGGCCACCGAGCAGAAGCTCGATTCCCCCGAGGAGTGGACCAGCAAGGTGCACGGCGAGTGCGGCGAGCAGTGCGGCTGCGAGGAGAAGAAGGCAGGGACCGTGCAGATGGGGACGGACGAGGCAGGACATGCCTGGATCGGCTCCGCGTCGGCGCCGCTGGTCATCCAGGAGTTCACGGACTACGAATGCCCTTACTGCCGCAAGGCCCACATGATGGTCCGCAAGCTGCTTTCCAACCACGCGGAGGACGTCAGGGTCGTCCACCGCCACTACCCGCTCGACCACGTCTGCAACCGGGCCGTTCCCGGGCCGTTCCACAAGCGGGCCTGCGAGCTCTCCCGGATTGCCGTCTGTGCCGGGCGCCAGGGGCGGTTCTGGGAGATGAACGACTTCCTGTTCCAGCACGCGGCCGAGATCCGCTCGGCCAAACTCCCCGCGGACGAGATCGCCCGCCGCCTCGAGCTCGACCCGGACCAGTTCCAGTGCTGCATGAACGATTCAACGGTGCTCGATGCGCTGAAGCGGGACATCGAGGAGGGGATCTCCCTCAAGCTGGAAGGTACGCCCGCGTTCGTCATCGACGGCAAGGTCTACTACGGCAAGATCCCCGACGAGGCCGTGAAGAGGCTCGAGAAGTAGGGAGCATACGGCCGTAGCGACTTGCCCGGGATGGCGGTCGGGTCAGCCTCGACTCTAGCCATCGGCCGTAGCGACTTGCCCGGCCGGTAGACCGGAGCCAGATGCAAGGCGCGACCGAGGGGGCGAATGAGGCGGGGCCCAAGCCCCGTCGCAGTGAGCCCCCGACGGAAGCAACGCCGCAGGTGGCCCGGGATGGCGGTCGGGCTAGCCCTGAATCCTCTCCACCTTCAGGACCCCCTGGACCCGCTGGAGCCCCCTGAGGATCGTCTTGAGCTGGCTCAGGTTCTTGATCTCGACCTTGAAGATGTTCTCGGCCTTCTCATCCGCAGTCCGGACGATCGCCTGGATGATGTTGAGCCCCATGCCGCTGAACACCAGGGACAGGCGGCTGAGCAGGCCCGGCGAATCGAGCGACGTGACCTTGACCGTCACCTGTCGCTGCGAGCCGGTACCCCGGTCCCAGTCCACCTCCACGAACCGGTCCTGGTCCATGACCTGCACGTACGGGCATTCCGCGGAGTGCACGGTTATCCCGCGCCCCCGGGTCACGAACCCCACGATCCGCTCCCCCGGGATCGGGTTGCAGCACTTGCCGTACTTGACCATCACGTCATCCTGGCCGCCGACCAGCACCTTGCCGCGGCCCGACACACGCAGCATCTGGAACAGCCCGGCAAGCGGACGCGAGGGGGCCGGCGCACCCGAAGCCTTCAGCCGCTCCGGGCCCACCAGCTTCTCCGCCACAGCCTCGGCCTCCAGCTTGCCGGAGCCGATGTGGAAGTACAGCCCTTCCTCCCCCCCCATCAGGCTCAGGTCCGTCGCCACCTGCCCGAGCTGCCCGGACTTGGACAACTTGTTCAGAGTCAGGTCGTACTTGCGCAGCTCCTTCTCCAGCAGCACCCTGCCGATCTGGACATAGCGGTCCCGAGCCTCGCTGCGAAGCAGCCGCCTCACCTTGGCCCTGGCCCGGGTGCTGCGCAGGAACCGCAGCCAGTCCTGGGACGGCCGCTGGTTCGGGTTCGTGATGATCTCCACCACGTCGCCGTTCTTGAGCTGGTGGTTGATCTGGACCATCACCCCGTTGACCCGCGCCCCTGCACACCGCATCCCCACCTCGGAGTGGACCGCAAAAGCGAAATCCACCGGAGTGGCCCCGCGAGGCAGGTCCTTGACGTCCCCCTTGGGCGTGAACACGAAGATCTGCTCGAACGACAGCCCTTCCTTGATCGCGGTGTACAGCTCCACCGGGTCCTGGACCGTCTCGTTCAGCTCCATCAGCTCTTCGATGAGCTGCTTCAGGTAGCGGATGCGCGCCTCGTCCGCAGGGCTCACCACCCGCCCTTCCTTGTACTTCCAGTGGGCAGCGATGCCCCGCTCGGCCACCTCGTGCATCTCCCGCGTACGGATCTGCACCTCCATGCGCTGTCCGTCCGGACCGATGACCGCAGTGTGCAGCGAGCGGTAGCCGTTCGGCTTGGGAAGGCTGATGTAATCCTTGAATCGCCCCGGGACCGGACGCCAGAGCTGGTGCGCGATCCCCAGCATCTGCCAGCATTCCTCCACCGTGCTCAAGATCACGCGGAACCCGATGATGTCGTAGACTTCCTCGAACGGAATCCCCTGCTTGAGCATCTTGCGGTGGATGCTGTACTTCAGCTTCTCCCGGGCAAACACGTGCCCCGACAGGTGGGCATCACGTGCCGCATCCTCGAGAGTCTGCCGGATCCGATCGAGGAACTTGCGCCGCTTCTTCGCATCGGCCCGCAGCCGCTCGTCCAGGTCGTCCCATGCCTCCGGATTCAGGAAGTGGAACGAAATGTCCTCGAGCTCCGATTTCACAGCGTACAGGCCAAGCCGGTTGGCCAGCGGCGCATAGACGTCCATGGTCTCCTGCGCCTTGCGCACCGCACGCTCCTCTCCGGTGTGGACCAGGGTCCGCATGTTGTGCAGGCGGTCGGCCAGCTTCACCAGGATCACCCGGATGTCCTTGGACATGGCAAGCAGCATCTTGCGGAAGTTCTCCGCCTGCCGCTCCTCCCGGGACGAGAAGCTCATCCGGGAGAGGTTGGTGACCCCCTCCACGATGTCGGCCACCTGCGGACCGAAAAGCTCCTTCACCTCCGTGATGCTGGCCTCGGTGTCTTCGACCGTGTCGTGCAGCAGGGCCGCAGCAATGGAGACCTCGTCCAGCCTCAGGTCGCACACCACGCGGGCTACCTGGAGCGGGTGGACGATGAACTCCTCTCCGGAATCCCGGACCTGGCCCTGGTGATGCGAGGCCGCATAGACGTACGACTTCTTCACCAGGTCCACGTCCGCAGTGGGATGGTAGCTGAGCAGCGCGCTCAGGATGTCGTCCAGCTTGATCGGTTGTGCGGACATGACCGGCTCCGGGAAAACCTGCCCCGCACGAGTATACGCCGCCCGATTTCACTTGCAACTTGTTTTGCGAATAAATTATAACCCGAGCCGGGCGGCATCGCCTTGCGGTAGCATCCGTACCGGCCGTCGCCAGGAGGTCTCCCATGCACTACGAAGGCGCCCTTTACCGCCCGCCGAGCGAATCCCAGAGCCTGCTTGTCCAGCTCACCACCGGCTGCAGCTACAACCGGTGCACCTACTGCGCCATGTACCAGGACGTCCAGTTCCGCGTCAAACCCCTGGACGAAGTCCTTGCCGACATCAAGGAGGGAGCCCTCTATCGCTTCCGCCGCGTCTTCCTCTGCGACGGCGACGCCCTCATCACCCCCCAGAATCAGCTCGTCGAGGTTCTCAAAGCCGTCAGGGAGCACATGCCCTGGACCGAACGCGTCGGAATCTACGGCGACACCCGCTCCATCCTCAAGCGCAAGGTCGAAGACCTCATGACCCTGAGGAATCTGGGCCTCGGCATCATCTACCATGGCATCGAGACCGGTGACGACGTCACCCTGAAGGCCATCCGCAAGGGGGCAACTGCAAAGCAGATCGTCACTGCCGGACAGCGGGTCCGGGAGGCCGGGATCACCTACTCCGCAATCGTCATGCTGGGCATCGCCGGCAGGAGCCGCAGCCAGGAGCACGCAGCCGCCACCGCGGAGGTCCTCAACGCGATCCAGCCCGAGTTCATCGGCGTGCTCACCACCATGGTCGTCGAGGGCACTCCGCTCAGCGGCGACGTCGACGCGGGCCGCTTCCGGATGCCCTCGCGGCTGGGTCTCCTGGAGGAATTGCACGGACTGCTCTCGGCCCTCGATGTCCGCAAGGGGCTGCTCACCACGCAGCATGCATCCAACTACCTCCCCCTGAGGGTCGTGCTCCCCTACGAGAAGGAGCAGGCCATGGAGCTCCTCAAGGACCTCATCGACCGCCAGGACACGTCCACGCTCCGACCGGATTGCGCCCGGGACCTGTAACCCTTCGAAAACAAAGAGGAACGCCCGCACATTCGCACGTTCTCCCCCGCGGTGACGATAACCGGTGGCCGGGTGAGCCGGTCCATGGGTCAGGAGGGAGGACGATGAAGTCGACGCCGGGTCGTGAGCAGTTGCAGGACGCATGCGTTGCTGCCTGGGTGCTGGGGCGCCTGTCGCTGGCGTCGAGGTACGAGCGTGTACAAGAGGTGGCCGAGCTGAGAGATCTGCTCGGCGCCCCCGAGGCCGCAGCGCACGTCTTTTGCGGGGACGAACGCCTTGCCGCCTCGATGCTGGCCGAGATGCCGTCGTCGGCCGTGGTCCCGCACGTCGCCAGGCTGGCGAAGTGCTGGGAAGAGCTCCCCGACGCGGTCGCGGCCCAGGCCGCGGTCCGCCTGGCCGCGCTCCATCCGCCCGGCCTCGTGGCCATGCTGGAACCCCTTGTCGACCAGGTGCTGGACTGGCACGGAGACGTCCGGCTTGCTGGAATCGTGGCCGCTGCGGGTCGGGCCGGGCCCGCCGGACTCGGGCTGCTCGACCGGATCGAGCTGGCGGGAAGGACACGGCTGGCGCCTTACCGGCTGCTGCACTGCGGCTTCTACCAGGCAGCGATCCGCCTGGACCGCCCGGGGACGGCCCGGCTGATCGCCCGTCTTCTCGAGGCCGACGATGCCACCGGGTTCGAGGTTCAGTCCGCGCTGTCCCAGGCATTCTCCGAGCTGGCACCGGGCTGTCCCACCCTGTCGCTGGTCACTGACCTGGAGGAGAGGGGCTACGGATATCGACTCGTCGACCTGCCCGAGCTGTTCGCCCCCGGGGCCCCCATCGACGAGCTCGATGCGCTCGCCCTGTTTGAGCGCGGGACCGACCTCAAGTCCGCTCGCAGGCTGCTGCGCCGCGGAGCTCCTCCGCCGCGCCTGGCCGCATTCGCTCACGAGCTGTCCGAAGCGCTCGGCTCCGGCTGCTCCGGCTTCGGTCGACGAGGGGCCTACCTCTTCGTCGTCGCTGCCGCTGCCGCCGGTTTCGTGACCGAGACGCCGGACCTGGCCGGAATGAGCCTGCAGGCCCTGCTCGACCTCTACACGTGCGACGTCAGCGAGCTTCCGTGCGCCCGCATCCTCGAGCGGGCCATCGTGGCCAGAGCGGCCCCGACCAACCTCCCGGAGCTGCTGGCCGAGCTTTCCGCCTGCATTCCGTACCGCGGGGGAGAAAGGATGGTCCGCCTGGCGGCCCGGTATCTGCCCGCCCGCCAGGTGGAACCCCTTGCCGCCTGCCTGGGCGAGGAGTGCGACGGCAGGGCTGCCGCAGCGGCAGCAGTCGAGCTTGCCCGCCGGGGCGATGCGGCGCTCGACTGGCTCGCGGCGCGCTTTGCGGCCTTCGACCACTCGCAGCGGATGCGTGTCCTCGAGGTGCTCGCTGCGGCTGCCACGGACGTTGCCGCCGGGCACCTTGCAAGGCTGTTTGCACAGGTCAGGGAGGACCCGTTCGAGCTTGCGCTGTGGTGCGATGCGGCCGCGGGTCTGGGCGACCCGGCTCTGCTGGGCGTGATGTCCTGCGGCGGTGCCGCCGAGCTGGACGAAGCCCGCCAGGTGCTGACTGCACTCTCGAACGGGGCCGCCGAGAACTGTCGCAAGCGGGCGTTACAGGGCTCGAACCTGTGACCTACGGCTCCGGAGGCCGTCGCTCTATCCAACTGAGCCAAACGCCCGTCTCTCAACCGGCTTCTACATAGGACCAAGCCGTTCCGGTGTCAAGGGTTTTCCGGTGGAAGGCGCCTATCGGCCTGGCAAGCCGACCACGCCGCCACGAACGACAAGGAGAGCGGACGATCCGGGGGTGCGGGAGAGCAGGAGAGGGAGCTATTCCGGGAGCGTTTCCGACAGGCTGCGGATCTGGCCCTGCAGCAGAGCGAGCTTCTCCTGCCATCGATCCGGCTGCCACGAGGAGACGAAGAACTGGGCGAGGACCGTATCGATCGGGATGTCCTGGCCCGGCGCACAGTAATTGTAGTCCTCTCCCTCTGCCCAATCGGGAATGAGTCCGATCAGGCAGGCGCGGCAGAGCAGGATGGGGAAGTGGAACGTGCTCGAGCGGACCAGGGTTCCGTCCAGGAGTTCGCCCTCGAGCTTGATGGCCGCGGTCATGTAGCCGCCCGAGAGGTACGTGTCGAACGCCTTGTCCCGGTCGAGCTCGGCACCGATCCAGAAGGGCACCACCGGGAGCATGATCGTGGTCGTGCCTCCGTCGGGTTCCACTGTTCCCGACGTGGGTACGTAGGTCTCGCCCAGCGAGGTCTTGCCGTTTCCGTCGTACGGTCCCTGGAGTCCCTTGATGCTGTAAGTGATCCAGGCCCCCTTGATGTTGATGGCGTTGGTGTTCAGGTAGCCGGATTCCGAGATCTGCCCCGTGGACTGATCGAGCGCGTCCATTTCGTTCTTCACGATCGGGAAGAACAGGTACTCGTGGCTCAAGACGAGGTCCAGCGTCCCGATGGACCGGATCTCGGTCGCGCCGCCGCCCGCCTTGGCCATGCACTGAGTCTTGGGGCTGACCGCCTGTCCCGCGATGATGTACAGGCCGCCCGTCAGCGAGTCGGGTGCACACGCGGGCAGGAGGAGTGCCAACAGCAGAAGTCGGGAGATTGTCTTCATCGCAGTCCCTCTCATGCTCCGGAATCGAGTATAGGGTACATGCCGGTCAACAGCAACTTTCTGGCCTCTTCCTCGGGGAACCGGGTGACCACCGGCCTTCCCATCCCCTCGAACAGGACCAGTGGCAGCGTTCCCTCACGGCGTTTCTTGTCCAGCAGCGGCGCTTGGAGCAGCTCCCGGGGCAGCTCCAGCGGAGGCGGCCACAGGCCGAAGACCCGGCAGAGCCCCTCCACCTCGGTTTCGAGGCCGGCCCTGGCCATGCCCAGCCCGACCGAAACCCGTGCGGCCACGACCAGCCCCCACGCCACCGCCCGGCCGTGCGACAGCCGATAGCTGCTCGCCGTTTCCGCCATGTGTGCGAACGTGTGACCGAGGTTGAGGAGGACCCGCTCCCCCTTCTCCTCGTGCTCGTCCCTCGAAACGATGGCCATCTTGCACGCAGCGGCAAGCTCCACCGCTTCGGCCAGGCATCGCCTCCGGAGCCGCCCGTCACGCCCGGCAAACGACCGGATCCGGTCGAACGGAACCCCCGCGATCAGGCAGGTCTTGACGAGCTCGGCAGCACCGTCCTGACCCCCTCGTGCCTGGATCTCCTTCCCGACCGCCTGGAGCGGGACGAACACGCCGCGAGGCTGGAAGAACGTCCCCGCGATGTTCTTCGCCGGCCGCAGGTTGACCCCGTTCTTCCCGCCGATGCTGGCGTCGAGCGCAGCGAGCAGCGTGGTCGGCACGTGCACCACCGGAATGGAGCGCATGTAGATCGATGCTGCAAACCCCGCGGCGTCGAGCGTGCTTCCTCCGCCGACCGCCACGATGGCACTTCCCCGCGTCGCACCCGACAGCAGCAGGCGCTCCAGGCATTCCTCGGTCCTCGCCAGCGACTTGGCCGCTTCCCCGGAAGGGAGCGGGATGAAGCGCACCGGACCCGGGCGCAGTGCCCGCCGGAGCGGCTGCTCGTACAACCCGAGCACATGCTCGTCGATCAGCACGAACCGGTCCTGCGTCGGGAGCACCTCGTCCAGGAAGGTCCCCAGCCCGCCAAAGCCCGGTACCCTCGAGATCCGGACCGGGTAGCTTCGCGGCCCGAGCGGCAGCACCCCCTCCCTGCCCCCCTCGACATCGTGGAAGGACGGAGTGGAGCGGGCGTAGGGCACTGCCCCGCGAGGGGGGGCCTGCCTCCTGGCGACATCCGGCTTCCCGCCTCTGGCTTTGCGCACATGATCCGCCACGATCATCGCTGCCTGGAACGGGGACAACCCACGGGTTTCTACCGTGAGGTGGGCGTGCTCGTAGAAGTGCTCCCGTTCCTCCAGCAGGCTGCGCAGCGCAACCTCCAGCGCGAGCCGGCCCGGCAGCCCCTTGCCCATCCGGGCCGCGAGCAACGGGTGGCGCCTCTCGTCCCCCAGCCGAACGGCAAGCACATCGGGTGGCGCCTCCAGGTACACCACGAACCCCCGTTCGAGGGCCCCCAGCAGGTTCCGTTCCCGCACGAGCGTGCCGCCACCGCAGGCCAGCACAACGGCGTCCTGCCCGAGCGCTTCGAAGAGCAGCTTGGACTCGAGCGAGCGGAATCGTTCCTCGCCATCCCGGCGGATGGTCTGCGCCGGAGTCACCCCGTACCTGGCTTCATAGGCGTCGTCCAGATCCATGAAGGGTCGGCCGAGCAAGCGGGCCAGCACCTTGCCCACCGTGCTCTTGCCCGACCCGGGCATGCCGGTCAGCAGAATCGGGGCAGCCGGGACCGCTTCGCCTCCGGCAGGCGGGGAGCCGGCCGGGACCGCGTGGCGTCCACCCCGTCTACCGGTCGTTCCCATGAAACCTCCCCAGCACCTCGGACAGCGTGCTGCCCCCCGTCTGTTCCAGGATCGCACCAGCCAGCACCACCGATACCAGCGCACCGGCCGCCAGCGCTGCCGTGGGCACCGCACACACGTCGCTTCGCACCCGGGCCGCCGGGCCCGCACTGCCGTCCTCGAGCGATGCGCTGGCAAGAGGGGTCCCCAGCGAGGGAAGGGGCTTGAGCACTCCACGTACGACCAGCGGCTCTCCGTTCGTCATTCCCCCCTCGAGCCCCCCGGCCCGGTTGGTCGGCCGGGTGTAGCCCTTGCCGGCAGCAAAGCGGATCGCATCGTGGAAGCGGCTCCCGCGGGCCCGCCCCGCCAGCATCCCGTCGCCGATGGCAACGGCCTTCACCGCGGGAATGCCCATCAGCACCTGCCCCAGGCGGGAATCCAGGCGCGCTTCGAGCGGCTGCGGAGCACCCAGTCCGGCGGGAAGCGGCCCGACAACGACCTCGAACTCGCCGCCCACAGTATCGCGGGTCTCCTTTGCCGACGCTATCTGGGCCAGCATCCGCGGCTCCGCACGGGCATCCAGACAGAGCAGGCGGGATGCCTCGGCCCGCTCAACCAGGGGCAGGAGCCTCGTGCCCCGCAGGAACGCACGACGCCGCGTCCCCGCCTCCCCCACGCGCACCACGTGGGCAAGGATCTCAATCCCGAGCAACGAAAGAAGCTGCCGGCACACGCCGCCTGCCGCAGTGTACGCTGCTGTCAGCCGGGCGCTCGCCAGCTCGGCGACCCCGTCCGCCTGGGACAGCCCCCATTTCAAGGCTCCCGCCAGGTCGGCATGGCCCGGCCTCGGATACCGGATCGGCTGCGCTTCGCCCTCAGGCGTCTGCGAACCGCCCGAGCTGTCCCGGTTGGGGAGGTAGAGCTGGAGCGGCCCTCCGTTGGTCACCTTGCCTTTGATTCCGGCAAGCACCTGGGTCGGCTCCGACTCGAACCCGGCCCGCGGACCGCGGCCGGAGAACCTCTGCCGCAGCCGAAGCCAGTGATCCGTCCTGTCCGATTCCCAGGGGATGCCGGCCGGAAGGCCGTACAGGATTGCTGTCAGCCCGGGGCCGTGGGATTCTCCGGCCACATGCAGCCAGACCCGGCCCATGGCGGCTCCTACTCCGTCTCCACGCGGACCCGGGACGCCTGCCGGTTGACGATACGAGGCGTCACGAAGATCAGCAGCTCCGAACGGCTGTCCGACTCGTTGGTGCTCGTGAACAGCGCCCCGATCAGCGGCAGGTCCGCAAAGAACGGGACCTTCTTGCGACCTGATGCCATGTTCCGGGTGTAGATGCCGCCGATGACCGTCGTGTCGCCGTCCCGCAGCAACAGCGACGTGTGAGCCTCCTTCTTCCGGATCGTCGGGTTGCCGTTGGCTCCCGTCTGCGAGAAGTCCGGCTCGTTCTTGGTGATATCCACCTTGAGCATGATGTTCCCGTCCTGGGTCACGTGCGGGGTCACCTCCATCTTCAACTGCGCATCGAAGAACTGGGTGTTGACGCCCTGTGCCGAGACCACGCTGACCGGGAACGAGATGCCCTGTTGGATGATGGCCTTGTTGTTGTCGATGGTGGAGATCTTCGGAGCAGAGATGATCTTCACCGTGCCCTCCTCCTCCGCCGCGGTCAGGCGGATGGCCAGGTTGGCCGCCCCGCCTACGCTGCCCAGCGTCAGGCCGATGCCACCGCCCGAGCCCTGCCCCACGGGAGCCGGCATGTTCACAGCGAAATTCGGATTCGGAGGCGTGAACAGGCCGCTCGCCACCGCATTCGACTCGGATGCACCTCCGGCGGTCTGGACCTCGTACGGGAAGATGAGGCCGGTCGGATTCCCGGTCGCTGCCGAGAACCGACTGTACCCGCCCCACTGGATGCCCAGGTCCTTCGAGTAGTCCCGGCTCGCTTCCACGATCCGGGCCTCTATGAGCACCTGCGGAGTCTGTGCATCCAGCCGCTTCACGAGGTCCTCGATGGCCACCACGTGCTCCTCGATGTCCTTGAGGATCAGCGTATTGGTCCGCGTGTCCACCGATACGCTCCCCTTGGGGCTCAGGATCCCCTTCACCTGCTTGGTGAGCTCCGCAGCCTCCGCGTAGTTGACCGGAATCAGCTTGACCTGGAGCTGCTTGAGCTCGGTCAGCTTCTTCTTCCGGTCGAGCTCCATCTCGTACTCCTTCTGGATGTCCTCGACCGGGGCCACCCGGAAGATGCCCTCCTCCCGGATATAGTCCAGCCCGCTGGCCTTGAGGATCATGTCCAGGGCGAGATCCCACGGCACGTCCTCGAAGTAGAAGCTGACCTTGCCACGCACGCCGTTTTAGGTGACGATGTTGACGCCCCCCACACGGGCGAGGAACGCCAGGACCTGCTGGATGTCGGCATCCTTGATGGTCAGGTTGATCTTGCGGCCGGTGTACTTCTTCTTCTTCTTCCCGGGCTTGGGATTCAGGACCGAGAACGGAGTATCCGCCGTGCCGCCGCCCGACACGGACAGGCCGGCCCCCCCTTCTCCGCCCGTTGGGGCCACCCCGCCGGCCGGAGCATCCGCCTGGCCGCCCGCAGCGCCGACTCCTTCCGGATACATCGCCACCGACCGCTTCTTCGCCGCAACGGGCCGGTCCAGCCCACCGTCGGCAACGGCCGGGCTCTTGCCATCGGTACCGAACGACCAGACCAGGCCACCCTGCTGCCTCGAAACCGACTGCCTGGCGCCGCGGGCCAGCACGACGGAAACCACCGTGGTGTCCGGCGACGTGGGAGAACGATACGAGCTCACGGCCTGCACCGGGCCTCCGAATTCGGACGTGTCCAGCGTGCGCTCCAGGATCGGGACGATCTCCGTGTTCTTCAGGACCAGGAGATACTCGCCGTCCCCCTTCTCCACCACACGGTAGTCCGCGGCCCCGTCCATCTTCAGCTTGACGTGGGATACACCGGCCCGCTCATCGAACGACACGTCCGTCAGCCTGCACCGGGCCGCATCGGCTGCCTGGACCGGAGCTTCCTTCTTGTGGAGCTCCGCCTTGAGCTTGACGATCTCCTGGTCCTTCTCCTCGAGGCTTCCCACCAGCCGCTGGTGAAGCGCAGGGTCGGCCTGGCTGGCCTTTGCCTCGGCCAACTCCTTCTTCAGGCTCTCGACCTCGACGTCCGCTCTTTTCGCCTCTGCAAGCTCCCTCTTGAGCCGGGCAACTTCCGCATCCGCGTCTTCGAGCTCCGCCACCCGCTTCTCGAGCGCGTCGGCCTTCTCCTCGAAGTCCTCCATGCTCCTGAGCTTCTTCTCGAGGGAACCGGCCTTGCCCGCGTCGGCCTCGGCCTTGGCCAGCCGCGTCTGGAGCTCCCGGATCTCCTTCTGAGACGTCTTTGCGGTCTTGAGCTCCTCCTCGAGGCGCGAGACCGTCTTTGCCAGCTCGGCCGCCTTGCGCACGTCTTCGGTGCCTGCGTCCTTCCTGACCGCTGCCTTGCGGGCCGTGTCCAACTCCTCACGGGTCTGCTCCAACTCGTCCTGCAGCTTCCCGCTGCGGGCCGCCAGCTCCTTGATCCGAGCGATCTCGGCCTGGAGCTCCTTGACCCTCTCCCCGTTCACCCGGGCCGATGCCAACTCGGCGTCGAGGCGATCCCGCTCCGTCCGGAGCTTCTCGAGCTCGGCGTTGGCCTTCTTGAGCTGCTCCGAGCCCTTGGGGTTCCGGGATGCCTGGGCGAGCTGCTTCTCCAGCTCCGTCACACGAGCCTCGGACTGCCGCGCCTCAGCAAGCTTCCGCTCGAGCTCAGCGACCTGTCCCGCGGTGGCGCCGGCCTTCTTCGCCTCGGCAGAGAGCTGCTTCTCGCGGTCCCTGGCCTCAGCAAGCTTCCGCTCGAGCTCAGCGACCTGTCCCGCGGTGGCGCCGGCCTTCTTCGCCTCGGCAGAGAGCTGCTTCTCGCGGTCCCTGGCCTCGGCAAGCTTTCGCTCGAGCTCAGCGACCTGTCCCGCGGTGGCGCCGGCCTTCTTCGCCTCGGCGGAGAGCTGCTTCTCGCGGTCCCTGGCCTCGGCAAGCTTCCGCTCGAGCTCAGCGACCTGTCCCGCGGTGGCGCCGGCCTTCTTCGCCTCGGCAGAGAGCTGCTTCTCGCGGTCCCTGGCCTCGGCAAGCTTTCGCTCGAGCTCAGCGACCTGTCCCGCCACCTGTGCCGCCTTCTTCGCATCGCCCGAAAGCAGCTTCTCGCGGGCGGAGGCTTCGGCGAGCCGGCCTTCAAGCTCCGCCACCTTGCGCTCATGGTCGGCTGCCGCGGTGCTCGTCTTTGCAAGCTCCTTGCGGGCCTTGTCGAAGTCCTTCTCGAGCCGTTCGTACCGGCCCTGCCAGTCGTGTACCTCGAGCCGCGCCTGCTCGAGGTCCATGTTGGCACTGCGGAGCTTCTGGTCGCTTCGTTCCACGCGGGCCTGCATGCCTTCGGCGCGGGCCTTGGCCACTTCAGCGTCCCGGGACGAGTCCTCGTGCAGAGACTGGTAGCGGCGAACCTCCCCCTCCTGCAAGGCGAGGTCCTTCTTCATCGCATCGAGCCTTGCCGCCAGCTCATCCCGCTTGGTCTTCTCGGTCTGGGCCAGCAGCACCGCCTGCTCGTGCTTCTTCTGCCACTCCTTGACAGCCTGGTCGCCAGCCTTGGCCTGCTCCGCCAGCCGGTTCAGCTCCTGCTGTCGCTGGGCCAGCTTGTCGGACATCTCGGCCAGCTTGCCTTTGGCCAGGTCGAGCTCCTTCTCGAACCGACCCTTCTCCTTCTGCTGTTCGGAGAGCTGCCTGCGAAGCTCTTCGCCGGCCGCCTTCAGCTTCCCGGTCTCCTGCTGCACCTGTGCGAGACGCTGCTCAAGGTCCGCCTTCTTGCCGGCCAGGGCAGCCAGCTCGTCCTTCGCCTTCCCGATCCCGGACGACAGCTCCTGGACGCGGGCATCCTTGGCCGATTCCGCCTGCGAGAGTGCCTGCGTTCTCCTGGCGTACTCCTTCTCGAGCCCGGCCAGCTCCTCGGTGCGCTGCGACAGAGAACGGTTCAGCCCCGCCACTTCCTCCTCGACCTGCGAACGTTCCGCCTTGAGCTGTTCGAGCGCCGTGCGGGCGCCCCGCTCCCTGACCTCGAGGTCCTGTACCCGCTCGACCGCGGATGCGAGCTTGTCCTGGAGGAGCCGGTTGGCCTCCTCCTTCTGCGCCACCCCGGCAGCCAGCGTTCCCAGCTTCTTCTGAAGCTCGGCCCGCTCCTTCTCGAGCCGGTCCGCTTCCTCCCGGGCCGCTCCCAGCCGCGACTTGAGCTGCTCCATCTCCGCCCGCTCGGCTTTGGACAGCCGCGACAGGGCCTCGTTGTCGGAAAGCAGCGCATCGTAGCGCCCCGACAGCGACTGGAGGTTCGCCTCCCGGTCCGTCAGCTCCCGACTGAGCTGGGCAGCCTCCTGTTCCTTCTCGGCCGTCTGTGCCTGCTGCTCGGACAGCTTCTGCCGCACCTGCTCGTACTGCCCCTTGAGCCACTCCACGTCCTGTCGCCGCGCCTCGACGGTCTGGTTCAGCTCCTCCACCTTCCTGCGGCTGTCCGCCGCATCCTGGGCCGCCATCCGGTGTGCGGCCTGGATCTGCGTGAGCTCGGTCTGCACCTGGGCCAGGCGCGTCTCCTTGTCCTTCAACTCCTGCTCCTTGGCCTTGAGGCTTGCCGAGAGATCCGCAACCTGCTGCCCTTCGGCCGTCTTCCTGCCCTGCTCCAGCGACGTGACCTCACGGCGGAGCTCCTCGACCTTTCGCTCCTCCTGCTTGCGCAGGCTCACCAGCCGCTCCAGGCTCTGCTTCTCGAGCTCGAGCTGCGCCCGGAGCTGGTCCACTGCAGTCTTCTGCTTCACCAGGTCGGCCTCGGCAACCGCCAGCTCGGCGAGCTTCTTCTCCCGGTCGTTCTTCAGCTTCTCGACCACGGCATTCTGCTCGGTCCACCGGTCCTCGAGCTCGCGTACCTGCCTCTCGACCTCCTGGCGGCTCTTCTGCGTGTCGCTCAGCCGCTCTTCCTCGGACTGCCGCTTCCGGGCCAGCTCTTCCAGCCGGTTGCGTTCCTCCTCGAGACGCCGGGCAACGCCCCGGGCTTCCTCCACCTCCCGCTCCTGCCGCTCCTTGGCAAGCTCGGCACCGCGGCGCTCAATCTCCTTTCGCGCTGCGAGCGTCTGCGCCTGCTGGCGCAACTCCTCCTGGCGGTTGGCCTCGGCCAGGGCCGCCTGCCGCTCTTCTTCCTTCCGGACGGCCTCGCGGGCGGCTTCGAGCTTGCTGTTCAGCGCATCGACCTTGGCAGCAAGGGCCTTCTCGAGCTGCTCCTGGTTGGTGCGCTCCCGGAGCGCGGCATCCCGGAGCGCCTCCTCCTTGGCAGCGGCCTCCTTGAGCGCGGCCAGCCGGGCCAACTCCGCAGATTCCTGCTGGGCAAGCCGCGTCTCCATCTCGCCCTTCTTCTCCGCCTCGAGCGCGGCCAGCCTGACCTCGAGGTCCTTCTGCTCCTTCTGCAGGCGGGCCTTGCGCTCTTCGGCCAGCCGAATCTCTTCCTCCGTCGCGTGCGAGCGCGCGTCCGTCTTGAATTGATCGTTGAGCTTTGCAATCTCGCGGGTCTCCTCGGCCAGCCGGACCTTGAGCTGCTCCTCCTCCTGCCGAGCCGTCCTCACCTGGCCAAGGTACGTCTCCTCCTCTTCCCGAGCCTGGCGAGCCAGCTCGGCCTTGCGCTCCTCCTCGCCCCGGGCCTTCTCGAGTGCCTCGGTCCGTTCCTTCTCGAGCCGGGCCTGCAGCTTCAGCAGGTCGAGCTTCTCGGCCTCCTTGGCAGCGGCCTCGGCAGCAGCCTCCTTGAGCGCCTGCGCCTGCCGGGCTTCCTGCTCGACCGCCTGCTTGGCCTGGCGGGCCAGCTCGACCGCCTTCTCCAGCGCGTCCTTCTTGCGCTGCTCGGCCGCAGCGGCTTCCTGCGCGGCCCCGCGGGCCTCCTCCAACTTGCGCTTCTCCTCCTTGAGCGCCTCGACCTTCGCCTCCTCCAGCGAAGCCAGCTTCAACGCGGCCTTGCGCTGCTCTTCCGCCTTGCTGCGGGCCTGCTCGACGAGGTCCTTCTCGGCCAGCGCCTGGCGACGTGCGTTCTCCGCCTCCCTGCGCAGAGCCTCGGCCTTCTCCGTCTCTGATGCCAGCCGGTCGTTGAGCGTCTCCTCCTCGGCCCGCTTGCTGCGGGCGAGCTGCATCAGCTTCTCTTCCCCTTCACGGGCAGCCTTGAGCTCGGAAAGCAGCGTCTTCTCCCGCTGCACAGCCTCTTCCAGCCTGGCAAGGTCTTCGTTCGAGCCGGACTTCAGCTTCCGGCCGTCCGCATCGACCACGACCAGGATGTCGTTGCCTCGGGCGGAGACGTCGTAGGGAGCATCCTTCTCGAACGTGATGATGACGCGCGCGAACTGGCCCCCTGCCTTGTTGTAGGCAATCGTGCCCACCTGCGCCACCACCCCGTTGAAGACCTCCACGGTCCCGTCGACCGAAGCGATGTCCCCCGACGCGATGTCGATGAAGAGCCGAGGAGGATCCGTCAGGCGAAACACGTTGAACGTCGGCGTGCTCGTCCCTGTGATCCGGATCAGCGTTGCCGCCGATTCCTCGGCCACCGAGATCTCCCGCAGTTGGTCGCGCCCCTCCTGCGCCGTTGCCTGTGCGGATGCCACCAGGAGAAACACCAGAACCGGGATGCTGAGCCTTTTCATTGCAGAACCCCCGCGGTCACGTGTCCACGTGTGCCCATACTGTGGACCGCCCCCAGTCTAAACCCGGTCCCGAAGGGGGGCAAAAAAACGACAACGGCAGGGGACCGGGCCCAGAAACAACTGCCAAGGAGGCTGTTCGGAAGTTCAGAAGAAGTTGGTCACGACCATGATGCAGGCGTGGGAAACGACCAGGGGAAACAGCTCGGCGGCTCTGGTCAGGACCGCATCGTCGAACGAGCCATCCTGGAACCAGACCGCATCGTGGGGCAGGCCGCTCATCTGCTCCAGCACCCCGAGAGCGGCAGCAGGAGGGACGACGAAGTCGACAATGTCGAGCTTCCCGGGGACGTCAAGGATCGAAGCGTAGCACGTCAGCCCTTCCACCTGCTTCTCCACCGGATGGATGGGCACGACCGAGAATCCCTTCCCCAGCAGGTTGCGCACGATGATGTTCCCGAACTTCCTGGGGTTGTTGCTGGCGCCGACTACGCCGATGCGGCAGGATTCCCTCTTCCGGAGCCGCTCCATCACCTCTGAAGGGACGTTGCCGAGCCCGGTCACGTGGCTTCTCCCGCCGGGGCTGCCCCGGCCGGGGCAGGCTGCGCCCCCTTCGCGGTTCCGAGGTCGCCCCAGTCCCAATTCATCAGGTCCGCTTCTGTCGTCCTGTTCAGCTCCGAGATCATTGCTTCCTGGGCACGCGCCAGCGATGCCCGCACCGGACACCGGGCCGAGCGGTCGACGCAGCCTCGAGTCTCAGTGGAACACTCGTAGATGGCACAAGTCTCCTCGCATGCGGATACCACGTCGGCAAGCGAGATCTCTTCTGGAGCACGCTTGAGGACGTACCCCCCCTTCTTTCCTTTGCGCGACCCCAGGATCTTCCCGCGGACCAGCCGCTTGAGAACTTTGGTCAGGTAGGTCTCCGATACGAAGATGCTCGTGGCGATCTCCGAGGACAGCACGGGCGCCGGCCTTCTCGCATGGGCCAGAAACCACACCGCGTGTATCCCCATCTCGCTGGACATCGTCAGTTTCATTCCTGCCCTCCCAGGCATAGGGTGGATACGATGCCCAAGCTTGTCAAGCTCAAGCTCGCGAAGCCGCTGATCTTTGTCCGAATTCATCTGGTTTGTTCCATGGCGGGTCCTTTGTCCTAAAGTGGTGCGGTTCCCTGCCGTAGCGGGCGCCCATGTTTCGGCCACGCCGGGACCTGACAACGGAGATGACGATGAAGAACATCGTGACCATACTGACGGCAATCCTCCCCGCAATGCTGGCGGGGTGCTTCGATGTCGAGCTCCAGATTCCGGTGGCCACCCAGGTCGCCACGGTCGAGGGCAATGAAGTCCTGCACAAGGCCAAGGCGAAGCTGTCCGGGGAGCTGCTGGAACCCGCCAAGGTCGAAAGCAACTTCGGAATCGGGGACAAGAACCTCGAGCAGGTCCGCCTGCTCGACTTCCAGGTCCAGCTCACCAACGACGCGGTGGCCGGACCGGCCGACCAGGATGACCTGCTGTTCGTCGAGTCGGTCGTCATCTACGTCGAGTCCTCGAACCCCCTTTCGATGCTCCCGGACGTCGCGGTGGCCTGGTACTACGAGGACGAGGGGGAATCGTCGCCGGACGTACTCCGGTTCGAGACCGATTCCGAGCTGGACCTCACTCCGTACCTGGAGCATGGATTCACCCTGTACTCGAAGAGCGTCAGCCGGGTTCCCGGCGATGACGTTTCGGTCGAGGGAGTGGCCGTCTTCTCAGCGCTTCCGCAACTCTAGCCCCGAGTCGCCCCCCAAACGCCCCGCCAGGCTGCGGTCTCCCCCCCCTGGACAGACGGCCCGCTCCCCCGACCGGAATCGACGACTGGCGGCCCATTTGCGCCGGTCGCTGATGGTCCAGGCCCCGGGATGCCGGGCCGCACCGGCCTGCGGTTCGATGCGCTGTCGGTCAGGGGGTCCGGACGGGCTGCTTCTTCGGTGCGGGCTTCGGCTTGGGCGCTGGCTTGCCCTTCTGGTTGGGGAGGTTCAGAGAGAACGGGATGACGCCCGCCTTGTCCGAGTACAGAACCTGGTAGGCCCATGCGGACGAGAGCACCCGCTTGGTGTAGCGCCGGGTCTGGTCGAACGGGATGTACTCGACGAACTCGTCCACGTTGAGGTTGAGCGTCCGGGACAGCGAGCGCCTGACGCCTCCCGGGCCTGAATTGTAGCCGGCGACGACCAGCACGGGGTGGGAGAACCTGCCATCCAGGAAGGCCAGGTAGCGGGTCCCCAGCGCGATGTTCAGCTCGGGCCGGTAGAGCTCGGCCCGGCTCACGTCCCGCCCGGCCATGTGCGCTGCAGTCTTGCGCAGGAGCTGCAGCAACCCCAGCGCGTGTGCGTAGGACTCGATCCTCGGGTCGAATCCGCTCTCTTCCCGCATGACGGCGAAGACCAGGTTCCAGGGGATGCTCTCGTCCGCAGCGCTCTTCTTCACGTCCGCAAGGAACGGGCGCGGGAACGCGGTCTTCCACCAGCGGTCGTCGTCGTCCTGGGGCCAGGCGTACTGGAAGTCCGGGAGCTTCCGGCGCAGGATGTTGTGGGATTCGGGGTAGAGGCCCACGCGGTCCTGCAGCAGCGCGGAGAGGAGGAGGCGGGACGGAGTGGGGTCGCCCCCCCGTCGCAAGGCAGCGGACAGCTCCGCCTGGGCCTCGTCGATACATCCCATTCCGGCCAGAGCGGCAGCGGCGACGAGGTTGAGGCCGAGACAAGGGGCCGCGGCCAGCACCTCGGACCTCGACGGCAGGAGTTCGGCCGATGCCTGGCGGACCTGTGCCAGCACTTTGTCTCCCCTCCCCTTGCGGTCCTCCTCCAGCCGCAGGTACGCGAGCAGCCCGTACCAGCTCAGCGGGTACCGCTCCAGCGTTCGCCGGAAATGCGGCCTTGCGTCCCTCTTCCTGCCCTGGAGTTGGAGAATCCGCCCGGACCAGTACGAGAGGCGGCCGTTGGTCCGGTAGTCCTGCCGGGCCGGCAGGCGAGGCTCGAAATCCGCGGCCAGGTCGAGCGCTGCCTGCAGCCTTCCCGCCTGGACCTCGGTCCAGACCAGCAGCCAGGCAGCGTCCGGGGTCATGTCTCCGGCCGGAAACCGGTCGAGGATGGAGGTGGCGATGGTGCGGACCCGGTCAGCGTCCCCCTTGCGCTCGAAAGCCTGGGCCGCAAACAGCAGGGCATCATCGCAAAGCGTCGAGCCGGGGTAGAGCGAGGCGAGCTTCTCCGCCCATTGAACGGCGAAGTCCGTGTTGCCGGCCATGCGGGCGGCTTCAACCCCGCGATACAGCACCGAGTCCGACAGAAAGGAGGGGCACTCCCGGACCAGCCGGTCGAAATGGGGCAGGCTCAACGTCTGCTCCCGGGCCCGCGCCAGTGACACGGCAACGAGCCCGAGCGCCCGGCACCAGTCCTCACCGCCGGGCGTTGCTGAGTCGAGCACCGATTCCGCTTCGGCCCTGCAGTCCTTGTAGTGGTAGCCGGAGAGGAGCCGGTCGGCCCGATCCAGCTTCTCCGAGGCCGAGAAGGTCAACGGATCCGATGCATTGCGGTTGGAAAGCTCCTCGACGAGCCCCTGGGCCTTGGGTGCATCGTCCGAGGCCGGGAACCGGAGCAGGATCTCTCGAACTGCGGCCGCTGCCGCTGCGTTCTGGCCCGCATCGAGGGCGGCCCGGGCCTGGAGGAGCAGCAGGTCGGCCTCCGGCCCCGAAAGGCTGTCCACACAAGCCACGGTTGCTGCCGGAGAGCCAAGGCGGGAGATTGCCCTGCATCGCATCCCCCGGGCCGCCGAGTGCCTGGGAAACGAGCCTGACACGCGGGCGAAAGCACCCGCACTCTCCTCGAACTCCCCCA
>VGRX01000038.1 GCA_016875215.1 Deltaproteobacteria bacterium
GGGGGTGATCACGTTTGCCGGCAAGGGACCGTACCTGGACAAGCACTCGACGGGCGGAGTGGGGGACAAGGTATCGCTTCCGCTCGCCCCGATCCTGGCGTGCCTCGGGATGCGCGTGCCGATGATTTCGGGGCGGGGGCTCGGCCACACCGGGGGCACGCTGGACAAGCTGGAGTCGATTCCCGGATTCAGGACCAACCTGGACATCGACGAGTTCCGCCGAGTGGTCGAGGAGGTGGGCTGCTGCATCATCGGGCAGACGGCCACGCTGGCGCCGGCGGACAAGCGGCTGTATGCGCTGCGGGATGTGACCGCCACGGTCGATTCGATTCCGCTCATCGCTTCGAGCATCCTGTCCAAGAAGAGGGCGGCCGGCATCTCGGGGCTTCTCATGGACGTGAAGACAGGCTCGGGGGCGTTCATGAAGTCGCTGCCCGATGCCCGGGCGCTGGCCGTGGCCCTCGTCGATTTGGGGCGGGCCCTCGGCCTGCGGGTCAGGGCCTTCATCACCGACATGTCGCAGCCGCTCGGGACCTATGCCGGCAATGCCGTCGAGATCGTTGAGACGGTCCAGGTGCTCTCGGGCCGGGGCCCCGCGGACACGACCCGCCTGGTGGAGGATTTCGCAGCGGAGATGGCGGTCATGAGCGGTCTGTACTCAGACCGCACCGACGCGTTGGCCGAGGTCCGCAAGGTCGTCTCGGACGGCAGCGCACTGATGCGGTTCGCCCGGATGATCGAGGCGCAGGGGGGCAACCCGCGGGTGGTCGACGATGTCAGGCTGCTGCCCACGGCCCGGCACCGGAGGGACATGACTGCCCGGCATCGGGGGACAATCGTCCGGGTGGATTGCGAGATGGCCGGCGCGGCCGTCGTGGTCCTGGGCGGGGGCAGGCGGCGCATCGAGGACCGGGTCGACCCGGTCGTCGGGCTCGAGATCCACCGCAGGATCGGGGAGCCGGTGGAGGCCGGCGAGCCGATCGTCACGGTGCACTACGACGTCCCGGCGCACCTGGACGAGGCGCTGGCCCTCCTGGAACGGGCGTACGTCATCGAGGACGGGCCCGCGGTTTCGCCTCCGTTGACGCACGAGGTGCTGTGAGATGGGCCCTGTCGTCGGCCGCCTGATCCCGCTGCTGGGGTACGGGCTGATGCTCGGACTCCTGGTTCTCCTCTCGGCCGATCGGCGAAGGATTCGGTGGTCCATCCTCGGCTGGGGCGCGTTGCTCCAGCTCGGGCTGGCTGCCTTGATGCTCCTGACTCCGGTGGGGAGCCGATTCTTCGCGGGGGTCAACCGGGTCGTGCTCGACCTGCTCTCTTTCACGAACGAGGGGATCCGGTTCCTGCTCGGGGAGTTCGGTCGCGGCGACATCGCCCAGCCGCTGCATTGCTTCCTGTTCCTGGTCCTGCCCACCATCGTCTTCTTCTCCTCGCTCATGGCGGTTCTCTACCACCTGAGGATCATGGAATTCGTGATCTCGGGCATGGCCTGGGTGCTGCGCAAGACGCTGCGGATCTCGGCTGCCGAGGCGATGAACGCAGCGGCCAACGTCTTTGTCGGGCACACCGAGGCGCCGCTCGTGATCCGGCCCTACCTCGAACGGCTCACCCGCTCGGAGCTGATGGCCGTGATGGTCTCCGGCTTCGCCACCATGGCGGGGGGCGTCATCGTGGCCTACTCCGTCATGCTCTCCCCTCACCTGGCGGACGTCGCCGGCCACCTGCTGGCCGCCAGCCTCATGAATGCGCCGGCATCGCTGGTGGCTGCCAAGATCCTGTTTCCGGAGACCGAGACGCCGGAGACGTTGTCGGGGGCCCGGGCCAATAGCGGGGAGCGGGATGCGAACGTGGTCGGAGCGGCTGCCCGCGGTGCTTCCGAAGGGGCACTGCTGTTCATCAACGTGGCTGCCATGCTCCTGGCCTTCATCGCCCTGGTCGCGCTGGCCAATGCCGTGATCTCCGGCGGGTTGTCCCTCGTCGGCATCGAGCGCTACGCAGCCGACGGAAAGCCGGATGCGCTCCAGTGGGCCGGCGGCTGGATCTTCTCCCCCCTTGCATGGCTGTGCGGCGTGCAGTGGGATGCAGCACCCGAGGTCGGGCGCCTGCTGGCGCAGAAACTCGTCCTCAACGAGTTCGTTGCCTACGGCGACCTCGCGTCGACGCTGCGGGGAGGGGCGCTCTCCGCCAGGGACGCCACCATCGCGGTCTATGCGCTGTGCGGGTTCGCCAACATCTCGTCCATAGCGATCCAGGTGGGCGGGATTGGCAGCCTCGCACCGGGCCAGAAGGGGAACCTGGTCCGTTTCGGAATCAAGGCCATGGCCGGCGGCTTCCTGGCAAGCTGTCTGTCCGCGTGCGCCGCTGCGTTGTTCCTGTAGAGGGGGCGAAGGACGAGCCCCGGAGCGGAGGCCACCGGCCGGCGATGGCCCGAGCGTTGTCCGTCAGGAGGGTTGCATGGATTGGTTCGAAGAAGTGACGAAGGCCGCAGCGTATTTGAAGAGCAGGCTCACCGCGGTGCCGCAGGTGGCCGTGGTGCTCGGGAGCGGCCTCGGGTTCCTGGAATCGCAGATGAAGGACGCGATCTCCATCCCCTACGGCGAGATCCCGGGCTTCCCGGTCTCGACGGTCCCGGGGCACAGCGGCCGGCTGGTGAGCGGCTCGCTGGGCGGAACGCCAGCCCTCCTGTTCTGCGGAAGGGTCCACCTCTACGAGGGGCTTTCGCCCCAGAAGGTGGCCATGCAGGTCCGGACGGCCGGCCTCCTCGGGGTCAAGGCGGTGCTGCTGACCAACGCGGCCGGAGGGCTCGATCCCACCTGGACCCCGGGAGAGATCATGCTGATCACGGACCACGTGAACCTCCAGGGAACCAACGTGCTGTGCGGGCCCGTGGAATCGCGCTTCGGCGAGCGTTTCGTCGACCTCACCGATGCGTACGACGCAGAGCTCCGGTCCCAGGTGCGACGGCAGGCGCGGGCCATGGGGATCGTGGTCAGGGAGGGGGTCTACCTCGGCCTGCTCGGTCCCAGCTACGAAACGCGGGCCGAGATCAGGATGTTCCGCCTGCTGGGGGTCGACGCGGTCGGGATGTCCACCGTGCAGGAGACCATCGCCGCCCGGCAGCTCGGAATGAGGGTGCTGGGGTTCTCCGTGGTGACCAACATGGCTGCCGGCCTGTCGTTCGGAAAGCTCTCGCACGACGAGGTCAAGGAAACCGCGGCCCGGGTTCAGAAGCGTTTCTCCGAGCTGCTGGTCGCCTCGGTCCGCACCGCGGGGCAGGTGGTCTCCGGGGGCTGATCCGAGGCAGACCGACGCGCTTCGGGTCTCTCGGGCAGGGCCTTCGCTTGACTTCCCGAAATACTCCTTGTTTCGCACCCCGGGCACGTGGTATTGTCGAGTCCGAGGAGGTTCTGCCATGGATCTGACCGCACTGAAGCCTGCCCGGATCATGCTGGTGGAGGACTCGGAGGGGGACGTCTACATCTTCAAGAGGGCTGTCGCCGATGCTAAGATTCTCAATGAGGTGACGGCTTTCAGGGATGGACGGGAGGCAATCAAGCACCTCCGTGACGAGAACAACGAGCTTCCGGGCATCATTTTCCTGGATATCAACATGCCCGTGATGTCTGGGTTCGATGTGCTCAGGCAGCTAAAGGCAACTGATCGCCTTTCACGCATTCCGGTGGTCATGTTGACCATATCACAGGAGGAGGAGGACATCATTCGGTCCTACGACTACGGTGCGGTGTCGTTCATCACCAAGACCGTACGTCCGGAGAACCTCCTCGACATCGTGTCCGCGTCGCCGGGATTGCAGTTCGTCATCTACGAGGGCGCACGGTAGCATTTCGGATCTGCGGTGGGCGGCCGGCCGGCGGTCACGTGGGGAAGAATATGTCGTCGGAGCGGAGCAGCGGACTCGGGGTGACCACCGGAAGCGGGTTGATGGTAGGAACGTCCAGGGGCGGACCGCTTGTCGGTCTTCCCTTGACCGTTGCGAGGAGGATTCGTGGGTATGGGGGGAACTGGCAGACAGCCATCAATGTCGGGTACGGCCTCGCTCTCGGGCTGACGCTGACCGGATCTGTCATACTCGTGTTCGGCGCCCTGGGCTGGTGAGCGACGCATCCGTTCTGCACGGGAGTAGAACCCTCCCGTGCTGTGGCCCCGGCACCGCTGTTCAGAGGCGGGCTGCGAGGTTTGCGGCAAGTATGACTTGGCTTGTGCTCTGACAGGGAAATCGGCGGCCCCCCTGACATAGGGCAACGTGGGTTTCGGGGTCTGTCGGATTGGGGGCCACCTCGTAGATGATCTGGTGGGGCCGTTGCCGGATGGTAGCAGATGGCGGGATGAAGGCTTCGGCGAAGGTCCGGGGCATGATGCGCAGGCCGTCGAAGTACTCCTGGGAACAGAACTCCAGCAGCGTCAGGAGGGTCATCTTGAAGCAAGTCGTGATCGTGTCGAGCGCGGTGTCCCGGACGTAGATCTCGTCAGGTATGGTCTGCCGCCCGAGCTGCTGCGTGGCGGCGCGGGACTTGGCCTTCTGGGCTGCCTGCTGGGATTGGTTTGTCCCCTTCAAGTATCTGGCCGCCTGGCGAATGCAGAGGGCTCGCCCGCCCCCAGCCGCGCCAACGCTCGCGTTTCTCCTACCGCCCAAGAAATGGCCGCCGGGGTCCCTGTCAGATGGGGTCCGACGACAATCATCGAGTGCGCCTCAAGACGGGGTTTTTTTGACGCATGCGTGGTCGGTGGGCTAGCTGGCGAGGCCAAACGACGGAAGAAACTGAAGATCACGAGCAACGGGAACAACGTCGAGCCGTGAGATCCCTTTGCCCGTGGCGAAGCTGCGACCATGAAGTGGCAGACCGGCGAGTTCGAGGTCTCAGGTCCAGAAGGGCCCGGGGTGGTAGGCCGATGTCCCTGTCAGTCGGCCGTGGCCGGAAGGAAGAGGACCGGAATCCGCGATGCGTCGAGGAACCGCTTGAGCGGGGCCGGTGTACGGCCGGCAGCGGTCTGGGAATCCAGGGTGAAGCTGCGGTCGAATCCGGGGGCGGCGTCGCCGCTCAGGGCCGTGGAGAGCCGGCACCCGGGGACATCCTCCGCACGGGCGAAGGGGAGAACCGGGGTCAGGCCTGCCAGCGCGAGTCGCACAGACTGCTCGTAGACCAGCGGGCCGGGAAGGGGGCTGGGGCCCGGTCGTGCCGGAACCAGGTAGGGCCGGAGGAGCTCGATGCCCGGAGCGCCGGGCAGGAAGGCGCTTGCAGGTGTCTTGGAAACCGCCCTTCCCGACATCTCGAACGAGTCCGTCGAAGACGCGGTCACGGCCACCTCCACCAAGGTGAAGCCGGGGCCGAGCAAACCGGACGCAAGGGCCTTGGCCGCATCCGGAGCGGCATTGGCCGCCAGCCTGACAAAAGGACTTGCCGCTCCGCCGGCTGAAAGCGAGAAGCGAAGGGTCAGCTCCGTGGCATTCCCCTCCGCCTGAGCCGAAAACCGGACGCTCGCCGCCGGAGAGCCGGAGAGCGAGGAGGCCTGCACGACCTTGGAGCGCCGTCCCGGATCCACGACCAGGACGACCATGGACGGAGGCTCCTCCAGGACGGGCAGCAGCTCCATCCGGTCCGCACTCAGCCAGAGCGGCCCGCTCGCAGTCTTGATCTCCACCCAGACTCGGGCGACTCGGGACAATCCCTCAGGCCCCTGGATCTTCCCCGGCGACCGCGGGGCCGGCCCGGGCAGAGCCAGGACGATTCGGGACTCCGCAGAAAGCCGATCGGCCAGGTGCACTGCCAGCCAGGCGGCCTCGAGGGGAGTTGCCTGCCGCGAGGCAGCCACCGTCTCGAGCGCCCTGGGCTCAGGGAAGCTGTCGGGAAGAAGGGGCACGGGCATGATGCGAAGCAGCGCCGAGAGGCGCGTGAATGCCTGCACCAGCCGCGTCGCGTCCCCCGCCGTCTCCCCCGGGCCGGGATCCGCTGCGGAAAGCAGTCTGTCCAGCGAACTCCGGGAATTGGCGGACGAGGTCTCGGAGGCTCGGTTCCCGGAGGAGAGCGCACCGTGCGTTGGTGCGGGCGCCTGCGGCAAGATGGAAACAGGCCCAGCCTGTGGGTCGGAGCGAAGCTCACCGGCCGTCCGGCCGGCACCGTCCGTCGGTGCGGGCGCCCGCGGCAAGATAAAAACAGGCCCAGCCTGCGGGTCGGAGCGAAGCTCACCGGCCGTCGGGCCGGCACCGTGCGTCGGTGCGGGCGCCTGCGGCGAGATGGCGGCAGGCCCCGCCTGCGAGGTCGAGAAGAGGAGGCGGGGGCGGTCGTCGGGGAGAGGGAACCCTGGGGGGGACGAGAGAGCGGGAAGGTCGGTGGCGGTCCACGTGAAGACCGAGTCCGCCCGCTCGAGCACCGGCTCGACCGCGACCACGCGGCCCGAGTCACCCAGCAGGAGCGAGTCGAACCGCTCCCGCGCCGGGACGCGCACGGTGACCGTGAGCTGGCGGGTCGGAAGCTCGGAAGCGAGCTCGGCCAGGTACTCGTACGGGCCCTGCCGAGGCGCCTTGTCGACGATCTCGTACTCGAGGATCGTGACCACGCCGGGCTCGATACCGACGAAGCTGACGACGACCTCGGCGATCCTCGAGAAGTCGGGACAGCCGGCCACCGCGTCCGGTGCAGCGGTGTTGAGGGCCCGGGAGGGGGCGTCCAGCACCGTTCCGTCAGGAAGGACGGTGGCGGCCTTCAGGATTCCAAGCTCCTGCGAGGACCGGTCGAACCGGATCCGGGGGTCGGCCAGCGCGTTCGTGGCGAACAGCGAGTCGAGCTTCGTCTCCACCCGTACCCGCTGCTTTGTGATGCCATCATGTCCAATGATGACAGTAAGTTGGCGAGTTACAATGAAACCATCGCTGGAGCGGGCGGAGGTCGGCCACAGCAGGGCAGCCAGGAGAATCGACATGCATGCAGGAAGTGTCGAGCGGCTCATGGGACCTCCGAGAAGTCGAGGACCAGCCAGGTTGTGCGCAGCGCGGATGCTGCGGCGTGGACCGGCTCGAAGTCGGGCAGGCTTCCGGCCGGAACGAAGCGGTTCGGGAACACGAGCTGGGAGTCGATGACGAGCTTTCTGCCGTCGATGCGGGCGGTGACGCGGACGGATCCCTGGGGTGTGGACACGTCGACGTCCTTCCAGCCCACGAGCCTGGCCTCGCGGGGAAGTACCGTCTCCTGCTCGTACCGGAGCATCCTGGCGGAGCGGGTGGCCAGGGGGATCTTGCGGCCGGTCAGGGTTCTGGGCGCGAGGTGGTCGGCCATCCTCGGGTCGTCGAGGAAGAGGGTGAACGCGGCCGGGTGGTAGGCGACGAGAGACGAAGCGGCGGTGGTCTGCGGTTTCCCCTCCTGGGCAGCCGACGACGTCCCGGTCGAAGGGGGCAGCGGCATGGCAGCGGGGTCGCTGTACGCGATCTCGAGATCCAGCGGCTCGTCCAGGTCGAGCACCCGGGCCGGCGCAAGCTCGAGTGGAGCGACTGCTGCCGACGGGGCGAACGTCGCCACCAGGTTGGCCGCGGTCTCGTTCCAGAACTGCACGGGGCGCATGCCGAACGTGCGGCGCAGGGAATCCTCCGGAGCGCCAAGAGCCGAGATCCGCACCGTTCCGGTGAGGGCGCCGTCGGCGGAGATCCTCTCGCGGACAAGGACATCGAGGAGGTTGTCTTCGGCGCGGGAGGAGGGGGTGACGGCCAGCTCGTCTCCCGCGGGGGTGCCGACCAGGTAGTGTTGTCCCGCCTCGGCCTTGGACCAGAGGTCGCGGGAGAGGGGGGCCCAGGTGGGGTCGAGCAGCAGGTACCCGCCTCCGGGCCGGCGCCAGGCCACCACCGCGTGGTTGAACTGGTCTGCAGCGATCTCGTCGACGCGGGAGCCGGCCGAGGTGATGGCCGTAAACGTCTCCGCGTACCCTGCGGCGCGCATCAGCGCGACCAGCATGCCGGCCTTGTCCTTGCAGACTCCGGAGCGGTCCGAAAGCGTCATGGAAGCCGGGTGGATCGTGTACCCTTCCCCCTGGCCCATGCTCAGGCCGCTGTACCGGATGGCGTGAGCAACCCAGCGGTTGAGCGCGGTCATCCGCTCGACGTCGGTGGCAAGTCCCCGTGTGAGGCGGTCCGCGAGTGCCTTGATCTCGGGCGTGACCGCGAAGCTGGGCTCGTTGACCAGGTAGACCCAGCGGGACTTCTCACGCCAGGACGGCAGCGTGGCCAGGACGAGGCGCGGGGCGACATCCTGGAGGGGAGGGGATGACGGGACCGGGGAGTATGCGGGAAGATCCTCCGCACGGAAGCGGTAGGTCGTGCCTCCCGCACCGTCCGCCCGGACCGTGACCTCCAGAGGGCCTCCATACGTCCCGTAGTACAATGGCTTGCCTGCGGGCATGTCGACTCGGTGCACCTGCTCCACCACGGGCAGGTCGCTGCCGAACACGACCATGTCGAAGTACTCGCCCCGCTGGGGCGGAACGAAGCGCTCGCTTTCATCGAGGTACGCAATGCGGAAACCTTCGAAGCGGGTGACCCACGCGAGCTCGTCCCCCGGGGCGAGGTCCGCCAGAGTGACCATCTTCATCCGAAACGGCCAGTAGATGCCGTGCTTGGGAGTCGGGAGATCTGCGACGGAGGCAAGGTCCGCCTTGCGGGTCGTTCCGTCAGGCCGAACGACGCGCACAGAGAGCACCTCGATGCTGCTGGTCTCGGGATCGTAGTCGAAGCGCATCACGGAGTAGCGCCGCACTCCGGCGGGCGTGAGCAGCTTGACCGCCCCGTGCTCGATGCGGGTGGAGCGGCCGGATTCCTCCACACTGGATTGCACGTCGAGGCGCAGCACAACGGCATCCGCTCCGGGGTAGGTCGCGGTCGTGACGACGGGCCGGGCCCTCTCCGCCGCAAGGGCGGTTCCGGCCGAGGCAACCAGGCAGAGCGCCAACGCCATCGCCGGGAGTGTGTGCGGCGCCGCCCGAAGGAATCGTCGAATCGGGGAAGCCTGATCGGGTCGTTTCATGTCCCTCCTGCTTCAAGGCGCCCTGCTCCGGGTCTCTTCGTCCGCTCGTCATCGGGGCCGTTCCCTCGACCCCTGCGAAACGCCGTTCAGGGCGATCATATCTAACACGAGGTCACCCCAAGGTGCAACCCGCAGGCGGCTGTGATAGAGTAGGGTCCATCGGCCGCCAGGGTCCTGACGGGCGGCCGGAGGATACGGATGTCGGATCTCCGCTACATCGTGCCGTTGACCGGGGTGCCGGATGCGGACCGGGGGCTCCTCGGCGGCAAAGGGCTCAACCTGCAGCGGCTGGTTCGGGCCAATTTCCACGTTCCCGGAGGGTTCGTGGTCACCACCGAGGCCTTCCGTGCCGCGTTGAGTGTGCTCCTGCCTGGCTGGCGCTCCGGGGGCGGGGACCTCGAGGCGCTGGAGCGGCTGGTGCTGGTCAGCCCGCTACCCGAGGATATCGGGCGGGAGATCCTGGCTGCGGTCGGGAAGCTCCGCAGGCTTACGGGGGCGTCGTTCATCGTCCGCTCCAGTGCGACGACCGAGGATCACGAGCACGCCTCCATGGCAGGTCTTGCCGCGACGGTGGCCAACGTGGTGTCGGACGAGGATCTCCTGGCCGCGGTCCGGGTCTGCTGGGCATCGCTGCTGGGCCGGGAGGGGGTCACCTACCGGTCACTGCTGCCGAGGGCGGCGCTTCTTCCAGAGATGGCGGTCGTGGTGCAGCAGCTCATCCCGGCGCAACGGGCGGGCGTGCTCTTCACGGTGGACCCGGTGACCGGCGCGGATGATCGCTACCTGATCAGCGGCACGTGGGGACTGGGGGAAACGGTGGTTTCGGGCAGGGCGGCCGACACGGTCACGGTGGACCGGAGGACGGGGGCGGTGCTGAGGCAGGACGTGGTTGCCAAGCGGGAGAAGCTGGAGCCGATGCCGAATGGGGGAACGCGCGTTGCACGTGTCCCGGAGCGGATGGCGCGGCGGCCGGTATTGGACGAGGCGCTGGTGGTCCGCCTCTGGGAGCTTGCCCATCGTGTCGAGCGGGAGTTCGGGGGGCCGCAGGATCTCGAGTGGGCCGAATGGGATGCCCGCGTCTACCTGCTCCAGGCCCGGCCGGTCACTGCGCTGCGGAGGCGGCAGCGGGTGGTGTGGACCAGCACGAACGTCGGGGAGGCGCTTCCCGGAGTGGGGACCCCCTTCACGTGGTCTATCATCCACTCGTTTTCCCGGCAGGGGCTCGTGCACGCGTTCCGGGGGCTCGGGTGCACGGTCCCGGAGGAGTATCCCATCGTCGGTCGGATTCGGGGTCGGATCTACATCAATCTGTCGGAGTTCATGTCGGTGGCGTCGCAGGTTCCGTTCATGTCGCCGCACCTGCTCCAGCGGCTGGCGGGTGGAGGAGGTGCGGAGCAGCTTCCCGGGACCTACCGGAAGCTCCCGAGCCTGGCGTTTCTCCTGAAGGTCCCGTTCACCGGTGTGCGGACCCTTGCGGCGGGGACCGTGAATCCGGTCCGGGTGGCCCTCTGGAACCAGCGCTTCCGGCGCTTCGTCGACGAGTTCGAGCGGGCCGATCTCACGCTGGGGGGGAGCTCGGATCTACGCGAGTGGTGGCGCCGTGCGGACGAGGTCTTCCTCAGCACCGGGACCCTCATGCTGGAGTGCTCCGGTCAGTTCCTGATGACCTACGTCGCGACCGCCCTGGCGTTGCGGGTGCTTCTCGGCGGCGGGGGTACGGCAGCGGAGCGTACCCTGTTCTCCGGGCTGTCCGGGGTGCGCAGCGCGGAACCGGGGCTGGACCTGCTGCGAATGGCCCGCAAGGTGGCGTCGATTCCCGGGTTGCGTGAGCGGGTCCTTGCCTCGGCTCCGGAGCGGCTGCTTGGGGAGCTCCGGGGCGGGGATGAGGCCGAGCGGTCGCTTGCCTCGGCGATAGAGGCTTTCCTGCGCTCGCACGGCCACCGGGCGGTCCGTGAGGCGGAGCTGTCCGAACCCCGCTGGAGTGAAGACCCGGCCTTCCCGCTGGCGGTGCTCAAGCGCTGCCTGGAGGCCGAGGAGCCTGCGGACCCGGAGGCCATGCTGGCGGAGCGCCGCGGCCGGCGGGAGAAGGAGACGCAGCGGGTTCTCAAGCGCGTCCCGGCGCCGCTCCGGCCGCTGTTCCGGCGGCTGCTGTCTGATGCGCAGGATTCTTCCCGCCTGCGGGAGGAGCTGCGCAATGCATCGGTCCACACGATGGGGTTCTTCCGTGCGCTGGCTCTCGAGACCGGCCGGCGGATGGCGGAGTCGGGACTGCTGGTCCGCACCGAGGATGCATTCTTCCTGAGCCGCGAGGAGATGCTGGCCTGGCTCGACGAGCCCGCGGCGGGAACGCTCTATCCGCTGGCGGTTGCGCTGCGCCGCCTCGAGCACGAGGTGCTGTCCGCGCTGCCTGACCTCCCACCGTTCTTCGTGATGGAGGGGGACCGGATCGTCGCCGAGGAGACCCGGGTCGCGGTGGGCCGCTCGCTGTCCGGGCTGGCGGGGAGCCCGGGGGTGGCTACCGGTCGTGTGCGGGTCGTGCTGAAGCCTTCGGACGCGGGCCGGTTGCGTCCCGGAGAGGTGCTGGTGGCACCGTTCACGGACGTGGGCTGGACTCCGCTGTTCCTCGTGGCCAGTGCGGTGGTGACCGAGCTCGGCGGACCGCTCAGCCATTCCTGTGTCGTGGCACGGGAGTACGGCGTGCCCGCAGTCGTCAACGTCAAGGATGCGGTCCGGCTGCTGCGCGACGGCCAGCTGGTGACCGTGGACGGAGACCGCGGCGTCGTCGTCGTGGAAGAGACGGCGGCCTGAGATTGCCGTGCTCGCGCACGCGCATCAGACCTTGACTCCGTTCCATCTCTCACCGTAGAATCCAAAGCAACTGAAGTTGGGAAGCACGATCAACTGAAGTCGGGATGCTCGTGCCCCAAGGAGTGTTCGCAATGAGTCGAATCGACAGGGTAGCCGGGGTTCTGGCCGTGCTGGCGCTTCTCCTTGCTGCCGGCGGATGTTCGGGCGGCGGAGGCGGCGAGGTGTCCGGTACCGACATGGACGGGACCGGCATTTGGGGGATCTGCGTCCCGAGCCGGACGGCGTGGTGGACAGGGTCGGGACCGATGGCCCCGACGGTCTCGACACCCCGGGGTCCGACGGCCCGGGAGAAGACCTCACCGATGTGCCCGGAGACGAGCCGGACGAGGATCTGCCTCCGGTGGACGGGGACCTGCCGGGCGTGGAGACCGACGGCGTCGAGCCGGACATCGGGGCGGACGAGACCGGGCAGCCGCCGGTCGAGGAGGGATACCTCTCCACGCCGGAGCTCGGCGTCAGAATCCTGGGACCGTCCTCGCTGGGGGTGGCCCAGTCGATTGGCTCCTCGATCCAGGTGGCCGGCTTCGTGGTGGGGAAGCCGGACGCAATCCAGTGGACGTCCCTGACCACCGGTCAGAGCGGCTTCTGCGCCGGCGTCCCGTTCTGGCTCTCCGGCAAGGTCGACCTCAAGCAGGGGGACAATTTCATCCAGGTGAAGGCGACGCAGGGGGACCAGACGGCCACCGACAGCATCGTAGTCACCCACAACCCGGCCTTTCTGTTCGGGACCGAATTGCGCATCCGTCCCGGTGCGCTGTACACCAATACCCCGGCAACACTGGTCTTCTCCATGGACATGGGGCTCTACACCAACTTCGACCCGTCGACGCTCAAGCTGTGCGAGAGCACTCAGCAGGGCGAGTGCGTCAGCGACGTGCATACCATGCTGGACGACGGCCAGGTGAGCTTCTCGGGAGACGAGGTCGGGGACGACGGCGTGTTCTCGTGGAAGAAGAGCTACAAGGCATCACAGGCCGGGAAGTTGTGCTTCCGGGTGCACGCGGTGATCAAGGCGGGCTTCCAGCAGTACACCGCCTACTCTCCGGTCGTGTGCGTGGACGTGGTGAGCCCGGTGTCCGTGCAGGAGTGCGAGGGAACACGGGCATTGCTGCTCGAGGCGGATCAGCTCTACTGGGCGACGCTGTCGACCGCGGATGCGGCCACGGCGAGGCAGGAGGTGGTCAAGCTTCTGGAAGGCAAGGCGGAGGTGGCCGAGGTGGGGACGTCCTACCAGGGCTATGGCGTATGGGTCCGTTTCGCCAACGGCCTTCTCGGGGCGTTCCCGTTCTCTCCGCAGGGGCTGCGCGGCGGCGGGGAGGGGGACGACGCGGGCATCGAGGCCATCGAGGCCCCCTTGCCGGGACCGGAGATCCTCATCTCCTCGAAACGCTCGGTCGTGTTCGGGCCTTACCACGAGGAGTTCGGCAGCCAGGACGAGAGCAAGTTCATCTTCAACGTCCTGGACAAGTCGGAGTGCCCGCCGTACGTGCTCGAAGGGCCCTGGTACGATTCGCAGGCCACCCTGTCCCGCTTCCGCACCATGTGGGAGAACGGCATGGTGGCCGTCGCCACGCACGGGGATTCGTACTTCCGTGAGCTCAGCCCGGGGGCCAAGGACGGTTACGGCTGGAACCATCGCCAGAGCCAGGAGCTCCTGTGGACCGGAGAGGCGGTGGATTGCACTCAGCTCGGCCAGGAGATGAAGGACTGCGTGGCCCAGAGCGACTGTCCCTCCGGAAGCGAGTGCGTGATCACGCAATCGAGCGGCAAGGGGACCAAGGTGTCGGGCGTCTGCATCGACTTCAAGCAGGTGGATCTGCGGACGGGCCGGGTGGTCATGGGGCCGTCCCGGTACGGGATCCTGCCCTCGTTCGTACGCGAGCACCAGGGCCGAGGCTATCCGGACAGCGTGGTCTACCTGGGGGCCTGCCGGTCGCTCTGGAACGGCACTCTCGCCATGGAGTTCTATGCAGCAGGGGCCAAGGCCGTGGCCGGCTACTCCGGCTACGTCACCACGGCATTTGCGTACCAGGCGGGAGCGAAGTTCTACTCCGCCCTGGTCGAGGAGATGAAGCACACGGGCGACTGTTTCCCCGAGAAGCCGGTCACCGACCCGGACAATCCCGGTTCGCATCTCCGCCTGCTGGGCGCGGTCAACCTCAATGCCACCAACTCCGACCTGATCAACCCGAGCTGGGAAACGGGCAACCTCACGGGGTGGCAGAGCAGCGGTGACGGCCGCGTCGTGACGCGACTCGGCATCACCGTGCCCGTCGAGGGCAAGTTCATGTCGCTCATCTCCACCGGCATGGGCTACACGCCTCAGGTGGGCGAGATCTTCCAGACGTTCTGCATTCCGGAAGGCAAGTCCGAGATGAGCTTCTACTGGAAGCTCTACTCCGAGGAGTTCAAGGAGTGGTGCGGTTCGATCTACCAGGATACCTTCGAGGCCACGCTGGAGGGGGAAGAAGGGACCGTGACGTTCGTGTCGGCTTCCATCGATTCGCTCTGCCCGCCCCAGCAGTGCCAGGGGTGCGGGTCGCAGTTCGACGGGCTCCTCCAGGCGGACGTGATCTTCGACCAGGGGGATGTCTGGATGACGCAGTGGCGCAAGGCCCAGGGCAACGTCTTCGCCCTGGCGGGTCTGGGTGCGGTCACGCTCCGGTACTTTGTCACGGACAAGGGGGATTCCATCTACGACACGGCGGTTCTGCTCGACACGATCAAGCTCAAGTAGACTTGGCTCTGTCCCTTGCGCGGCTGGTGGTACACGATGGTGAACGTGCGGTTTCGAACGGTTGCGATTGCGCTCTGGTGTTGCCTGGCGTTGTCCTGGTCGTGTTCGGGTGACGGCGGGGGGCTCTATGTCCCCGGGGACCTGAGCGTGCCCGACGCGGTCGAGACCGATTCCGTTGCCGTGGACATTCCCGAGGAGATGCCCGACCTTTCCGGGGTCAGCCTGGAGGAGGAGGAGGGGCTCCTGGTCCGGATAGTGGGACCCCACTCCGATTCTTCTTTCACTTGGTCGGCCGGCGCGCTCGAGGGGAGCAGCCCGTTCGTTCCGCTCGGGGTCGTCGTTCATGGCGAGTATGACTCGCTCTACGCGATGACCGATGCCAACGACCAGGTCGTCCCTGCGGATCCGCCTGCGGAGGGGGAGAGCGCGGCGTGGCGCTCGCGGCAGATGAAGGTGACGCTGAAACCGCCGGTGCTCGTGGGAGACGGGCTCTTCGAGGCGCAGGCGACCCGCGTCTGGATTGTGGCGCAGAAGGGGGAGGTGAAGGCCTGGGACAGCGTCGTCGTCGTGGCGAATCCGGGCTTCGTGATGGGGAAGCGGCCGCTGAAGCTGCTGCCGGACGTCGTGTTCGCTGGCGACACCTCGGGCGTGCTGTTCCGGTTCGATCTCAACAACGTGGAGAACTTCGATGCGTCGCAGGTCTTCCTGATGGAGGCCGACGCGGAGTGCAGCAAGAAGGTCGAAGGGACGGCCCGCCTGATGAAGGACGATGGGCTGATCGACGAGAGCGGGGACGAGATCGGGGCCGACCGGGTGTACTCGGTGCGGCTGCACCAGGCGTTCGAGCAGCCCGGAATCCGGCTCTACCGGGCCGCTGTGACCGGTGCGGTGGCGGGCAAGAAGCTGGTTGCCTATTCGCCGTGCATCGCGTTGCGGGTGGTGAAGAGGGCCGACCCGCTCGACTGCACGGTGGCGCGGTCGGTGCTGCTCGACCTGCGTGGGGAGATGGATGCCCGCCTGGACGCCGGCTGGGAGCGCACCGACGTCCGCAAGTGGGGTGTCCTTCACCTGTTGGAGCAGAAGTCGGTTGCCGAGGCCGGGGCGTCCGAGGGAGAGGACCTCGTGTGGGCCCGTTTCCACACCGGCATGTTGGGCATCGCGACTCCTTCCCGCTATGCGGGACCGGCCTCCACCGTGCTCTTCCCGGATCCGGCGGGGAGCGAGCCGGCTACGACCGTGCTTCCGCGTTCCAGGCGGGTGGCCGCTGCGTTTCCCGAGAAGGACGGCGCAGCGGACGCCGGGAAGTGGCCGGAGCGGCTGGAAGGGGGAAAGTGCCCGCCGTTCCGGCAGCTCGGGTCCAAGCTCCGGCTGTCCGCGCTCCGGATGATCGCCGAGGCAGGCGTCGTGGTGATGGCCGGGCAGGGGGGGCGTGCATTCGGAGGGCTGAGCGACGAGGCCCGCAAGGCCTACGACTCGGCCACGCTCGAGTTCGATGCTCCGATTCCGGCCTGGACCGGTTGGGAGCACGCGGGTGCGCAGGACGTCGTGGAGCTGGCCGACCCGTTCCAGTGCGACCTGCTCTCCACGACCTATGACAGCTGCATCGTCAAGAAGGACGGGACGTGCGTGCGCTCGGACAACAGCCCGTGCCCGTCGTACCTCGAGTGCGTGCTGACGCACGGCGGCGGTGCCGGCGTGGCCAAGGGGGTTCTCTTCGACCGCGTGCAGGCCGACCTGATGTCGGGGCGGCTGGCGCTGACGGTCAACGGTCTTGCAGTGACTCCCTCGTTCCTGAAGCACTATGCGGGGGGCGACGTGGGACCCCAGGTCGCGATGCTGGGGTTCTCGCACAGCGTGACTGCGGGGGGCGGTACCATGGCCGCTGAGCTGCTGGCTGCCGGGGCCAACTCCGTGGTGGGGAGCCTGGCCGAGGTCTCCGCCGATGACGCGGTCTCTGCAACCTACGAGCTGCTCGGGCGGCTCGTGGAGGAGAAGCAGGCGCCGGCCTGGCTGATCCCCAGGGTCGAAGCGGCATTCGGCGACCACGATTGGCGCTTGGCCGGGGCCGGGAACGTTGCCATCCACTTCCCCGGGTTGCTGAATGCCGACTTCGCAAGCGGCACGCTGGACGGGTGGGAGCATACGGGGGATGCCCGGGTCCTGGAATCCCTTTGCGGTATCAAGCCGTCGGGCCAGTTCATGGGGCTCCTCTCCTCCGGGCTGGGATTCACGGTCCAGACCGGGCGCATCTCCCAGGAGTTCTGCCTCGAGGTGGGCAAGCTCGTGTTCGAGGGATGGTATGACTTCATCTCGCACGAATTCGAGGGGGGATGCGGCAGCGCCTACAGCGACACGTTCCGCATGTACGTCGAGGATGACAAGGGGCAGAAGATCCACCTGGCGCGCACCGAGGTGGCCGACTTCATCGGCGTGAACGCGCTCTGTCCGTGTGATGCCGGCGCCTGCCCGAGCTGCGGCCAGTGCGGGTCCGCATTCTGCGTTTGCGGCGAGCTGTACCACCCGGATGACGGCGAGCTTCTCATCCCGTGGCCCGAGGAATGCGCGTTCGACCCGGGGGACGAGGACGGCGCCTTCGAGTCGGGCTGGCGGCATACCGGCGAGATCGCTCTCACCCAGCTCGGACAGGGAGGGCTCAACAAGCCGGTGCGTTTCGTCATCGAGGTGTCGGACCAGGGGAGCGCCGGGTCCACGACGACGGTGCTTGTCGATTCGCTGACCTTCAAGTAACATCGGCGCCGACGAAGGAACGGAGGGAGACGGATGGCTCACAAGGAATGCGGCTGCCCGGTAATCGGCAACGAAAGCTACGAAGGGAAGATGTTCAACTGGGAAGGGAAGACCTTCTACGTGCAGCCCGTCCGTTACATCTTCCGCGTGCCGATTGACGTGGAGAAACGGATGGCCGAGGCCGCAGAGGCCATCGAGAAGAAGGGGTACATGATGGAGGAACCCCCGGTCATCCTGTCCAACGAAGGGGTGTTCTCCGGCCGCATGCTGGTGGGCATCCTGCCGCCGGAATCCCAGGATCCCAACGTCCTGACGTTCTCGAACTCGCTCGTCGAAGCCACCGTGTATGACCGGAAAGATGCCCCGGTCAGCCCCGGAGTCAAGGCATTCAGGGAGCGGCTCGAAAAGCAGGGGAAGAAGGTCAAGGACATCTACGTCTGGCACACCGGCTGCCCGTCCTGCATCCGCCTGGAAGGGTACAAGTCGGTCCTGTTTGCAGAGCTCGAGTAGTCACCGCAGGGCATCCCATCGGAGAGGAACTGCATGGCGCAGCAAGAAGAGAACAAGGTCATCTACTCGATGATCGGAGTCGGCAAGGTGCATGGCACGCGGACGGTGCTCAAGGACATCTACCTGTCCTACTTCTACGGGGCCAAGATCGGCGTGCTCGGGCTCAACGGATCCGGGAAGAGCTCCCTCCTGCGAATCCTGGCGGGCGTGGACCAGGAATTCCTGGGCAAGACCGCCGTTTCCCCCGGCTATACCATCGGGTTCCTCGAGCAGGAGCCGCTGCTGGACGAGACCCGCTCCGTCCTGGAGGTGGTGCAGGAGGGGGTGCAGGAGGTCGTCGATCTGCTCAAGGAGTTCGAGGAGGTCAACCTCAAGCTCGCCGAGCCCATGACCGACGACGAGATGGAGAAGGTCCTCACGCGACAGGGGGAGATCCAGGACAAGCTCGATGCAGCGGACGCCTGGGACCTCGACAGTCGGCTCGAGCTGGCCATGGACGCGCTCCGATGTCCCCCGCCGGACCTGCCGGTCTCGGTCCTCTCGGGCGGTGAGCGACGCCGGGTTGCCCTTTGCCGCCTCCTGCTCCGCAAGCCCGACATCCTGCTCCTCGACGAACCCACGAACCACCTCGATGCTGAGACCGTCGCCTGGCTCGAGCAGCACCTGCGCCGCTACGAAGGCACGGTCATCGCGGTCACGCACGACCGCTACTTCCTCGACAACGTCGCGGGCTGGATCCTCGAGCTCGACCGCGGGCACGGGATTCCGTGGAAGGGGAACTACTCGTCCTGGCTGGAGCAGAAGCAGGCGCGCCTCGCCAACGAGGAGAAGGCGGAATCGCAGCGCAGGAAGACGCTGGAACGCGAACTCGAGTGGATCCGCATGTCCCCGCGGGGGCGCCATGCCAAGAGCAAGGCCCGCGTCTCCGCGTACGAGCAGCTTGCCAACCAGGAGACCGATCGGCTGGCCTCCGACCTCGAGATCTTCGTCCCGCCCGGACCGCGGCTCGGCAAGACTGTGATCCTCGCGGAAGGGCTCTCCAAGGGGTACGGGGACCGCCTCCTGCTGGACAATGCCTCGTTTGCGATCCCGCCCGGGGCCATTGTCGGCATCATCGGGCCCAACGGCGCCGGGAAGACCACGCTTTTCAAGATGATCACCGGCCAGGAGCAGCCGGACCGCGGCTCGCTCGAGATCGGTGAGACGGTCAAGTTCGCCTACGTGGACCAGCTCCGTTCGAGCCTGGACCCGGACAAGAGCGTGTTCGAGGCCATCTCGGGCGGGGCCGACTTCATCGACCTCGGAAGGACGCAGGTGAACGCCCGGGCGTACGTCGCCCGCTTCAACTTCTCGGGGACCGACCAGCAGATGAAGGTCGGACATCTCTCCGGAGGGGCCCGCAACCGAGTTCACCTGGCCAACATGCTCAAGCTCGGGGCCAACGTGCTGCTCCTCGACGAGCCGACCAACGACCTCGACGTCAACACCATGCGTGCCCTCGAGGATGCCCTGCTCAACTTTGGCGGGTGCGCACTGATCATCAGCCACGACCGCTGGTTCCTCGATCGGGTCGCCACTCATATCCTGGCATTCGAAGGGGAGAGTGCCGTCGTCTGGCACGAGGGGAACTGGAGCGAGTACGAGGCCAACCGGAGAGAGCGGCTGGGCGCAGAGGCGGACCAGCCCCATCGGATCCGGTACCGGTCACTGACCCGTTGAGGTGATGCTATGAACGTCAAGGGAAGAGTCGAGCAGTTGAGACATCTGATGCGGGAGCAGGGACTGGCCGGGTACGTGGTCCCCAGCTCCGACCCCCACCAGAGCGAGTACGTGGCTGCCACCTGGCAGCGACGAGGGTTCATCAGCGGGTTCGATGGGTCCGCAGGTACGGTCGTCGTCACCCTGGACAAGGCGGGGCTGTGGACCGATTCCCGCTATTTCCTCCAGGCCGAGCAGCAGCTCGCCGGCAGCGGAATCGAGCTGTTCAAGATGGCCGTGCCGGGCGTGCCCGAGATGGAGGACTGGCTCTGCGGGGAGCTGAGGGAGGGGGACCGGGTCGGGTGCGATCCGTGGGTGTTCTCGATCTCGGCATTCGAGCAGCTCCAGGCCGCACTGGCACGCAAGGGAATCGGGCTTCATGCCGTGGAAGACGACCTGGCGGAGCAGGTCTGGGGGGCCGGGCGGCCACCCATGCCGACCGAGCTCATCCGCAGCCACTCCGTGGAGTTCGCGGGCCGGTCCGTCGCGGACAAGCTCGCCATGGTCGAAGCCGAGCTGGCCATGGCAGGTGCCGATGCCCACGTCCTCTCCGCCCTGGACGAAATCGCATGGACCTTCAACCTGCGCGGGGCCGATGTGCCGTACAACCCCGTGTTCATCGCGTTCGCTCTCATCGAGCGTGGGCGGACGCTCCTGTTCGTGGATCTCTCGAAAGTCGGCCGCGACGTCGCTGCCACCCTGCCGCCGGTGGTGGAGCTGAGGCCGTACGAGGCATTCGACGATGCGCTCGTCGACCTCGGCCGGCGGGCGGCTCTGGTCTGGGCCGACCCCGCAACCACGTCCTGGCACGCCGAGACCACGCTCAAGCAGGCCGGTGCGAAGGTGCTGCGCAGAACCGGCCCCGTTCCGGCCTGGAAGTCGGTGAAGAACGGGGTGGAGATTGCCTGCGCCCGCGGCTGCCACGTCCGGGACGGCGTTGCCATGGCCCGCTTCATGGCATGGCTCGAGCGGGCCGTCGTGCTGGAGTGCGAAACCGAGCTGTCCATCGGTGCGAAGGTCGAGGGATTCAGGGCCGGCCGCGAGCGGTTCGTGGGCATGAGCTTCTCGAGCATCGTCGGCTACGGTGCGCACGGAGCGATCGTGCACTACTCGGCGACCCCCGAGAGCTCGGTCCCGGTCCGGTCCGGGAACCTGCTCCTGGTGGATTCCGGGGCACAGTACCTGGACGGAACGACCGACATCACCCGGACCGTTGCCCTGGGCGAACCCACGGAGGAGCAGAAGCGGGCCTACACCGCGGTGCTCAAGGGGCACCTCCTGCTGGGGCGGACGCAGTTCCCGGAGGGGACGAACGGCTACCAGCTCGATGTCCTGGCCCGGCAGCCGCTGTGGGCCCTGGGGCTCAACTACGGTCATGGGACCGGCCACGGCGTCGGGGCCGCTCTGTGCGTGCACGAGGGCCCGTTCTCCGTGTCGCTGCGCAGGAACCTCACCCCGCTTGCTGCGGGCAACGTCCTGTCCAACGAGCCTGGCTTCTACAAGACCGACGGCTTCGGAATCCGGATCGAGAACCTGGTGCTCGTGGTCGAGAAGGAGGTGACGTCCAGCGGACGCTTCCTCGGGTTCGAGGATCTCACCCTCTGCCCCTATGACCTCAACCTGGTGGATACCCGCCTGCTGTGCCCGGAGGAGGTGCAGCAGATCAACCGATATCACGCCCGCGTGCTCGAAGCGCTGACCCATCACCTGGAGCCGGCCGAGCGCCTCTGGCTGGAGCGCGCCTGCCGGGAGATCGGGTAGCCTACCAGCTCACCGGGCTGTCGCCCGACAGCAGCAGGTGGAACGCTGCGGACCAGAGGAAGTCGGGAGCGCCGAGCCCCTTGCCGGTCTGGGAATCATAGTACTCGTACGTCGTCTCTCCCCCTTCGATGAGATCAAGGGTGGCCTTGCGCAGCGCCTCGGCCTCGGTGGTCAGGCCGTACTTCTCCAGCCCCCAGACGGCCAGGGCATTGAGGACGATCCAGACCGGTCCCCTCCAGTAGTTGTCGGGCTTGTAGGCCGGCGATGAGGCTGCGACCGTCGGCAGCATGAACGGGGTTGCGAACACCGCGGGATCGGACAGGTGCTTGGCGACCGCTTCGGCCTGCTCCTGCGTGGCGACGCCGACGAACAGGGGGAGGAAGGTGGCCGGCGTTGGGATCTTGACGAGCTGGTCCCCTTCGATGGTGAGGTCGTAGAACATCCCGTCCGACGGATCATAGAACATGGAGCGGATGGCCTCGGCGGAAAGCTCGGCCTCTTCCTTCCAGGCAAGCGCCTCCGCAGTCATGGCGAGCTTCTCGGCCATCCGCGACAGGAGCAGCGCGTCGAGGTAGAGCCAGCAGGCGAGGTCGAGGGCTTCGACCGGTCCCTTGTCCCAGCGCGGCGACGTGTCCCAGCCGCTGTCGGTCCCCTCCCACTCGTAGAGCCCGTCCGCGTCGCTGTCCTTCTGGCTCAGGAACCACTCGTGGTTGCTCCTCAACGCAGGGTAGTCCGCCTCGAGGAACGCGGTGCCGGGGGGGGGGCCTTCACCCGCGTCGACCAGTGCGTCGGCTGCCGAGGCAAGGGAGAGGGAGGCCCAAGTGAGCAATCCGGGCGGCTGCGTCCCGGGGTTGATCGAGTTGACCCAGATCTCACGGGAGATGTGCCCGTCGCCGAGCGGCTGCTTGGCCATCACGTCCATCTGCTTGCGGGCCAGAGCGAGCGCCCCCTCGCCGCCGCGGGAG
>VGRX01000039.1 GCA_016875215.1 Deltaproteobacteria bacterium
CGGACTGCGCCGAGGTGAGTGCCGCCTGGCGCAACGCAGCCATCGCATACATGGAGGCCCGCCTCGAGGAGAACCGGCAACGGCTCCTGAACCCGGAAGTGTGCTGGGACGACTACTATGGCTACTACGGCTACGGTTATCAGGACGCCATGGCGGCCGCCGATTGCTCGGCCGACCTGCCCGGCGGCTCGGGGGGCGATGAGGCCAAGGAGTATTCCACGACCAACACGCAGGAGGTGGACGTCGACGAGGCCGACTTCATGAAGAACGACGGCAAGTACATCTACATCCTGGCCAACGGCATGTTCCAGATTGTCGAGGCCTTCCCGGCAGACAAGGCCCACCGGATCTCGTCCACGAAGCTCGATGGGGCCCCCCGGTCGATGTTCGTGCACAAGGACCGGGCCGTGATCTACACGTCGCTGGGCGGCGCTTACGACTTCCGGCCGTGCACCTATGGCTACGACTGCGATCTCACCGGTGACGGGAAGCTCCTCGAGATCGTGGTCCTGGACATCGCGGACAAGACCCAACCTGAGCTCATCCGCCGGACCACGTTCTCCGGGTCCTATCTCAGCTCCCGGCGTGTCGAGGACTTCGTCTACACAGCGGTCTATTCCCCCGAGCCTCCGATGCCGGCGATGGAGTTCATCCCCCAGGGGTACGAGGAGTACCTCTGGCAGTGCGTGGAGAACGAGGGGGACAAGCTCGACATCGACGAGGACGATCTCGAAGAGGCGTTCGAGGCGCTCAAGGCGGAGAACATCAAGAAGATGGATGAAATGCCCCTCGAGGACTGGCTTCCCAAGGTGACGGACGAAGTGCTGGTGAAGGGGGAGTTCCAGGAGCAGGCGAGCCCGCTGGAGCAGTGCGGCGGGTACTACCTGTCCAAGACCGGCGATGGCGCGTCGCTGCTCTCGCTGGTGTCGTTCGACCTGACGAAGTCGGCCTCGATGGCGGCGAGCACGATTGTGGCCAGGCCCGGGGCGGTGTACGCGTCCAAGCAGGCATTCTACGTATCCAATCGTCACTACAAGAACCAGGCCCCCGTCTGGTTCGAAGAGATGGCCGACGCGGACGAGTCGTCCACGGTGCACAAGTTCCTGATGGCCTCGGATTCCCCCATGACCGCGTATGCGGGGTCAGGACTGATCAAGGGGCGGCTGCTCAACCAGTTTGCGATGAGCGAGTACCAGGGCTATCTGCGGATGGCCAGCACGACGGGCTACACGCCCGGTCCCGCGTACAACACCGTGTCCGTGCTGCAGATGAAGGACGGAAAGCTGGAGATCGTGGGGTTGTTGGACAACCTCGCTCCGAACGAGGACATCCGGAGCGTGCGGTTCGGGACCGACCTTGGATTCGTGGTCACGTTCCTGAACACCGACCCGCTGTACGTCATCGATCTGTCCGACCCTACCAAGCCGACGCTCAAGGGCGAGCTGCAGATCCCCGGGTTCTCCACCTACATGCAGTTCCTGGACAAGACCCATCTGCTGACCATCGGCTATGAAGCCGGATCCGTGGGCTCGTACGGCTGGTTCAACGGGGTCCAGCTCCAGGTGATTGACGTGACCGACATCACCAGCCCGGCGCTGCTGCACAAGGAGATCATCGATACCTATGGTTCCAGCGCCGAGGCCGCCACGAACCACATGGCGTTCACCTTCTTCAAGCCGAAGGACGCCCTGGCCATCCCCATGGTCGTGTGCGGGGACTCCTACGAGAACTCCATGAGCTTCAACGGCCTGATGGTCTATACCGTGACGGTAGGCGACGGCTTCAAGTACAAGGGGGGCATCGCCCATGCGCTGCCCGAGCCCGAGGACTACCCGGACTACTACTACGACTACTACTACGGCTATGGGTACTCGTGCTGGGGCCTGTGGGACCATTCGCTCTCCAAGGTCAGGCGCAGCGTGTTCATGGACGACTGGGTCTACTCCGTGGCCATGGACGAGATCAAGATCAGCGCGTTCGACAAAATGGATTCCCCGATTTCCTCTGTTTCCCTGAAGTAGAAAGGGGAGCGTTGCGCCCCAGCCTGTGGCGACCGTCCGGCGCCGGCCGCAGGCCAGCCGCTCCCCCCCTGTTCCATCTTTGTGACATCAGCCGGCGCAAGTCGGGCCAACTCCAGCCCACAAGTCGGGGTTACGCGCAATGGCCTGGAATGCGGCCCATCCGAGACTCCCAGGTGGGTCATGGCGCAAGCCCGGGTTTGCATTACAAGGCCGATGGCCTCGGCTTGTGCCGAGAGGGATAGCCTCGGCCGAATTCAGGGGCCGCACCCGATCTTGAGTTCGCCGGCGCCCCATGCTAGATTGCAGTTGGGCGGGGCGTCCGACATGGAGGGGGACCGGTGCTTGCCAGGAAGCAGATCATGGAGACACTTCGGAAGGGGTCCCATGTTCTGACCTCCAGGTACAAGGTGAAGTCCATCGGATTGTTCGGGTCCTACTTGCGCGGGGAGCAGCGTGAGTCCAGCGATATCGATCTGCTGGTGGAGTTCCACGAGACAGTGAGCATGTTCGAATTCATCCGGCTGGAGGACTACTTGTCTGACATGCTTGGCCGGCGCGTCGACCTCGTGATGAGAAGCGCTCTTAAACCCGCGCTTGGCGAGCGGATTCTGGCCGAGGTGGCCTACTCGTGAAGCGGAAGGGAAGGATCGTCACCGACTACCTCCGGGACATTCTGGAGGCTGCGGAGGCCATGCAGGAATTCGTGGCCTCAGTTTCCTCTTTCGCCCAGTTCAAAGAGGACCGCAAGACGGTGTTTGCCGTGGTGCGGGCCTTCGAGTTGATGGGCGAGGCAACCAAGAGCATTCCAACTCCGTTCCGGCGTCGGCATCCGGGCATTCCTTGGCGGGAAATGGCCGGGATGCGGGACAAGGTGATACACGAGTACTTCGGGGTGGACGTGGCGGTGCTCTGGAAGACCGCTACGGAGGACGTTCCTGCGGTCACAGAGGCCATCCGCACGATCCTGGAATCCGAGTCGGGCACGAGGCTGCTTTGAGCTTTCCAGTGCCCGATTTGTGACATCAGCCGGCGCAACCGGAGCCTATCCCCGCCAACCCCAGCCTATACCGCGATGTTACGCGCAATGGCCTGGAATGCGGCCCATCCGAGACTCCCAGGTGGGTTGTGGCGCAAGCCCGGGTTTGCATTGCAACGCCGGCGCGTTGCGAATGCCGTGGTGGGACACGTCGGACGGCGCCGGTCGGACACGTCGGACCAACGAACGGAATCGGACACGTCGGACACGTCGGACGGCGCCGGTCGGACACGTCGGACCCGCGACCGGAATCGGACACGTCGGACACGTCGGACGGCGCCGGTCGGACACGTCGGACCAACGAACGGAATCGGACACGTCGGACACGTCGGACGGCGCCGGTCGGACGAACGGCCGCTGGTGCGGGGATGAAGACGGACCGTGGGTGCGGGCAACCTGACGGCCGATGCAGCGAGGTGGGCAGTTGGTGCGGGCAACCTGACGGCCGATGCAGCGAGGTGGGCAGTTGGTGCGGGCAACCTGACGGCCGATGCGGCGCAGCGCGGCCCGTCCCCACTCCGCCAAGGCTACGCAGGGCACGCGCCTACGCTCCGGGTGGTGTTGGGAGGCCGCACCTGCAGCCCATCCGACCCCGCCCTTGCGCGCGCTCCCCTGATCTGGTAGCACTGACGGAGCCGGACGGTTCGAGGAGGACGCGGGGCGTGCGGCCGGTCGGCGGAGGAGCGACATGGTGCGGGCAGTCCACCGGAGGAGAGAGGAACGGGCGGCAGGGCAAACTGTTGCGCTGGTGCTTGCCGCGCTGCTCGTCGCAGGCTGCCTGGACACGAGCATGCCCAAGGCCCCGGGCAAGGACGTGCCCGCTGTTGCCGACGTCGATTCCATGGGAAACGATGACGGTGCGGTCGAAATCGGCGGGGGATGCGACGGAGCGTGCGGCATCCCCGGCTGTGACGTTCCGGGCTGTCCGAGCGAGGACGTCTGCGCCGGGGAGGGCCCGTGCTGCACGCCGGAGGCCGGCAAGCAGTGCTTCGGCGATGCGGTGCACTGGGTCGATTCGTGCGGGGGAAAAGGGGAGGAGATCGTCGTTTGCAAGAACGGCTGCGACGGCGGGCAGTGCAAGGACTGCACTCCGGACTGCGCAGGCAAGGAGTGCGGTCCCGACAACTGCGGCGGCGAGTGCGGCCAGTGCGACGACGGGCATGCCTGCACCGCGGACTCGTGCAATTCCGGCCAGTGCAAGGCCCTTCTGACTGCGGGCTGCCTCATCGGCTCGGCCTGCGTCGACGAGGATGCGCTCGACTCCGGGAACCCCTGCCGAGCGTGCAAGCCCGCGGTTGGCAAGGAGGAGTGGACCACCCTGGAGGACGGGACCCCCTGCGGGGACTTCTCGGTCTGCCAGGGGGGGAAATGCGGCTGCTCGTTCGATGCGTGCGGTGCCGGATGCTGCGACGACGGCCAGGTGTGCCACGGCGGCGAATGCTGCACCCCGGACTGCATCGGGAAGGATTGCGGCGATGACGGCTGCGGCGGAAGCTGCGGCGAGTGCCAGGGGCTGCAGGTCTGCCAGGAGGGGAAGTGCGCATGCGAGTTCGCTGCGTGCGGCCAGGCCTGCTGCCCGAAGGGAGAGGTCTGCGCCGGAGCCAAGTGCTGCCTGCCGAAGTGCGAAGGCAAGCAATGCGGCTCGGACGGGTGCGGCGGTGAGTGCGGCTCCTGCGCACCGGGGCAGGTCTGCATCCAGGGCGTGTGTCCCGAGGAAGGCAAGGAGTGCTTCGACGGCAACGAGGTCCCCTGGGATGGCTGCACGGACGGGATGCTGAGCGAGTTCGTCGTGCCCGAAGAGGACGACGGGGACCAGGATGCCGCCAGTGCCGTCTTCCTGCCGGATGGCGCATTCGTCGTCGCCTGGCGGGACGCGGGCAAGGAACCGGGTCTGGGTGACGTCGTGCTTCGGCGTTTCTCCTCGGACGGGACGTCGGGCGGGACTGCGGCGGGCAACGCAGCGCTTACCTCGGGGACGCAGACCGACCCTCGGCTCGCAACGCTTGTCGACGGCAACCTGGTGCTCGTATGGGAGAGCTGCCCTCCGGCGGGTCAGCCTGCGATTGCGGAGGACGGCAGCGGATGCGGCGTCTTTGCTCGGCGTTTCGGCGCAGGGCTGACTCCGTTGCAGAAGGAGACCAAGGTCAACACGACCACGACCGACCAGCAGCGCAATCCCGCTGTGGCGCCGCTGCCCGGCGGGAAGTTCATCGTCGTCTGGGAGAGTTGCCCCCCTCCTGCCCAGCCCGACGCGGGCCAGGACGGCAGCGGATGCGGGATCTTCGGCCAGCTCTTTACCGTGGACGGCCAGCCGAGCCTTGGCGAGTTCGTGGTCCCGGTGTACACGACGTCCGAGCAGTTCGCCCCCTCGGTGGCGTCGCTCGCGGACGGCGGCTTCGTAGTCGTCTGGCAGGGGGCGGGGGAGGGGGATTCCGCGGGCGTGTTCGGGCGGGTCTACACGTCCGAGGGGGTGGCCGGCGCCAAGCAGTTCACGCTCAGCGACAAGGTATCCAACACGCAGGAGGGCCCCGTGGTCACCCGCACCGCAGGGGGCTTTGTCGCTGCCTGGGAGAGCTGGGGGCAGGACGGTGACGGCTACGGCGTCTTCGGCCAGCTCTTTGCTGCCAACGGGGCCAAGCTCGGGGCCGAGATGATCTGGTCCCAGACGACCTCGGGCAACCAGCGCTTTCCGAGGCTGACCGGAATCCCCGACGGGATCTGCGCAGGATGGTCCGACTGGGGACTCGACGGAGACGGCGGATGTGTGGTGATCCGGTCGTTCGACGCGGCGGCCAAGCCCACCGGCAAGGAGATCGTCGCCAACGAGTTCTCGCCTGGGGACCAGATGCTCTCCTGTCTGGCAGCGGGCCCGGACGGTACGGTGCTGGTCGTCTGGTCCGGACAGGGCCAGGCCAGCTCCGGCAGCGGGGTTTTCGCACGCCGTTTTTCCCCCGATGGAAAGGGGCTCTACCACTAGTCAACGGAGGTTCTCCCGTGCTCGATCCGACAGTCCGATCTTCCAGGTACGCAGCGCTCGTTCCCCTGCTGCTCGCGGTCGTCCTCGTCACTGCTGCGTGCGGTTGCAGCAGCGACATCCAGCCGGAGCCCGACGTCGTGGCAAAGGACTGCGCCGGTGCGGATCGCACCGCGCCCGCCCCGGAGGTCGGGCCGGCCGATTCCGTAGCGGAGGACCTGCGGACGGCCGACATCGCACCACCTCCGGAGGAGATCGCTGCCGACGTCCCGGTCGTGCCGCAGCCGGCCGCTCCGAAGAAGTACTCGGGCGGAGCGTGCCCCACGCTGGTGGGAGGCAAGAACACGCTCAAGATGGGCGGGCTCATGCGCAGCGTCGAGCTCTTCCTTCCGCCGCACCCCGCCCCGGGGGCCTCGGTCGTCTTCGTCTGGCACGGAAACGGCGATACTCCGAAGAACATCGCCATGTTCTTCGGGGCCGACACGCTCACCAAGGAGAACAACCTCATCATGGTGTCGCCCTATAGCTGTTGCGACGAGAACCACACCGACTGCTGCGACATGACCACCACCTGGAACTTCGGCAAGTACTCGAAGAACGACAAGGACCTGGCCGTCTTCGATGACGTTCTTTCGTGCCTCGAGCAGCAGGGGGACATCGACAACACCCGGGTCTACACCATCGGCTTCTCGGCCGGAGCGCTCTGGAGCACCTACCTGGTCCTTCATCGGGCCGAGTACCTCGCTGCCGCAGGGGTCTTCTCCGGCGGGACGGGCATGGTCATCCCGTACTCCAAGCCCGGATACCCGGTACCCGCTCTGCTGGCCTGGGGCGGGACCAAGGACACCTACATGAACATGATCATGTTCGACACGATGATGAACGAGTTCAGCGACAAGCTCGCGGCCGACGGCCACTTCGTGATCGAGTGCAATCACGGCCTCGGGCACACGGTGCCGTACGGTGTCACGCCCTGGCTCTCGAAGTTCCTGCTGGCCCACGCGTGGAAGGACGGCTCCAGCCCGTTTGCGCAGACCGGGCTGGGGGACGATTTCCCCGACTATTGTTTGATCCCGTGAGGGCAGAAGGACGGTAGGCCCGCATGCTCCGGTTCTGCTGGCCCGAATCCAGACCGTCGATCGGTATCGCACCGATCCCCCGTCCGTCTTGACGGCGGTGGCCGGGCCCGAATCCATTTGACCCTGGGAGGCCACGCATGATACCACCGATACCAACGGAGGCGAAGCCCGCGTCGGCCGCCGGATTCGGTCCTCGACGAGACGGCTGTTCGACGTCCCGCTCGTGACGCAAGACGGCGTCTCGGGGGGGGCGCCATGACAGGAAGAACACCATGCGATTCGCAAGAATGAGGCTTAAGAACTGGAGGAACTTCGTCGATGTCGACGTGGAGATCGGAGACAGGCTCTTCATCACCGGTCCGAACGCCGCGGGAAAATCGAACTTCCTCGATGCGTTCAGGTTTCTCAGGGACATTGCGAAAGATGGAGGAGGACTCCAGCAGGCGGTCAAGGACAGAGGCGGCCTGTCGAAGATCCGTTGTCTGGCGGCACGTCGACACCCGGACGTGGAGATCGAGGTCACGCTCACGGATCAGGCTTCAACCGACCCGTGGCGGTACGGTATTGGACTCCGACAGGAACAGCGGGGAGCCAGGAGGCTCTTGCTCGGTTACGAGCGTGTGTGGCGGTCGGACAAGCTGCTCCTGAGTCGTCCCGACCGAGACGACCGCGAGGATGATCAGCGCATGACGCAGACTCATCTGGAGCAGATTGCCTCGAACAAGAAGTTTCGGAGCATTGCGGACACGTTCTCTCGTACTTTGTATTTGCATTTGGTTCCTCAGTTGTTGAGGTATCCGGGCCTGGCCAACCGGGATGCTGCCGGGGAAGATCCTTTCGGGCTGAAGTTCCTGGAACGAGTGATGACCACCCCGGACAAGACTCGCAAGGCCAGGCTGAGGAAGATAGCCCAAGCGTTGAAGGTGGCGGTACCGGAGTTCGAGAGCTTGGCTGACACTCGTGATGAGAGAGGAATGCCGCACCTCGAGGCGATGTACAGGCACTGGCGGTACAACGCGAGTCGTCAGCGTGAGGACCAGTTCTCCGATGGAACGCTTCGACTGATCGGCTTGCTCTGGTCTTTGTTGGATGGGGACTCGCTGCTTCTGCTGGAGGAGCCGGAGCTGTCTCTCCATTCGTCGATCGTGGCAAGGTTGCCAGCCCTGATCTGGCGGCTCCAGCGAGCTCGCCAGAGGCAGGTCATCCTGTCGTCTCACAGTGCCGACTTGTTCAACGACCCGGGTATCAGGGACGACGAGGTTGCACTTCTACTGCCGAAGGGCAGCGAAGGGACGACGGTGCAGCTCGCCCGCGAGAGGGAAGATGTGCGGCACTTGCTGGAGGCCGGAATGACCATGGCCGAGGCGGTGCTTCCCATGACCGCTCCGCAGGAGTCGGGGAGACTCGGGTTGGTGAAATGACCCTACCGGCCATCCCGTTGAGGCTTGCCGTCGAGGACGAGCTGAGCGAGCACATTCCGCGACGCATCCTGTCGGAGAGGGATACTCGATATGACGTGACGGCGGTGTATCGTGGGAGGGGATTCGGCTACCTGCGGAAGCATGCCCGGGCGTTCAACCGCTCTGCGACGGCTGCTCCATTCCTGCTCCTTACGGATCTTGACCGGAGCGACTGCGCCCCAACGTTGATAGCAGAATGGCTTGGACGGCCCAGGCATCCGGATTTCCTGCTGCGAGTGGCTGTCCGAGAGGCGGAGGCGTGGCTCCTGGGTGACGATTCGGGCCTGAAGGCATTCTTCGGTGCGAGAGGAGGCGGGCGGCACGATCGACCCGAGGAGCTGCCGGATCCCAAGGCGGAGTTGCTGAGAATGGCGTGGTCAGCCAGAAGGGAGTTGCAGGAGAGACTGGTCCGCAGAGATCGGCGCAGCGGTCGCCTGGCTCAGGGGCCGGACTACAACGGCGCCCTGGGAGAGTTTGTTGCTCGCCACTGGAGCGTTTCCGCAGCCTCCTCGAGATGCCGGAGTCTCCGGAAGCTCATCTGTGCACTGGATGGGCTCGAGGCGCGCCACGGGAGCAGGTAGCGGCCGATCACCTGCACACCTTCCCCGCTGCGGGCGGCTTGCCCGTACGCTCGTAGATCCCGCACACCACGTTCAGCGCCGGACGGTATCCGGGGGCCTTCGTGAGCGCGATCTTCAGGTGCTCGAGCGCCTCGTCGTATCGACCCAGCGAGGCCAGGGCTCTGGCCAGGGCGGTCTGGGTTACGAAGTTGTCCGGGTCGATCTCGACCGCCCGCCGGAGGTGGGGGAGCGCATCCGCGACCTTGCCCGCATGCGCGATCTCGTTGCCGAGCAGGTGCCGTGACTTGGCGCTGTCCGGCGCCTCACGCACTGCGGCCTGGTAGAGCTCGAGCGGCGTCGCCCACTCCCGGTTGCGGAGTATCGTGCCCGCTGAGAACAGGACGGTCACCAGCAGAGTTCCGCTCAGCAGAATCCGGGCTGCCCGGCGGCCCGCCGGAAGCGACGTCGCGGCGAAGCACGTGAGCCCGGCCAGGAAGAACGCGGACGGAAGGTAGAGCAGGCGCTCGGCCATGATGATCGTGGACAGGAACGCCAGGTTCGACACCACCGAGTACGTTGCGAAGAAGGCGAGCACCAGGGCGGACAGCACCGCTCTGCGCCTTGCAACCAGAAACGCCGCAGCGGCCAGCCCGGTGAACAGCACCAGGCCGATCCACCCCTGCCAGTCGGCCAACGAGCGGGCCACCTGGAAATGGGCCAGCGAGTAGTCGATCGTCAGGTGCGCCGGGCTCACCAGCAGACCGAGGTATGCGAAGAACACCTTGAAGGGTGTCAGCCACCGCACCACGAAGTCGCCGCCGACCATCGGGTTGTCCGAGTAGGGGACTTCTCCCCCCAGCACGGCGGGCAGAACCGCTGCCCGCAGCACGAAGTACCCGGCCAGCACGAGGCCGAACATCGCGTGCAGCCCCCAGAATCCGGCCGACAGATGCCGGGGGCCACGGGCACGCCCCAGCCACTCGACCGCCTGGAACGCCAGGATCACTCCCCACAGGGTGACTCCGTTTTCCTTGGACAGGAGAGCCATCGCGAAGAGGAGAACAAGAAACACCCGCCTCGGCCAGGTCCCACCGGCCCCGATCCCCCCCGGTGAGGCGGCAGCGGCCAGGCGCTCTCCGTCGTCGGAAGCGCCGGCAACCGCGTCCGTCCTCCGGGCCGCGTCCGTCCCCAGCTCCGCGTCCGTCCCCAGCGCCGCGTCCGTCCCCAGCGCCGCGTCCGTCCCCAGCGCCGCGTCCGTCCCCAGCGCCGCGTCCGTCCCCAGCGCCGCGTCCGTCCCCAGCGCTGCGTCCGCCCCCAGCGCCGCCAGCCAATACCACGTGCCGAGGAGCACGAAGAACGCGGCCAGCAGCTCCGCCCGGCTCACCACGCCGATGATCGCTTCCGTGTGCACGGGGTGAGTCGCAAAGAGGAGCCCGCAGACCAGAGCGGGCACGACGCCGGCCGCCCCCTCCCGCTTGCCGGGCAAACCCGGGTCGGGCGCAATGTCCCCTCCCCACACGGACCTTCCCAAGACTTTCCCGTCCGGCGGGTCTTCCTCTCCACCGCTCTCTTTCCTGTTCGTCCTCCCGTCGCAGCGCTGCCCCCCAACCCCCGATCCCCAGCACCCAACCCACAGCACGACCAGGAACAGCAGCACCGAGCAGCCCCCGTGCAGCAGCACGTTGACGGCCCTCTGGAAGCCGGGGGGCTCGGAACCGGCAATGCCGTCCACGAGCGCAAAGCTCAGCGTGGCGAGCGGCCTGTAGATCGTCAGCTTCTCGTAGTTCGGCCGGTTGCCCCAGTAGTTCGTTGTGAAGATGCGTTGGACATCGAGCGGCCAGTGCGCGGCCGGATTGTCCACCAGGGCAGGGAAGTCGTCGAGAACATACTCGTTCGGCAGGCTGTTCAGGTGCACACCGATGGCCACGGCAGCAACGATCAACGCGCCTGAGACCTTCGACCATCGCCTGCCCCGAGCGAAGTCGAGGAGACCATCGACCATTGCGCTACCTCGCCCAGAACAAGGTCGAGTAGGACCCCCCCTTCTCGGTGACGGGGAACTGGTACCGGCCGTCGATGGTGCTGATGTAGACCCGATTGCGTCCGTCGCGGTTGGAGACGAACGCCAGGTGACGTCCGTCGGGCGAGACCGTCGGATCCTTGTTGTTGCCCTGGTCCTGAGTGACGCGGTTGATGTTGCCGGCAAGGTCCACCGTGAAGATGTCCGAGTGCCCTTCCTCGTCCATCCCGGCGAAAGCAACGATCCCCCCGGCCCCCCCCCCCGGCGTGCTGTTGTAGTAGCCCGCCATGGTGAGGCGCCTCGGGTTGCTGCCGTCGGCCCCCATGATCCAGATCTGGGGTCCGCCGCTGCGGTTGGAGACGAACGCCATGGAATCACCGCCCGGCGACCAGTTGGGCGAGAGGTCGTCGGCCCAGTGGTTCGTCAGGTTGGCCCTGATGTTGCCCTCGAGATCCATGAGGAAGATCTCGCACTGCCCGCCGTCATCGGCTGCGACCGCGAGATCCTTGCCGTTGGGGGACAGGCGGGCGCCACGGTAGGCGCGGCCGTCCCGGGTGATCTTCTGGCCGTTCACGTAGATGTTCGGGATCCCCTCGGCGAACGAGGTGTAGACCACCGTGCCGCCCACGCTCGAAGGGAGCATGTTGATGGTTTCGCCCGCAGCGATCCGGCTCTTTCCGTAGCCGTCGACATCCATGGCGAAGACCCCCTTGGTGTCGTTGCCGGTCTTGGCTGCGTAGAGGATCCTTCCGCCGAACGGACCCGGCATTCCCGTGATCGCACGGATCACCTCGTTGACGAAGCGATGGGTGGCCATGCGGACGTTCTTCGCGCCGACCGCGGCCTCCTGGTACTTCACCTCGATGGTCTTCTTCTGTGCCACGTCGTAGAGGCGGAACGAGAGCGTGTAGTTCCCCTTGCCGGCCCCTTCCACCGATGCCTTGATGAGGTACTTGGCCCCTACGTTGAACCAGTCCTCCCACTTGGTCGAGGTCAGGCTTTCGCGGTCCATGTCAGCGATGAAGGAGACGGGGTCGAGCGGCTTGAAGAAGCCCGACAGCGTGAGATCCCGGGAGATCACGTCGACCACGGTGGAGCAGACCTTGGCGTCCGATCGACAGTAGGCCGACGGGATGGCCACAGGGTCGAGCGCCCGCGCCCCGGGAGTCACGCTGACCAGGATCGGGGCGGAACCCTCCTCGACGGCCGCGTCGTCCGGATCCTCGAAGGCCGGGTCGGGCGGCTGTGCCGGCTTCGGCTCCACGGATCTTGCCGATGCTGCGGGAAACGCCACGGCGAGGAACAGAGCGATGATGAAAGAAGACTTGCGGCTGCCGGCCATGCGACCTACCTCCCTGCCAATCGGACAGTATTCTAATCCCGGTCGCTCACTTGTCCAAATCCTGTGGCAAGGCGCGTGCGCGTGTTGACGCATTCCTACCCATCTGATATGAGAGCTTCGTGCCGACCCGATTGCCGGCTCGGTGGAGAGGTGCGCATGCTGGAACAGCTCATCGAATATGTCCCTCTGCTCGTGGGGGTCGTCGTGGCCGTGGGGACCGCGCTCGGGATGCTCGTTCTCAACGCGGTGCTGGGGCCCAAGCGGACGAATCCGTCGAAGCACGAGGCGTTCGAGTGCGGCAACCCGAGTCTCGGGCCGGCCCGGAACCGCTTCCACGTGAAGTACTACCTTGTGGCCCTGGTCTTCCTCGTGTTCGACGTGGAGGTGGTGTTTCTGCTTCCCTGGGCAGTGGAATACCGGCGGCTGCTCGATTCCCCCCTGCTTGGAGGGATCGTCCTGCTCGAGGCGCTCCTCTTCGTCGCGGTGCTGGCCGTCGGCCTGCTCTACGTGTGGAAGCGGGATGCGCTCCGCCTGGACTGACTCGGACGGATCTTCCGGAGGTGCACAGTGAGCATCAGTCTTCTCAACTCGATTTCGAGCCGCTTCGGAAGTGCGATCCGCTCGGTCCACTCGGACCGCGGGGACCACACTGCGGTGGTGGACAGGACCCGGCTCAAGGACGTCTGCCTCTTCCTGCGGGACGATGCCGGCGCGGCCATGGACCAGCCCATCGATCTGACCGCGGTGGACTACCGGACGTTCGAGGGAGCCAGGCCGCAGGAAGAGCGGTTCGCAGTGGTCATCCACCTGCGCTCGCTCAAGCACGGACATCGGCTCCGGCTGCGGGTGCCTGTCCCTGAGAACGACCCCGTGGTCCCTTCCACGACTGCGGTCTGGAAGGGGCTCGTCTGGTTCGAGCGCGAGGTGTTCGACATGTTCGGGATCCGCTTCGACGGACACCCTGACCTGCGCCGCCTCCTGCTCTACCCCGAGTTCGTCGGTCATCCGCTGCGAAAGGACTACCCGCTCCGTGGCTACCAGCCCACCATTCCGATGCCCACCCTGCCGCGCGGGGACCGGGTACCGGGAGATTCCACCGAGGAGTGAACATGACCCAGGAACGTCTCCCCATGCCCGACCTGACCTGCCGGGAAATGCTGCTGCAGATGGGACCCTCCCACCCCGCCATGCACGGCACGGTCAAGCTCGACCTCCGTCTCGACGGCGAGTCGATCGTCGCGGTCGACACGACCATCGGGTTTCTTCACCGCGGCTTCGAGAAGATGTGCGAGAACAGCACCTGGAACCAGTGCTTCCCTTACGCGGACCGGCTGAACTACGTCTCGCCGGCCATCAACGGGGTGGGGCTGGCTCTCGCCATCGAGAAGCTGCTCGGCATCGAAATCCCGGAGAGGACGAAGTACATCCGGGTGATTCTGAGCGAGATCGCCCGCATCCAGGACCACCTCACCGCGATTGCAGCGGCAGCGCTCGAGCTGGGCGGTTTCACCGCCATGCTCTGGGCCGTCGAGGCACGGGACTACTACTACTACATGTTCGAGGACGTGACCGGGGCCCGCGTCACCCTCTCCTACTGCCGCGTCGGCGGCGTCCGCAACGACCTCACCCCCGACTTCCGGCAGAAATTCGATCACGCGGCCAGGATCACCGAGAAGCTGATGGTGGACATCGACCGGCTGCTCACGCGCAATCGGATCTTCGTGGACCGGATGCGCGACATCGGCGTGATGAAGGCAGCCGAAGCCATCGACTGGGGGTTCTCCGGACCGTGTCTGCGTGCGGCGGGAGTGCCCTACGACGTGCGCAAGGACGACCCGTACCTCGTGTACGACCGCGTCGACTTCGACGTGCCGATCGGGGATCGCGGCGACAACTTTGACCGGTACCTGGTCCGCATGGAGGAGATCCGGCAGTCGCTGCGCATCATCCGCCAGTGCTTCGACCAGATGCCCGACGGCCCGGTCAACCATCCCGACTGGCAGGTGACCCATCCGCCCAAGTCGGAGGTGTACGGGACCATCGAGGGGATGATCGCCCAGTTCGAGCTGGTGTTCCGCGGGCCCGTCGTGCCGCCGGGCGAGGTGTTCCGCTCGGTGGAAGGGGGCAACGGCGAGCTCGGCTTCTACGTCGTGTCGGACGGCTCCGGCCGCCCGTACCGCCTCCACGTCCGTCCCCCCTGCTTCGCCATCATGCAGGCACTCGGGGACATGCTCATGGGTACCATGGTGGCCGATATCATCCCGACCTTCGACTCGATCAACATGATCGGCGGCGAAATCGACCGGTGAGGGGAGACCATGCCCGTTGTGACCATTGATTCCCGACAGGTGGATGTGGAACCCGGGACCACCATCCTCAAGGCTGCTCTCAAGCTCGGTATTGACATCCCGGTCTTCTGCTACCACGACGGTCTTCCCGTGGCAGCCAACTGCCGCATGTGCCTCGTCGAGGTCAAGGGGTCCCCGAAACCTCTCCCCGCGTGCGAGGTGCAGGTGCGCGATGGCATGGAGGTGCTCACGCGCTCCCAGGTCGCTCTCGACGCGCGCAAGGCGGTGCTCGAGCTCATCCTCCTCAACCACCCGGTCGACTGCCCCATCTGCGACCAGGCCGGCGAGTGCGTGCTCCAGGACCACTACTTCGAGCACAGCGCGACTCCGTCCCGGATCCAGGTCAGCAAAGTACACAAGGCCAAGGCCGTGCCTCTCGGACCCAATGTGATGCTCGACAGGGAGCGATGCATCAACTGCACCCGGTGCGTTCGGTTCTGCAGAGAGGTCTCCGGTTCGAGGCAGCTCACCCAGGTGCACCGGGGCAATCACACCGAGATAGCGGTCTTCCCCGGCCGCCAGTTCGACGACCCGTATTCGCTGTGCGCGGTCGACCTGTGCCCGGTCGGCGCCCTCACCTCCCGCGACTTCCGGTTCCGCCAGCGCGCCTGGTCGCTCGAGTCCTCACCGGCGATCTGCCCCGAGTGCTCCAGGGGCTGCAACGTGCTTGCAGATGCGGCAAACGGCCGGCTCTTCCGCATCCGCCCACGCAACAACCCCGACGTGAACCGGTGGTGGGCATGCGACCACGGTCGTCTCGCATTCCGCCGCTTCGAAGAGCGCAGGGCGGACCGCTCACTGGTCGATTACAAGCCCCAGCCTCCCACCCGGCAAGCCACCCTTGAAGCTGCCGACGTCGCAGCCGGGAGGCTCCAGGCAATCCGAAGCAATGGGGGACGAATCCTCCTCGTGCTCTCGTCGATGCTCTCGCTGGAAGAAGGTTTCGCAGCGCTTCGCTTCGCTTCCAGCATCCTCGGCGAGAAGCTTGTCCTCCTGGCCCCGCGGGGCGGCGGTACAGCGGATTCGCTCCTGCGCACCGCGGATTCCAACGCCAACCGGAGCGGGCTCACCCGCCTCGCCGCTGCCCTGGGCCTGGAAACCGCAGACCTCGCAGGCTTCTTCGCATCCCCCTCCGCTGCCGAGGTCGCCGGGCTCGTCTCCGCCGGGGCCGAGTACGAGGTCCCCCCCCTCCCCGCAGGGGCGCGCATCTCCGAGGCTGTGGCCTTCTCCCACTGCCTGGACGCCGTGGCCGACAAGGCCACCGTGCTCCTCCCCATTCCCGGGCACTTCGAGAAGGACGGACACTACGCCAACTGCGACGGACGGGTGCAGCGATCCGCCAGCGCCATAGCGGCCCCCGAGGCTGCGGTGCAGCTTCATGTACTACTTTCCAGAATAGCATCGAAGATGTCGGGAACATTGGGATATGGCGACATGACTTCAGTGCGTTCCGCCGCGCTGTCCCTGAGCGGGACGGGGGAGGGAAGCAATGCTTGAGCTGGTTCTCATCGCATTCGCCAAGTGCGTCTTTCTCTTCCTCGCGTTCCTGCTCGGGGGAGCGGCCATCCTCTCCTGGGTGGAACGGAAGATGAGCGCGGTCATCCAGGACCGGATCGGCCCCAACCGGGCTGCCGTGTTCGGGTTCACCGCGTTCGGTCTCTTCCACCCCATTGCAGACGGCATCAAGATGCTGTTCAAGGAGGACTTCGTACCGGCCCGCGCCGACAAGATCCTGTTCTTCTTCGCTCCCGTGCTCTCGTTCGTGCCGCCGCTGCTGGCCTTCATGGCGATTCCGTTCGGTCCGCCCGTTGCCGGCAGGGAGTGGCTGATGGTCTCCGATTCGCAGATGGGCCTGCTGTTCCTCCTGGCCGTTGCCAGCATCGGAGTCTACGGTCACACCCTGGCCGGCTGGTCGTCGGACAACAAGTTCTCGCTGATGGGGGCGTTGCGCACCTCGTCGCAGCTCTTCTCGTATGAAGTGGGGCTCACCCTGAGCCTCCTGGGCGTGTTCATGGTCTACGGCACGATCATGCCGCAGGCGATCATCGGGGGGCAGTCGGAGCTGATGTGGGGATGGCTCCCGCGCTGGGGCATCGTGACGCAGCCGCTCGGGTTCATCCTGTTCATGCTGGCATCGATTGCCGAGACCAAGCGGGCGCCGTTCGATCTGCCGGAGGCCGATTCCGAGCTCGTGGCCGGCTACTCGACGGAGTACTCGTCGATGCGTTTTGCAATGTTCTTCCTGTCGGAGTTCGTGGGGATCCTGCTGGTCTCCGCATTCGGTGCGGTCCTGTTTCTCGGCGGCTGGAACATCCCGTTCCTGGCGGGCGATGCCTGGTGGGTGGTGCTGCTGCAGGTCGGCGCCTTCCTTGCCAAGGTCGGAGCGCTGGTCTACCTCCAGATGCTGGTACGCTGGACCGTCCCGCGCATGCGGTTCGACCAGGTCATAGACTTCGGCTGGAAGTACCTGATTCCGTTCGGACTGCTGAACCTGCTTGCCACCGCAGTGGTCCTGGCCGTGTGGAGGTGATCGTCATGGTAGCCAAGGTGAAGAAGGTCGGCCTTCCTCCGCTGAACGTGGCCGAGAGCCTGTACGTCACCGAGCTGGTTCGAGGGCTCATCACGACGAACCGGCACTTCTGGAGGAACTGGTTCCGAAGGAAGGACACGGCCACGCTGGAGTACCCGGACAAGAGGCGGCCCTATTCCGCGCGCTGGCGCGGCCTGCACCGCCTGATGCTGCGGGAGAACGGCACTCCCCGATGCGTTGCCTGCATGATGTGCTCGACGCACTGCCCGGCCGGGTGCATCACCATCGTGGCCAGGGAGCATCCCGACCCGGCCATCGAAAAGGTCCCGGCATCCTTCGAGATCGACCTGCTCAAGTGCATCTTCTGCGGCTTCTGTGAAGAGGCCTGTCCGTGCGACGCGATCCGCGTGGACAGCGGTGTGCATGCCCCTCCGGTCTATGGTCGCGACGAAGCGATCATCGATCTGGAGGACCTGTTGTCCCGCGGCAGCCAGAGCACAGCGAAACAGGGCGGACGCAACTTGTAGTCTCGGAACAGTTCTCTCGACATCGGATGGGAAGCCGGTGTGGGTAGCCGGTGCGGCCTACTTCTTCTTGAACTTCCCGAGCAGGTCCTTGAGGTAGCCACCGACGCTCTGCACGCCCGGCCCCTGGCCCTGGCGCATCTCCAGCAGGCGCCTCTCGCGCAGCGCACCTACGTGATCCTTGTTTAGCTCGATGCACTTCTTGAGCTGTCGCTCCACCTCGGGAAACAGGCCCCGCTCCTTGTAGTTTCGCGCGAGGTAGTAGTAGACGTCCGCGTTGTCAGGCTGCATCTTCTGCGCCCGGTTGAAGCAGATGCGGGCCTCTTCGAGGCGTGCCTCCAGCGGCCGGTTCTGGTTCTGGAAGATGGCCCACCCGAGGAAGAGAAAGCCGCGCGCATCCTCGGTCTTGATCTCGGTGAAGCGCTTGAACTGCGCCTCCGCTTCGGCATAGGCGCGGCGGTTCAGCAGCAGCTTGCCCTGGTGCAGCGCTATCTTGGCATGCTCCTCCAGCATCTTGCCTTTGTCCGCAGGCGCGGGCTGCCCCGATTTGCGCCGCTCTTCCCACGCCTTGCGCTTGTGCGGGTCCTTGAGCGTCTGGAACGCCTCGGTCAGCTTCTCGAAGATGAAAGCGGCATCCTCTCGGCGGTCCGCCAGGGACTGCTTCTGGAGCGAGTCGGGATGCACGAGTCGGGCCAGCTTGAAGTAGGCATCCTTGAGCTCCCGATCCGACGCGCTTTCGGTGCACTCGAGAAGCGCGAGGTAGTCGCCGTCGCGGGCCTGCTCGACCTTCACGCTCAAGATGTCCCGGATTCTTCCAGTCGGTTCCTTGCTCATCCCGCACCCTCCGCGCACAACAAGATAGCGCACCAAGGCCACCAGTGCAACGCCCAATGTGCGCAACCCGCGCAAACCATACCGTTGACACGCGGGCGCGGGGGAGTACACTGACGCCGATTCTCGCCGTTCCGGGGCTTCCGCCCGGGTCTCTGCCCTTGCGGATGCAGCGGCTCTCGGCCTGCGTCTGCTCGGTCAACGGGGGGCAGCACCGCCGTTGCCGGGAACTTAGGAGGCTGATCGAAATTGCTTTGCCAAGTGCGGTCGTAGCGGCGAAGTAGTTTCGGGCAGCCTCCATACGGTCTGCCGCGGCACGAGGCAGTCCGCAACGCACCCCGTGTTCCGGGGGACGAACACTGGTGACGTCTTCGGAGGGTTCCATGAGAAACGCCGGTTTGCTGGTCGCCCTGTTGCTCCTTGCCTGCCAGCAGGAAGTGTCCTTTCCGCTCGCTCCCTTGCCGGAGGGGGCCGAGTCGGCCGTCGTGCAGGCGGATGACAAGCCGATGCTCCCCGCCTACAAACTGCCCGGGGACCACCGCCCTGCCAAGGCCGACCAGTACGACGACTACCGGAACGCCCACCCCGAGCTCTTCGGAATCACGCAACCCCCATCGGTGGTCGTACGCCCAGTTGCCGAGTACGAGCCTGCGTCCCGGCTCATGATAACGGTCTCCTCCGCCGGGTTGCCCGCCGGGATCTGGCAGAATCTCGTCGACATCGTGAAGTGGGGAATCACGGTGAGCGACGTGTACGTCATCTACGGGACCAACTCGGTCAAGTCCAGTTTCACCAGCTCACTGGCCGCTGCCGGCGTCGCATCCAACGCGGTGACCTGGGTCAATCTGGCCAATGATTCGCTTTGGGTGCGAGACTACGGCCCGTTGCCCATCGTCAGCGCGGACGACAAGGCGGGCATCGTCGATCTTCGCTACTACCACCAGCGCATCAACGACGATTCGATCCCCACCAAGCTCGGGAGCCTGTGGAACCTCTCCGTGTTTCGCGCCCCCGTCGACTTCGAGGGGGGCAACTTCATGTCCGACAGCAAGAGCAACTGCTTCGCCAGCCAGGGGCTCTACTACGCAAACGGCGTTCCCCAGGCCCAGGTCGACGGCTACATGAAGAGCTACGTCGGATGCGCAAACATCTACATCGCCAAGCCGCTCAGCGGCGAAGGCACGACGCACATCGACATGCAGGCCAAGATCGTCGACGATTCCACCATCATCGTCGGCGAATACGCTGCCGCGGTCGATCCGACCAACGACAAGATCACAGATGACAACGCGGCCTACTTCCAGTCGCTCGGCTACAAGGTGGTGCGCATGCCGATGCCGAGCAACTCGGACGGCGTCTTCCGCACCTACACCAACAGCCTGTTCGTCAACGGCGTCAACCTGGTGCCCGTCTACTCGATCAACAAGGACAAGGAAGCCGCGGCAATGGCCATCTGGAAGCAGGTCATGCCCGCGTGGCAGCACGTGCCGATGAACTCGGATGACGTGATCACGTGGGCCGGCGCCACGCACTGCATCACCATGACCGTCGCGGACGCCACCTTTGCCAAGATGCAGGCCGACCCGGCGTATGCATGCGGCGGCGACTGGGCCTGCTACCCCGGCGGCAGCGGGAACAACTGCGGCGAGATCTCCTACCAGGGCTGCTGCGACGGGCAGACGCTCAAGTACTGCGATGCCAACGTGCTGAAGACCGCAAGCTGTGCGAGCAAGCCTTCGTGCGGCTGGGATGCGCAGAACCAGTACTACAACTGCGGAACGGCCGGCGGCTCCGACCCGTCCGGCAAGTACCCCAAGTCGTGCACGCCCGTGTGTGAGCCGAGCTGCACGGGCAAGGCATGCGGCGATGACGGCTGCGGCGGCTCGTGCGGCACCTGCTCCGCGGGCAAGGTGTGCCAGCAGGGGGTGTGCGTCACTCAGGGGGGACCGGCGCAGTGTCTGGGCCCGCAGACCCCCAGCGCTCCGAGTTGCGGCAACTACTCCGACGTTGGCTGCTGCGACGAGCTCGGCCGGGTGCTCTACTGCATGAACGGGGCGCTCTACTGCATCGACTGCCCCAAGTCCAACCCGAGCTGTGGATGGAACACCCAGAGCTCCTGGTACGACTGCGGGACGAACGGGTCAGCGGACCCGTCGGGAAAGAACCCCAAGGCGTGCGGCGGCGCGTGCGTTCCTGCGTGCACCCCCAAGCAGTGCGGTGCGGACGGCTGCGGCGGGTCGTGCGGCACCTGCCCTGCGGGCAATGCGTGCAACGCCGCGGGGCAATGCGTCTGCGCCCCAAGCTGTGCGGGCAAGGTGTGCGGCGCCAACGGCTGCGGCGGCTCGTGCGGGACCTGCCCGGGGGGACAGGTGTGCAACGCTGCGGGGCAGTGCGTGAATTCATGCACGCCCGACTGCACAGGCAAGCAGTGCGGCAACGACGGCTGCGGGGGCTCGTGCGGGACGTGCCAGGCCGGAACGACGTGCAACGCTGCGGGCCAGTGCGTATGCGCGCCGGATTGCGTGGGCAAGCAGTGCGGCCCGAACGGCTGCGGGGGCTCGTGCGGGACCTGCCCGGCCGGCAGCACGTGCAGCCAGGGCGGGAAGTGCATCTCGTCGTGCGTTCCCGACTGTGCGGGCAAGCAGTGCGGCCCGGATGGCTGCGGGGGCTCGTGCGGAACCTGCCAGGCCGGCCAGACCTGTGACGCGAGCGGGAAGTGCATCTCGTCGTGCGTTCCCGACTGTGGGGGCAAGCAGTGCGGTTCGAACGGCTGCGGCGGATCGTGCGGGACGTGCCCGGCAGGCAAGTCATGCAATGCCTTCGGGCTCTGCGTGAGCGCCTGCACGCCGAGCTGCTACAACAAGCAATGCGGCGACGACGGCTGCGGCGGTACATGCGGGATCTGCCCAGCGGGCTTCACCTGCACCGCGGATTTCAAGTGCGTGTCGAGCTGCAAGCCCGACTGCACGGGCAAGGTCTGCGGTGATGACGGTTGCGGAGGCTCGTGCGGGACCTGTCCTGCGGGGAACCTGTGCCAGTTCGGCCAGTGCGTCCCCGTGGCCGATCCCTGCCTCGGCATCACCTGGCAGGGATGCTGCGACGGGACCACGCTCTACTGGTGCGAAGCGGGAAAGCTCTTCTCGCTGGCCTGCGGCAGCGGGAGCTGCGGCTGGAACGGCCAGCAGCAGTACTATGACTGCAAGTTCAAGGGGGCCGACCCGTCGGGCAAGTTCCCGCTCGCCTGCCCGGGCGGGCAATGCATCCCCGATTGTGCGGGCAAGCAGTGCGGCAACGACGGCTGCGGCGGCACGTGCGGAGCTTGCCAGGGCGGCCAGCTCTGCACCAACGGCCAGTGCGTCAGCGGCAACAACTGCGGCGACGTATCCTACTCCGGGAAGTGCGAAGGGAGCATGCTGGTCTGGTGCGAGAACAACTCCATCCACAAGGCGGACTGCTCCAAGCTGGGCTTGGACTACGTGTGCGAGGGG
>VGRX01000040.1 GCA_016875215.1 Deltaproteobacteria bacterium
GGGGGAAGCCCATCCCCGGGCCGGACGCATCTCCGGTGTGCTCCGGCTGCCTCCTGAGCAGCCGGCGCCCGGGCCGCACAAGTCGGGTGGAACATCGCCCCGGTGACGCGCACCCGCCGCAGCAACCGAATCCAACGCCCGGGCCGTGCGAGTCGGGTGGAACATCGCCCCGGTGACGCGCACCCGCCGCAGCAACCGAATCCAAACGACGGATCGCTCACGGACTGAACCCCGGCGTTGCCTTGGATCGGCTCTCTCGGTGCGACCGACTCATTCTTGCACGGGCCCTTGCGTCGTGAAAAGCGACGCAACTCCCGTAGTGTTGGGTCACTATCCGAGTTACGTCGCGAAAAGCGACGCAACTCCCGTAGTGTTGGGTCACTATCCGAGTTACGTCGCAAAAAGCGACGCAACTCCCGTAGTGTTGGGTCACTATCCGAGTTACGTCGCAGTGAGGCGGCGACGAAGCAGCCCCTTCGCCTGCGCTCCCATCGAAGGGGCCTGTCCTCGACCCTGAGGGACGAGCCCCTCAGGCTCGAACTCGAAGAGAGCGGCCCCCCTCGGGGCCTGTCGAAGGCGGGGCAGGCGCCGCAGGTGGCCCGAGATGGTGGAGCCGGGTCGCCCGCTGGGGCGCCCGCTGGGCTTGCGAACCCCCGCACACACGGGTAAAATCGGCGGCGGAGGTGGCCGCCATGAAGTGGACGAAGGCCTGCCGGATCGAGATGCTGCTGTTCCTCCTGGCCGTCTGGGGGTGCGGCAACGCCGCAACCGAGATCACACCGGACCGGGTCGAGCAGGACGGCCGGACAGTACCCGACGTACGGCAGGAGAGCACCGAGCCGGAGAGCATCGTGTTCCCCGACGGCGTTGTCACCGACGTGGCCGATGGATTCGTTCCGTGGGACGTGCCGACCGGGGACGGTGCAGAGGTCCAGCCGGAGTGCGAGCCCGGCCAGGGGTGTTTCCTGCACCCGTGCTCGTCGAACGACGAGTGCCAGTCCGGCTGGTGCGTCGAGCACATGGGACAGAAGGTGTGCACGCAGCCCTGCCAGGAGGAGTGTCCGGCCGGGTGGACGTGCAGCCAGGTGGGAGCCACGGACCCGGACGTGGTCTTCATCTGTGTCTCCAACTTCACCAGTCTCTGCCGGCCGTGTACCCAGGCCTCGGACTGCATGGGGAGCACCGGGATCAAGGACGCCTGCGTCCAGTATGGCGTCCAGGGGGCTTTCTGCGGCGGCAAGTGCGGTCCGGACGACCAGTGCCCGCTGGGCTTCGCGTGTCAGGCGGTGACCACGGTGGACGGCGTCGAGGTCGAGCAGTGCGTGGCCAAGACCGGACTGTGCCCCTGCACCGACACGGCCGTGGAGCTCGGGTTGTTCACGCATTGCCAGGTGACGAACGAGGTCGGTACCTGTCAGGGCAAGCGGGTCTGTACCGAGGGGGGCCTCACGCCGTGCGATGCGCCCGACCCCGCTGTGGAGACCTGCAACGGCCTCGACGACAACTGCGACGGGGACGTGGACGAAGGGGATGTCGTCATGGGCCTCGGCGTGTGCGACGACGGCAACGAGTGCACTGCGGACAAGTGCCTGGGGGTCGACGGCTGCGAGCACAAGCCCCTGTCTGCCGGCGAGTGCAAGGACAACGACGCGTGCACCGTGGCGGATCATTGCGAGGAAGGTGCCTGTGTCGGCAACCCGGTGCTCTGCGACGACGGGGTGTTCTGCACCGACGACGCCTGCGACGGCTCGGGCGGCTGCGTCTTCACGGACAACACCGACGCCTGCGACGACGGGGATCCGTGCACCGTGGCCGACCAGTGCGGTGCCGGCGTCTGCAAGGGGGAGGCGGTTTCCTGCGAGTGCCAGGTCGACAAGGATTGCCTTGCTCTGGATGACGGGGATCTCTGCAACGGAACCCTGTTCTGCGACCTGGCGGAGTGGCCGTACACGTGCAAGGTCGCACCCGACACGGTGGTCACCTGTCCCGCTCCTCCGGCCGGTCCCAATGCGTTCTGCAAGAAGGCGTTCTGCGACCCGGCCACGGGGCAGTGTGCGCTCGTCGCAGACCACGAGGGCTTCTCATGCGAGGACGGCAATGCCTGCACGGTCGGGGACAAGTGCGTGGGGGGCACTTGCGGTTCGGGGGTGTCTGCGCTCTGCGCGGACGACAACCCGTGCACCGACGACTCGTGCGCCCCGAAGAGCGGCTGCGTGCATGCCTCCAACGTCTTGCCCTGTGAGGACGGCAGCCTGTGCACGGGGGGCGACCAGTGCGCAGGAGGTCAGTGCCTGCCGGGCGGCCCGCTGCTGTGCGACGACGGTAACGCCTGCACCGATGACGTCTGCCATCCGGCCCAGGGGTGCGTCTTCGTGGACAACCTTGCCCCCTGTGACGACGGGGTTGCCTGTACCCTCGGGGACCAGTGCGTGCAGGGGAAGTGCGTGTATTCCGGGCTGGGCCCGTGTGAAGACGGGAATCCGTGCACGGACAACTTCTGCGATCCGGTCCAGGGGTGCCTGGCGGCGATGAACGCCGGGCCTTGCGACGACGGCAACGCCTGTACCGTGGGGGACCATTGTGTGGCCGGAGCCTGCCTCCACGACGACGAGTTCTTCTGCGGCGACTACAACGAATGCACGGACGACGCCTGCGACCCGGTCCTGGGGTGCATCTACAAGCTCAACCAGGGGCCGTGCAATGACGGCAACGCGTGCACCGTCGGTGAGAAGTGCCTCGCCGGTGTGTGCGGTGGTGGCAAGCCGCTTTCGTGCGACGACGCAAACGCCTGTACCACGGACGGTTGCGACCCGGGCCTCGGCTGTCAACACAAGAACATCTGCGTCGGGTGGCACACGGTGGCCGTCGTGCCGGCAGCGTTCACGCAGCAACCTGCGGGTCCGGGGACCTTGAGCCTCACCTTCGGCCAGCCCGCTTCGGGCATCCAGGAATGCGACGGGACGACCGTTCATTTCGGCTTCGGCCCTGTTTCGATTGCGCAATAGGGGGACACCATGAATAGGACGACTACGTTGTTTGCAGCGGTGATTCTGGCTCTGGTGGCCGGCATGTCCTCCCAGGCGCAGGCAGCCCCGAACGAGATCCACGCCCAGGGAATCCTGCGGGACGGCAACGGGGACCTCATGTCCGGGAAGCTGGATGTCGTGTTCAGGATCTACGACAGCCAGGCGAACGGACAGGTACTGTGGCAGGAAGCGGTGTCCGTCGTGCTCATCGGAGGTGTCTTCGACGTCCTGCTGCCGGCCGCACCCGACAAGTTCCCGTTCCCGGCGGATCTCTTCGACAAGGATGACCGCTGGCTCTCCATCACCCCGACCGGCCAGCAGGAGCTTTCCCGGACACGGCTCTCCTCGGTGCCCTATGCCTTTCAGGCCAACAGGGCAGCAGACCTCCAGTGCAGCGGGTGCATCGGCTCGGACGAGGTCGGCTTCAACTACGCTTCGTCCAGCGCCCCGGGCGGGGCTGCCACGACCGCTCTGACCGCAAACGAGGCCCTGGTGGCCAACAACGTGGCCTGCGTCGGCTGCATCACCCTGCAGGCCATCGATGCTGCGGTGCTCAGCGCGGACAACGTCTCGTACGACAACACCGGCTCCGGTCTGGCCTCGACGAACGTCCAGGATGCGATCGACGAAAACGCGCTGACGCTGGCCCAGCACCTTGCCGACAACACAGCGCACGGCGGGGCCGGAAGCGAGGGGGCCAAGGTCCGCGTCATCAACGGCAACGTGAACGTCGTCACCGGCCAGGTCGCGACCGAGTACGTGCACGTGTTCAGCGCAGATGCGCCGAAGGTCTACTTGTACGCTTACGGGCGTGAGGCAGCGGAGGGGAACAACGTCGTGCTGTCCAGCGGGGCAGGCACGGTTTTCTACACCCGGTGTGCCTGGGTCGGTGACCATGCCAAGAGCATTTCGACCTGCACGCCCCCCTCCTGTCCGAAGGGTTGGGCCGACCTGGGATTCACCAGCAACCTGAAGGTAGATGCGGCCTCGTCGGGCTCAAGCATCACCAACAGCAGCTATTCGACCTCGGCAGGATACCAGGAGCGGGCGTGCTTCCAAAAGGTGGTGAGTCAGATCCCCCAAGGCGTACAGATCTGGATCGACGGTGCCGACCGTACCGTGGCGATCAGCGACCAGCAGGCCGTAGGTTTGCCCGCGTGGACCGGGACCTCCTGGGGGGCAGACGGGACCACACCGTGGGCCACGGGGCGACTGGACATCTCGCAGGTCATCCCGTGGGGGGTGGGCGAGCATACCCTGCAGTTCAAGACCACGGGGGCAAGCGGGGGGAAGATCCTCTATTATGTCTACCTCGTGCACCCGGCTGCCAAGTCCGTGCCCTTTGCCAACGACGGATGCGGCGGCGCCGAGGCCCTCGTCTTCAAGGGCGGCGTGGCCAAGGTCGACGCCACCACGGAAGACATGCTTGGCGAGAACAAGGCGCTTGACGACTTGTCCCCGCAGGGCTGCGGCGGGGCCGGGGGCGGTGATGTGGTCTATTCCGCGAAGCTCACCGAGCGCACGACGATCAAGGCATCTCTGAAGGCTCCGTTCGTACCTCGGCTCTACGTGTTGGACAGCCCGTGCGGCAACCAGAAGGTCCTGGCCTGCGGCAAGAACGTGGCCACCACGGCCGAGCTCGACCCGGGCACATACTACGTCGTAGTCGACTCGGACAGTGCGGGCCAGAAGGGAGACTTCAGCCTGACCGTCGAGGCGATCCCCTCACCCCTTCCGGGCAATGATACCTGCGATACGGCAAAGGCAATCAACGCGGGCCCGAACCCGAGCCAGGTCACCGGCACCACGAAGTGGGGGCTGGACCAGTACAAGGGTACATGCGGCGGCGACAAGGTCGCGGACGTGGTGTATTCCTTCGCAGCCACGGACGTGAACGACGACCTTTCGGTCACGCTCACCGCACCCTTCGCTTCCGTCCTGATCCTGCGAGGCCAGGGCTGCGCCGGCGGATTCCAGCTTGCCTGCTCCACCAATGGGAAGCTCGCGATTCCGGGGCTGGCTCCGGGCACCTACTACATCTTTGTCGACGGTGTCACGGTGGCGGATGAAGGGGACTTCACGCTGAACGTGCTCTTGAACTGAACCGCATTCCGTACCGCGTGATGCGCAGGATCACGCGGTCGCGGCCTTGAGCCTCTTGAGCATGACGGCAATCGCCAGAGCAGACAGCAGCATGGCGCCGGCGAGCATGGCGAAGAACTGCCACAGCTCCCACGTCTCGTAGAACTTCCCGATGAACCCGGCCAGGTAGTTGCCCACGCCGACCGCAAACAGCCACAGGCCCTGCATCAGTCCCTTGAGCCGAGGCGGCGCGACCTTGGAGACGAAGGAGAGTCCCATCGGAGACAGGAACAGCTCGGCGACCGTCATCGTGAGGTACGCGGAGATAAGCCAGTACGGAGAGACCAGGATCGGCGACGGCTTTCCCCCCAGGGTCTCCGCCACGGGCAGCCCCATCGACGCCACGAGCAGGAGCGCGAACGCAACCGCGGTGACCAGCATTCCGATGCCGATCTTGCCCGGTGAAGACGGCTCCTTGCCGCGGTCTTTCAACCAGCCGAACGCGGCCAGCACCGCGGGCGTGAGGAAGACGATGAACAGCGGGTTGAACGACTGGAAAAGCTCCGGATCATACGTGTTCACTGCGGGGAACGACGAGTAGCGGAGCCAGGCCACCACGACCGCGGCCACCGTCACGCAGCCCGCAGCCATCCTGATCGTTCCGGTCTTCCCGCGAAGCACGAAGTAGAGCCCGCCGATCACCGCCACGAGGGACAGCAGCGCCACGAGGTCGAACAGCATGCCGCGCCCCGGGCCTCCCTGGAGCTCGGTGTAGTACTTCGCAAAGAGCGAAAGAGCTGCGCCGTTCTGCTGGAACGCCATCCAGAAGAAGACCACGATGGCGAATACGATGAGCAGCGCGACCACGCGCTGGCGCTCCTGCCGGGGAGAAATGGCCGACTGCGCGATGTCGGCCCCCTTCTTCGCCGTGGCTCGCACATCCGCGATCTTGTAGTGCTTGCTGAATGCCGTGAACGCCAGCAGGGAGAAGATCTGTCCGAACGCGGAGACTGCGAACGCCGCGTTGTACCCCTCGGCCACGGTCATCCCCATCGTCCCGGTAAAGTAGTTCTTTGCTGCGGACGCGGCATAGGGGGCGAAGAACGCGCCGATGTTGATTCCCATGTAGTAGATGTTGAAGGCAGCGTCGCGCAGGCTGCCGTATTCCGGTCTGTCATACAGATTGCCGACCAGCACCACGATGTTCCCCTTGAACAGCCCGGTGCCGATGGCGATGATGCCGAGCGCCACCCAGAGCATATGGACCGAGTCCGTCGGAATCGCCATCACGAAGTACCCGGCCATCATGATGATGATGCCGATGAGCACCGTGCGGCCGTATCCGAGCAGCGATTCGGCAAGGAGCCCACCCGCGACGGGCAGGACGTAGAGGATCCCCATGAAGATGCCGTAGACGTTGGTCGCCTCCCCCTCGGTCCACCCGAAGTTCTCCATCAGGTAGTAGGTGAAGACGGACAGCATGGTGTAGAACCCGAACCGTTCCCCCATGTTCGAAAAGAACAGAACTGCCAGCCCCTTTGGATGCCCCCTGAACATCGTGCCCTCCTTGTTGCCGGCGCTGCCGGCGGCGACCTAGGATAGCAGGGACCTGGAGCGCCTTCAATGGAACAACAACGGAAGAATGCGTCGGACAGCGTGCGGCGAACCGAGCGACATCCCAGGGCTCGAACACGTGGGTCGCTGCGACGATGAAGTCCGTGGGCCGGAGTTGTTCGGCTGTCGAATCTCCATCTGAGCCGCGGCCTGAAGTCGTCTCGGCCTCCCGTGCCCACCGAACCGAAGGAATACCGCGTCCGCACGAAGGCATCCCACGGCGCCGAGTTGCGGGCACGGGCCAGGTGCTCCTTGTGCTCGAGGCCGAAGCCAGGGAATCGCAGGGCGAGGAGCGCAAGCGGTGACCAGAGCACCTCGAGCTTTAAAACCTCCTCGATGAACTGGAGCGACTGGTATCCCTGAGTTGCTCCGTCAGCGGGCCGCTTCATCCCGAGGCTGCGCTGGACTTCCTCGTTCGCCAGGTATGCCATCGTGAACACCGCTCGAAGGCTGGTGAACGCCGCACGCCGAACGTACAGGCGGCTCCGCTCCCACGCCCTGAGGCAGGCAGCGCGGGCCTCGACCGGCAGCGCGGAGAAGCGGCGGAAACGGGTGAGCAGCGGCAAGTACTCAATGGCGGAAAACAGCAATCGGAGCAGGCGGCTCTGGCGCAGGGGAATCTTGGCGAGGTAGTCCTCGATGTACGTGGCAACGCCTGCATCCTCGGAAGAAGGAGGTACCGGTCCTCCGGCAGGCAGAAGGGTCTCCCCGATGGCCCTGATCGTGGCCCTCTCCCGGGGGGTGACCTGCATTTCACCCGCGGATGTCCAGGCCACCGTTCTCAGGCGGGGTCGTCCAACGCACGAACCAACGGTCGCAGCTCGCCCAGGAAGAGCCGACACCGCTCCAGTTGCACGGCCAGATACGACCGTTCGAACGCGACAAAGACGACGTAGTCACCCTCCTGCCGATCCTCGAACAGGTGGTCATAGAGGCGCCCCAACTCCTCCGGCAGGAGGCCGGTGCGAATGAACTCCCGGTGGAACGAAGCGCGGATCCCGGAATGCCTGCGAGCCGAGTGCCCCCTCTCCGCCAGAGCCGCCGAAACTGTGTAGAACAGGGCGTAGTACAGCCGGTCGGCCGCGAACTCCAGGGCGCCTGCCGCCAGCTCACGCTGGGCCGACGCAAGGCATCCCTCCGCCTTCTCCCACCAGTATCTGACCACCTCGCGTTCAGAGTCGCCCTCGGTCACAGCGCAATCCCCTCCCGCTGGATCTCCCGCCGGATCGGGAGGGACTGGAAACGTCCGTGCTCCCATGCCTCCCGGTCCACCACCAGCGTGCTGAAATTCGTCCCGTGTCGCAGGTTCACTCCAAACGCCGCGTCTGTGATGACGTGACGTTCCTCTCGCGACAGGGGCCGTGCGGTGAGCACCAGCAGGTCGATGTCAGACTCCTCGTCTGCACTCCCGCCCCCATGAGAGCCGTACAGGACGAAGTCGCTCAGCGGGAAAGGCACGCGCAGCGCCGCGACCAGCTCGTCGAGCGCCCTGAGCACTTCGTCTGCCAGCCCCGCCTCATCAATGCCGCGCATGCTGCCCCCTCCCCCTCTCGCTCCGTAACCCATGATATCCCACTCCTGGGAATCGGGCAATCGCGGACTCCGTCTGCGGGGAGAGGAAGGCGGCGTCGAGCCGCCGCACTCCAAAGCGACCGGCGAGTGCGAAGTGCTTTGCAACGCTCGGCCAGGCCGTCGACTACGTGGACGGAAGCGGAGGAGTCAAGAAGCTGCTGGAGAGGGTGTGGCAGGGCTCCGGGAGCGGAGAGCAGGTGACTGCAAAGCCAACTTCGGCCTGTTGTCCAGTTCCACGGCCCGGGAGGCGGCCCGGGTCGCGTCACATCGTGAAGTGGCCTTGGCCGACAGAGAACAGGGTGCGGCGGTGATGTCCCCAGGCAAGGGAAGGAACTGGCCAGGTCAAGACCTCCGCGTGTATGATGCTCGAGGTGAGGTGGATGTCGATGAGCCATGCCTTGAAGTGGTACGTCCCAGGTGCTGTGGCTGCAATGGTCTTGGGTTGCGGCGGCAATGGAGGGGGGGGCCGGCGAGGTGCTCGATGAGCGGGCCGGGGATGTCCGTTCCAGTCCGGGGAAGCGCCGACGGGGACGGTGCTGACCGGCCCCTTCCTCGTCACCTCGGCCGGATACGGCATCTACGTGGAAAGCGACTGGCCCGGCACGTGGCACGTGGCGGACTCCGATCCCGGCGTGCTGTCGGTCGAGTACGAGGGGGACATCGTTGACTCTGCACGTCTTCCCGGGGCCCGGGCCGCTCGACGCCACCGCCCGCTATGCCCGGGCGGTTGGGCTGCCGCTGATGCCGCCGCGCTGGGCATTCGGCCACTGGCGCTGGCGGGATGAAGTCTGGGACCTTCCCGAATTCCATGATGGCACAAGCCGACGATCCAGGAGTGATTGCTGTCCGGGCTTGTGAAGCTGCTTGCGGTGATGCGGTTTGGACGGGATAATGAGCCGTGGCGACATGATGCGCGCAGGGGGAAGCATGAAGAGGTCGATAGAGCGGGCGCTGTTACTGGCAGCGCTTCTTTGTGCGGGCTGCCTGGAGTCGAACCCACAGCCATTTCCGGCGCAGGACGCGTCTGTCCCGCTCGACGATGGCGACACGGCCTACAGCGGCAGCGGAGACGGCACGGACAAGGCATCGGACGGCCTGGGCGGGGAGGTGGCGCTGCCTGACGGTGCGCTGGCCGAGGATGCCTCCGACACAACGGGCGAAGTCGCACCGCCGTCGTGTCCGGGCAGCGGCGACGAGCCGGTGCCAGGGCGCGCTCTGACGACGTCCGGTCCGGTCCAGGGGAAACTCGAGGGCGGCGTCTGGTCATGGCTGGGCATCCCGTATGCGCAGCCTCCGGTGGGCGACCTGCGATGGAAGGCACCGGTTCCGGTGGGCTGCTTCGACGGCGTGCTCGAAGCGTCTGCTTTCGGCCCCGCCTGCCCGCAACAGGACCTTGTGAGCGGTCTCGTGTTCGGCGAGGAGAACTGCCTGCAACTCAACGTGTGGAGCCCGGAAACTGCGGGCCCGGAAGCCCCGGTGCCGGTGCTGTTCTTCATCCATGGCGGCGGCAACTCGCAGGGTAGCAGCGGCAGGACGCTTCCGGGACAGCACCCACTCTACAACGGCTTCCACCTTGCCAAAGACCGCGGGGTCCTGGTCGTGACCATCAACTACCGGCTGGGCCCGTTTGGCTTCCTGGCCCTGCCCGAGCTGTCTGAGGAGTCCGGGCAAGCGGCTTCCGGAAACTACGGCCTCATGGACCAGGTCCTGGCTCTCACGTGGGTGCGCGACAACATCCGCCAGTTCGGCGGTGACCCGGACCGCGTGCTCCTTTTCGGGGAGTCTGCCGGGGCCGTGGACACCTGCATGCTGATGGCTTCGCCGCTGGCCGCAGGACTGTTTTCTTCCGCGCTGATGCAGAGCGCCGCGTGCAGCGCGTTGACCCTCGAGTGGGCGGAGCCCGCCTACAGCGAGTGGGTCGAGAAGCAGACGCAGTGCGGTGCCCAGGGGCCGGACCGCCTCGCATGTCTGCGGGCCATGGATGCGACGGCACTGGTGCAGGCGCTTCCCGCGACCGTCGGACTCGCCACCATGGATTTCGGGGCCTCGCCGTCAGACTACGCCCCCTTGGTCGATGGCTTCGTGCTTCCGATGCTGCCAGAGAAAGCCATCGCTGCCGGCAAGCACAACGCCGTGCCATTTGCCATCGGCACGAACCGGGACGAGTACGACACGCTGCTGGCCATTCCCGTGGCGACCCAGGAAGCCTACGAGGATCTGGTGGAAACCACGCTCGGATTCCTCGGGCAGGAGGTCGTGGACACGGTTTTGGCGATGTATCCGGTGGACGCGTACGACACGCCACGAGCCGCGCTCGTGGACCTGCTGTCCGACTCGGTGTTCACCTGCCCGGCCCGCCGTGTGGCCCGGCTGGTTGCCGAGCACCAGTCCGCACCGGTGGTCCGCTACTTCTTTGCGAGGCGGCCCCAGACGCCAAAGGGCACCAAGCCGGCAGGGCATGGGCTGGAGCTGCTCTACGTCTTTGGCACTCTCAACGACATTCCACTCTACTTCCCGCCAGCGGAAGACAAGAACCTGTCGGCAGCGATCATGGGCTACTGGTCGCGGTTCGCCGCGGCCGGCGATCCCAACGGCGATGGGGCCGTGCTGTGGCCCACGTATGACCCAAAGACCGACCCCTACCTTCTCCTCGACGCTGTCATCACCTCAGACACTGGCCTGCACACCGACGCGTGCGACTTCTGGGACGAGCTGCTGGGGAAGAAGTAGCACGGCTCCCGGCGTGCTCCGAAGGCTTGCGTTGCGCAGGTCACCCGACCCAGTCCATCCGCAAACGGCCGACTGGCGCCTTGGCTCAACTCGTCACGGCAGATGCCGCTGCCCCTCGAACCCGAGAACTCGCTGGCAGGTCGCATGGGCTATCCCCCCCTCTTCCGGGACTGCCAGAATTTCCGGAAGCCGACCTGCCAGAATTTCCGGAACTCGCACATGGCATCGCCGCCTCTTCGTTGTCTCTGCCGGCTCCTTGCCGGCAACCGAAGAAGGGCGGGTTCCGCGAATCCAATCAAGTGGTTTCCACGCGGAAGTAGGTCGAGAGAGCCCGAAGAAGATCCGCTGCTGTGGGCGGGGTGCGGACCGTCTGCTTGAGGGCCTGATGGATCGATGTCCACTCGAGGTTGCCTTCGGGGAACGCGTCAAGGAAGGACCGCACGACCTCCACGATCCTCGGCGGTCGCTCCGGCCCCGGTGCGGCAGGTAGGGTGAGTGCGAGGCGAAAGATGTCGTTGCGGTGCTTCTTGATGTCGGCCTGGTCCACTTTTGCGCCTGAGGCCCTGCGCTCCACCAGATCGAGGTATGCCCTCGCCTTCAGTGGGATCAGGCCGTCAACGCCGACCATTTGGACGCCATCCGCATCGTAGCGCGTGGCTAGGACCAGCTCGTAGAACTCCTGCTCCAGCAGAATCGCAGACAGGCTGACGACGCTCTCCTCCACGGCCACCGGTGCGATCTCCTGGCCGGGCCCGAGATCGATCCCGGCCGGTGCCCGAGCGAAGAGCTCGAGCATGAACGGGTAGTCCAACTCCTCGGGTCGCGTGAACCTGAAGAACTCACGGGTGCCCGTCTCCTGCCGGGTCCGCACCTGGTACCTTCCGCTGCGGACGAAGTCCTTGAAGCGTGCGACGAACTCGGGTTCGAGGGCCTCGATCACCAGCACGATGTCCAGGTCCTTGGTTGCACGGAACGGGAGCCCGCTCCGTGCCATCCACGCATCGCAGGCCGCGCCGCCGATGAAAGCGTACGAAGTTTCCAGCCCCCGAAAGTGATCCCGGAACCGCTCCAGTCCGACTACCATGCCACCCCCTCCAGCAGCGCGGTCAGCTCCTTCTGGATCCGCTCGTCCTCCGAGGCCCGGAGCGACAAGTAGAGGGACAGGCGGTCCACGGTTTCGATGTCCGCCATCCGGAGCGGGTCGTAGGTCCAGGCCTCGATCACGGCGTCGGCATCCTCGGGCACCTGGCACTCAACGATCGCGTTGCGACGGACCGCTTCTCGAAGCGCGTTTCGCCACACGGCGAAGACCGTGACTTCCCCACCCGAGATGGCCGTGTACCGTGCCAGCGCCGTGAGGCCCGCAACAACGCCGATCTTCCTTGCAGCTCCCCGGCCCTGAACGAACAGGGTGTTCCTAACCGGGCTGGCCAGGACGGGCAGGGCCTTCTCCCACAGCTCACGGCGAGGCAATCGGAACTCGATAAGACGTGCCTTGCCGTTTCTGGGCGCAACAGCCAGATCGTGTGCCTGCAGCTCCGCTGCCACCTTCGACAGGGTCATGGCCGAGTATCCTAGTTGCCCGGCCACGTCGCCCAGCGGTGTGCCTTCTATCTTCTTGCCGAGCAGGTGCCTCAGGAGCACTGCCTGCGCAGGGGCGGTCAGCTTCTCCCGGGCCGGTCCGCGCGACTGCGGTTGGCGTTCTTTCAGGTCGACGGCAAGGAACGGAAGGAAGACCTGACGGCCGGCAACGACAAAGGGCACCCCCTTCCGGACGAGCCGGTTCCGTACATAGGTGGGTGCCACGTGGAGCCCAAGGACGACCTTGAGCCCGAGTGCCTCTTGCAGCAGGCGAACGTGCTCCCGGTACTCAGTCGGTGTAGCATCCACGGCAACAGCCTTCTTGAACGCGATGACCAACCGTGTGCCAAACAGCTCCGTGCTGGCCAGTTCGTAGGCGGCAGTGAGGAAGATTGGCACACGTGCAACCTGGCTGCGAGCCAGTGCCCGCAACTCCGGCGTCTCGCCGATCACTTCGCCGATGTACTCTGTGACGTCCTGGCGCGCGCCCAACGCTCCACCTCCAGCCTGCACACTAAACCAAATTGGTTTATCGTGCAAGCGAAGGTTTATTGAAGGAGGGTTTGCTCCCAGGGTGGGGCACCGGGTATCGCCCCTACATCGCCTTCTTGAACTACTCGAAGCGCTGGGCCAGGCGGTCGCGGTCGGGACGTTCGTCCAGCCGGTGAGGAAGGGAGATCACTTGGCCATTGGCGCCGACAAGACCGTGCTTGAGCATGGGCCCGTCCTCCTTCTGGAGGATGTCGTCCCGGACATGTGATGCCATTCTCTCCCCCGCCTCCCACTCCGACCGACCTTCGTCTTCAGGCGAGTGTCGGTCAGTTCTGCACGCAGGTGGTCTGGTTGTCGTTCCAGCAGCTGTCCCCGCAGTTGAAGCTGCACGAGTAGCCGGTTGCATGATAGCCGGCCGGACAGCCCATGCCACATGTCTGGAAGCTGGCTCCCTGGTTGGCAGCGCAGGTGGTCTGGTTGTCGCTCCAGCAGCTGTCCCCGCAATTGAAGCTGCACGAGTAGCCGGTTGCATGATAGCCGGCCGGGCAGCCCATGCCACACTTCGAGAACGAGTTGCCGCAGTCCGGTGCGCAGGTGGTCTGGTTGTCGCTCCAGCAGCTTCCCCCGCAGTTGAAGCTGCACGAGTAGCCCGTGGGATGGTAGCCGGCCGGGCAGCCCATCCCGCATTGAGTCATGGTGTTGCACCCGCCGCATCCGAAGCACTCGGCCCCCCAGGTGCACTGGTTGGAGCAGGTTCGGGTGCGGCAAGGGGGGCAGCCTGCGTTCGAGGTGGTTCCAGGAGTGCACTCCCCCTCGTTGAGGCACGGTCCCCACTGGCAGAAGCCGTTGCACTGCTGGGTGCCACAGGCACCGCATCCCTGGTTCTGGCCAGGCGAGCATGGACCCGCATTGAGGCACTGGCCCCACTGGCCCCACTGACAATCGTTGGTGCAGCTTCGAGAGTGCGTGCCGCAGTTGCCGCATCCCTCGGTCTGCATCTGCCCCGCCAGGCACACCCCCTGGTTCTCGCAAGCCCCCCAGGGTGACCAGGTGCACGACTCGCCGCACGTCCGTGTGCGGGTCCCGCACAGCTCGCACGGCTGCTGCTCCGCCTGTCCGGGCATGCAGATGCCTTCGCCCGAGCATGCGTCGAACTGCCCCCAGGTGCAGTCATCCTTGCACTTGCGAATCTGCACCCCGCACTTGCCGCATGGCTGGACGTCGGAGTCGCCCGTCTTGCACTCGCCGTACTCCACACACGGAGACCATTCGCCCCAATGGCACTCGGTATCGCACTTGCGCTCGGTGCTGCCGCACACGCCGCAGCTCTTCTTGTCCACGGTACCCGGTGAGCACTCGCCACCGGCCGAGCACTCGCCCCACGCCATCCACACTCCTTCCGGGCCGCACTTGCGGGTCTTCTTCCCGCATGTCCAGCAGGGTTCCTCCTGCACCTCCCCGGGCGTGCAATCCATCGACCCTTGCTGGACGCAGACGTAGCTGCTGCAGACAAGACCCGAACCGCACGTTCCGCAGCTTCCGTAGCAGCCGTCGAAGCCGCACTCCTTCTCTGTGCAGTCCGGCATGCATTCGCACGAGCCGTTCTTGCACGTGCCGAGGCCGGGGCACAGCATCGGCTCGCTCCACTCGAGGCATCCGTCGCTGTCGACGTCCCGGCACAGCATGTAGTCGGCCCCGGAGCATTGCGTTCTTCCCTTGGGCCCGCAGTCGTGGGTGCATGCCGCAACGTAGCCCTCCTGTTCCGGCACGTCGTGGGGCCCGCTGCGGCGTGCATCGATGTCCCCGCTGCCGGACAGGTCGGCGGTCGATGGTGTGTCGGGCCGCAAGGCCGGCAGCTCCGAAGGCAAGTCGAAGGAGCCGACGACCTCCGTCTCCGAGCATGCCGCGCACGACAGCAGGAGGGCGACAGACAGCAGGCCGGCCCCGCACTGCCGGGCTCTCCGGCGTGTCAACGCGAGGCACGCCGCAAAGGCCAGTGCCAGACCGACCAGCGCCTCCAGGGTCGTACCTGCCCAACGGCCCAGGGAAGAGCCTCCTCCGGCGTGCGAAGGCTTGGGATCGGGTGCGTCCGTGGCGCTTACTCCGTACATGACGTGCTGCCCCGGCGGACAGTCGCAGGACGAGCCGCAGGCCGAGGCGCTGTCCGCCCCCGCAAGCAGCATCCCAATGGCCAAAGCTACCGCCGCCCCGAAACGCATCGCTCCCTCCAGCGACAATCATCATATCCCATCGTGCGCCATTTCCACAGTGAGATCGTCAAGGGGGTCCCCCGCAACACCGATTCTCGATGCCATGGAGAGTGCCCGGCCCATGGTCTCAGCATCGCAGGCATGCGCCTGCTCGCATCTCGGCCCGCCCGCTCGACCATCCGCTCACGTCCGCCTGGGTCGAGCGGAACCCCGGCTTGTCAAGCGGCGCCGTCTGGGCTACGTTCCCGCACAGGATGGCGGGCTCGAGGCCCCTTGAGCCGCCCCTCGACCGGAGGACCGCATGATTTCGAGAATCACGGGAGCGGTGCTTTCCCGTCTCCTTCTGTTCGCGTCCTTTGCATGCATGTCGTGCGGAGGAAAGGCCTCTCCTTCGACCGATGCGGCCGATCCCGATTCTTCCGGGATGGAAGTCGTCGGGGAGGTTGGCGCCGATGGACGCTCCCATCCCGACGGCTTCCAGCCGGACCAGGTCGAAATCCCCTACTGCAGCGAGGATGCCCAGCAGATCCAGGAAGCCTATGACGCGCTCACCGTCCGCCAGCGGATCGGGCAGCACATCATGACCGGAATCCTGAGATCCGGCGCAGCACCTGCCGGTCCCAGCGAGGCGATCTTGCGGGATTTCGCCCTCGGTGGGGTCTTCGTGGCCGGGCTCACCGGGACCGCCCAGGGCGATCCGGTCACGAGCGCTCGGTTCCTGGCCGCGGCGCAGCAGGTCTCCCGGGAGGCGACGGGGCTGCCCCTGTTCGTCGCCACAGACCAGGAGGGAGGGGTCTACACGTCGGTCAACGGCCTGACGGGCGGCACGGACAGCATCGGTCCCACCGCCATCGGGGCCACCGGGGACGAGGCGGTGGCATTTGGCCAGTTCGACATCATGGGACGCGAGCTGAGAGCGCTGGGCATCACCATGAAAAACGGCCCGCTGCTGGACACGCACTACGAGATCGGCAACGGGAACCTCAACACCCGCACCTTCGGTCCCGACGTGGCGCTCAACACGAGCCTCGGCGTCGCTGCGGTCCTCGGCATGCAGCAGCACCTGGTGCTGCCGGTGGTGAAGCACTTCCCCGGTGACGGAATGACTGCGGGCAACACCCATCACAACGACGTGGTCAACGATGCTCCGCTGGCGACCCTGGAGACGGCGTTGCTTCCCCCGTTCAAGGCCGCGTTCCTGGCCGGTGCCGAGGGGGTGATGATGATGCCCGCACGATTCGCCGCGCTCGACCAGGACCGGCCCGCCATCACGTCGAGGAAGATAATCACCGGTTTTCTCCGGGGCACGTTGGGCTACGAAGGGCTCATCGTCACGGACGACCTCGACATGGCCGGAGCCGGTATCGGACTGGAAGCCGGACAATCCCGGGGAATCGAGGCACTCAAGGCCGGGGCGGACGTCCTGCTCTACGTGGCCATCGATGCGGAGGAGTTGGAGACCCTCGTGAGCGGTGTCGAGCAGGAGCTGGAATCGGGCGGCATCGACGGGGAGGAGTTCGCTCAGTCCACCCGGCGCATCCTGGCGTTCAAGCAGCGATACTGCCTGGACGAGCTGCCCCGCTCGCCCGAGGAGGTCGCCCCGGAGGTCGTCGGTGCGCAGGTGGGCCGGACCGCGGATCGGAACGCTTCCCTGGAGCATGCCAGGAGGGCCATCGTGCTGCTCCATGACGACGGCGTCCTGCCGCTTGCAGGCAAGCAGGTGGCCTGCATCGGCCCGTCAGCCGTGCTTCCCGATGCCGCGTCCGGCTGGTCCTGGCTGCTGGAGAAGAGCTTGTGCCAGTCGCTGGCTGACCAGATGCCCGGGCTTGTGTTCCAGGACTTCATCGCACAGGGAGGGGAGGGGGCCGCCGTTTCCTGGCTCGACCAGAACCGGGACCAGGTCGACGTGCTGGTTGTGGCCACTTTCCAGGCCTGGTTCAGCCCTCAACAGCAGGAGCTCCTGGACGCCGTGCTGGACGGGACCGACCTTCCCGTCGTGCACGTGGCACAAGGCGTTTCCTTCGACGCCATGCTGACGCTCGACCGAGCGTCGGCAGTGCTGGCCCTCCAGGGGTCCCTCCCCGTGATGTTCCAGGCGGCAGCGGATATCCTGCTGGGAAGCGCCGAGGCCGGCGGCACGATGCGGTACGAGCTGGAGTAGTTGGCCCTCCTCGCCCCGATGAAAGACCTGCCGACCCTTGCGGCGGCTGACGCAGCCTGTCCCGAGCGAAGTCGAGGGGTCCCGCCGGATGATTGACGGTCAAGGCGGCCATGTTCAGTTCTGCACGCACGTCGCCTGGTTGTTTCCGTAGATGCAGCTCACGCCGCAGTTGAAGTTGCAGGAGTAGCTGGTGGGATGATAGCCGGCGGGGCAGCTCTTTCCGCATTGAGTCATCGGGTTGCAACCGCCGCATCCGAAGCACTCAGCGCCCCAGGTACACTGGTTGGACGTCAGCAAGACCAACCGCAGGAATGGGCTGAGGTTGTGCGCAGGCCCGATAGTGGCCGATTGACGTCGCCCCCCTATGGCGGCCGAGGAGTGCGCAGACGGCCAGGGTTGCCAGGAGCAGGGCAAGCGCACTCGGAGGGGACGGGGGGGAGCGGCCCGAGGAACAGCCGCCCCCGGATTGGGAGGGTTTCTTCTCGGGCGTGTCCACGGCGCAGACGCCGTAGACAGCGTGCTGCCCCGGAGGGCAGTCGACCGGCGGTGTACCATCCACGCCAGCGTCACCCGAGGCCGGTGCGTCAGCGTGTGCTCTCAATTCCTGCAGGGCATTCTCCTGCTGGCCGCTGCCCGTGTCTGCAACGTCCGGGCCAGCGGAAACATCCTCCGGAGGCGGCTCAGGAGAGGTCATCGCCGTGCAGTAGGTTTGCGCCGTGCACTGCCATCCGGCCGGGCAGGCCCCGCAGCTTCCTCCGCAGCCGTTGTCTCCGCATTCCTTGTTGAGGCAATTGGGGGCGCACATGCAGTTGCCTTGTGCAGAGCATTCCTCCGAGAATCCGCACGTGCCGCAACTGCCGCCGCAGCCATCATCCCCGCATTCCCTGCCGGTGCAGTTACTCTCGCATGCGATGCAGAAATTGAGGTTGGTGCAGATCTCGCCTGGAGGACAATCTCCGCAGTTTCCGCCGCAACCATCATCCCCGCAGGCCTTTCCCGTGCAGTCGCCCTTGCAGAACCCACACTTGAAGTTCTCCTTGCAGGACCAGTTGGGCGGGCACGTGCCGCAGCTGCCGCCGCAGCCGTCGTCGCCGCAGTCCTTGTCCGAGCAGTCCGGGATGCAGTTCTCGACGCACGTCCCGGAAAGGCACTCGCTTCCCGGGGCGCAACCGCCGCAATACACCGTCCCCCCACATCCGTCCTCCGCCAGCCCGCAGCCAGTGTCGAGACTGCTGCACGACGCCGGAGCGCAGCCCGGCTCCGGGCACTCCCCGATGCTCCCGTCCGGGTGTTCGCATGGAGAACCCACCGGGGCGCAGGTATCTCCTGTGCAACAGACGGGGTGTACCCCCGGGCCAGATATCGTGCCCGCTGCCTTGCACGCGCCGGCTGCATCGCACTGCTTGCCTTGCGGGCAGTCGCAGGAGGATCCGCATGCCACGGCTCTTCCCGCTCCTGCGGCCAGAATCGACGCTGCCAGAGCCAATGAGACGGCAACCCGCATGACTCCCTCCAGGTGAAGCCCATCATAGCCGATTGTGCACCCGTTCTCAAGCGACTGGGAGCGACTGGGAGCGACTGGGAGCGACTGGGAGCGAGGCAGCATTGCAGCGTGCGACGCATGCGGCATAGCCATGGTGATGACCGGCACGAGGCACTTCCGTCACTGACCGTGTGCGTCTCGCGTGCGAAGCACCTTCTCAGGCGGGAGGCAGAAGGCCGGACGCAGTCTCAATACCAGTTGCATTTGTCGTTCCTGGCCCAATCGCCAACCGGCGGGTTATGCTGGAAATCGTCTCCGTTGCAGGGGGCTGGCGACCCCTCGTCGCACACACTGTCCGCCGCGTACCAGTTGCCGCCGCACCTCTTGGAGCCTATCTGTGACCCGAACGGATTGTTGCCTGTGTAGAAGTTGGGCGTGTAGTCGCCATTGGCGGCATATCCGGTATTGCGGCTGGCAAAATATCCGAGCCCGACGCACTGGCTCGCCGGAGCGCAGAAGGAGCGAAACTCGTTGTTCTTGATCGTCGATCCGGTTGCGGTCTGGGCGGCATTCGGTCTGCGGGCGAGCACGAAAGCGATGGTCTGCTTGCTGCCTGATGGAAGGTCGGAGAATGCCCCCGCTCCCTTCTTCCCGAAGACCCCGTTCCAGTCCGGCTGCCCCACGAAGTTGTTGGACGGGCGGTCGTTGTTCTCCACTACGTTGCTCTCGATAGCGAAGTTGCTCGAGTCGACCAGGGAAAGACTGGCAGGGCCGTGGCACCACGGTGACCAACCGTCCCAGCGGTACCCCGGATTCCATGCGTGATTGCCCTTGATGACCAGCCCGGAGCACCGATCGATGTCGATGTTCATGCCGCAGTTGTCGTGGATGTCGTTGTCCAGGATTTCCCCGCCGTTGACATTGTCGAGGCAGTAGATCCCGCCGCCCGGAATCGGCCCGTTCTCGCAGTCCCAGCCATTCTGATAGATCGTGTTCCCCACGGCCCGACCGTAGCCCGCAAGCGTGATCGAATCGCACCGGATGTCCCGGATGGTGGTCTTCTCCACCGTGTTGGGATGCGCTGCGTCCAGCATCCATGCGAAAATGACGCCGTAGAAGCAGTTGTAGATCTCGTTGCCCGTTGCCTTGCTGTTCTTGCCCTGCGCACCGATGAAGTAGATTCCCGTGGTGTGCAGGCCGATAGGAGGCATGTCCTTGTTGCGGATGATGTTGCCGTCGACCAGGGCCTCGGAGCCGACCACGTGCACGACCGCCCCGTTTGCATCAGCCACGTGATTCATCCCGTCAAGGGTCAGGTCGCTCACGCGCGCTCCGTCGGTCACCGTCACGAGGAAGTTCGTCTGGTTTGCCTGGGCCAGCTCGAGGACCGGATGCGAGGTGCCGTTGCCCTTGAGGTGACTGCCGGCCGGAAGCGTGATTCCGTGCGCGACGGGAAAGGTCCCGGCATCCAGCGCAGCGAGCTTCCACTGGGACAGGCAGCTTTCCACCAGCGTCGCATTCTTGCCGGCATCTCCAAGCGACGCAAGATGGGTGCAATCGCGGCAGGTCGAATCCAGACAAACGGCTTTGTCGCCACAACATCCCCCGCCACAGGCGGTGTAGGCACAAACACACTTGCCGTCTGCCGAGCACTGCTGGTTGGCACCACAGCTTCCACAGCTTCCGCCGCAGCCGTCATCCCCGCACTGCTTGCCCGCGCACGTGGCAGTGCATCCATCGGGAGTCAGGGAGTCCTGGATGGCATCCGGTGTGGCCAGATCCTCTGCTGGCAAGCCATCGACGGAGTCGGCAGCATCGGGCAGGGAACTGGCGTCGGCCAGGTCCGCCGCATCGGCAACATCGGCCGAGTCAGGATGGACGGACCCATCCGTGGCATCGGCCAGGTCGAACAGAACCGCGTCATCGTCGGATTCAATGGTGTCGGAAGAGCTCATTGCGTCGGAAGAGTCTGCACCGTCGGGCAGAGAGGACCCATCGAGCGGTGTCTCGCTGTCGGGCAGAGAGGATCCATCGAGCGGTGTCTCGCCGTCGGGTGCTGTCGTTGAGTCTGTCCCGGGAAAGAGCAGATCCGTGTCCGCATCGATGCCCGCATCAGGGCTTCCGGCGCAGGCGAGAACAAGCGAGGGAATCAACACTTTAAGGAGCCGCATGCCAACCTCCAGAGCAGACAGTGTCCCTGATTCATGGGCATCCCGCAAGGGGCACCGTGCCGATTTGCGCAAGCCATCATTGCTGGAGGGTATTCGTGACTCCCTTCCATTCGTCGCGAGGGTGGCCTATCATGCCTGGGCCGGAGGCGCCGGGATTCGCAGTCGACCGGAGCAGAGGGAAGATGACCAGCGGGGATCACCACGAGGAACTGGACGCCGCCATCATCGGAGCGGGCATCGGAGGGCTGTCTGCGGCAGCTGTGCTGGCCCGGGCTGGATGCCGGGTTGCGGTGTTCGAGGCGCAGCCACACCCCGGCGGTTACCTGGTGGGTTTTTCCCGCAAGGGGTTCACCTTTGACAGCTCGGTCCAATGGCTGAACAACTGCAGGCCCGGTGGGTATGTGGACCGTGTTCTAGGCTATGTCGGAAGCAACTACCCGAAGGCTGTCCAGGGCAGGCGTGTTCGACGATATCGGGGCGGGTCGTTCGACTACGTCCTCACCGAAAACCCCGACGACCTGCGGGACCAGCTCGTGCGGGACTTCCCCGAGGATGCGGCCGGGATTCGACGGCTGTTCGCCGAGTGCCGGAAGCTCGGAGAGCAGTTCGACATCCTCAATCGCCGCATGCGTGGTCCCCGTAGCGATGAAGGCCGGGGTCAATGCCGCCCTCATGATCTTGCGTGAGTGCTCGAGGGCGCAGTTCAAGGAATTCGCCGGCCACCTGTAACATCCGGTGTCCATCAAGCCTACAGACGCGTTCACGCACGCACCGCCCACCGAAGCTTGGCGGGCCGAGACCGTGGGTTGGCCCCCTGCTCGCGGGGGGAAGCGCGCACGACCTCATCGGCGATCCGCACATAGATCCCGTCCCTGAACCCGGACCGGAACGCAAGCTTCACACGTCGGTCCTCGCCCGAGTGAAAGGTCAGGATTGCTGCACGACCTCCCGGCCGCAGGCAGGCGGGCAGCTGACGCAGGAAGATGTCCAGTGAAACGAACTCGTCGTTCACCTCGATTCTAAGAAAA
>VGRX01000041.1 GCA_016875215.1 Deltaproteobacteria bacterium
ACGTCAACATCCGGTTCGCGGGCGAGCTGGACGACGCACCGAACTACATCAACACCTACTTCAACGGCAACTTCGTCAACAAGTGGACGAACGGCGCGTGCAACGTGTCCTTCGTCCAGATCGGCGGATGGCCAAAGACCTACGTGGTCAATGCCCCGACCTTCAAGCTCGCCACGCAGCCCGAAGGGGACGTGGACGTGGACTGCGGCAACGGCCAGTCCCACGGGATCAACGAGTTCTCCCTGATCCGGTTCCGGGTGGTGCCGCAGTAGGGCTTCGATCTTCTACGCCGCCCTTTTCCCCATGACAAACCCATGACAATTCCCCCTCACACTGGGTCGCCAGGAGGTGAGGGCCATGCAGAGCAAGTCCAGCGAAATCAAGGGAAAGCGAAACATCAGCCTCTCGAAGAAGGGAGGTCTTTCCGCAAGAAGAGTTCTGTTGACCGGTGTGTTCGGGGCGTTCGGGGTCGATGACGAATTCGGTCGCAAAGAGAACATCATGGAGCTGTTCCACAACCAGGTGACCCGGGAGCAGGGGCTCGCCTCGTTCCGGTTCCAGCACCGCTCGTTCGGGCTGTACTTCCTGGCCGGGAACATCGATGCCGACGTGACCGTGCTCGACTTCCCGTCCAGGAAGCGGTTCGAGCAGGAGGTGAAGAAGGGGTATGACATCGTGGGCATCTCCTTCATCACGCCGAACTTCGTGAAGGCCCGGGAGATGGCGAGGTTCGTGCGGGCCAATTGCCCCGGGACCGAGATCATCCTCGGCGGTCACGGCGCAGCGATCGAAGGGGTCGAGACGCTCATCGAGTGCGACCACGTGTGCAAGGGGGAGGGAATCCGGTGGATGAGAGCCCACCTGGGCCAGGATCCGGATGCGCCCATCGTCCACCCCGCGCTGCCGAGCGCCGAACGGGCCATGATCCACGGCGTCCCGGTTCCGGGGATCCCTGCGAGCCTGCTCGTGCCGGGTGTCGGCTGCGTCAACGGCTGCAAGTTCTGCTGCACCACGCACTTCTTCGGCAAGTGCTACACCTCGTACCTGGCCACCGGGAAAGATCTGTTCGAGACTGCGTGCCGCATCGCGGACCAGCAGGGCACCAACGAGTTCTTCGTCATGGACGAGAACTTCCTCAAGGACAGGGCTCGGGCCACGGAGCTCATGGAGGAGATGGAACGGCACCAGCGCTTCTTCGAGTTCCAGATCTTCTCGTCTGCGGAGGCGATCACGGCATTCGGCCTCGACAACCTCGAGCGACTCGGCGTGACCTACATCTGGATCGGAGTGGAGTCTTCGTCGGAGGTCGGCAACTACGTGAAGAACCGGGGCATCGATCCGAAGAAGCTGGTTCGTGACCTGAGGGATCGAGGGATCATCGTGCTGGCCTCGGGGATCCTGTGCATGGAGCACCACACGCCGGACAACATCGACATCGACATCGACTTCATGGTGGGGCTCGAGGCCGACTTCGTCCAGTTCATGCTGCTGACTCCGCTGCCGACGACGGGGCTGTTCGAGGATCATCGGGAGCGGGGCTCCTGCGGGAGGGACCTGCCGTTCGAGGAGTGGCACGGCCAGAAGCACCTGAGCTGGCGACACCCGGCGTTCCCGGGGGACCTGGCAGAGGAGTGGATCACGGCCGCGTTCCGGCGGGACTACGAGGTGAACGGGGCCTCCATGTACCGGGTCGTGGACACGCAGTGGCGGGGATACCGGCGGCTGGCCGCAATGACCGAGCTGCCCCCGGTTCTCGAGGCACGGCTGAAGGGATTCGAGGCACGGGTGCGGGGTTGGGTGCCGATGCTCCCCGCGATTGCTGCGCACACTCCGTTCGATTCGGAGCGGCGGCGCGCCCGGGCGCTCGACGCGGAGATCGGGGCGACCTTCCGGCCGACGGTCCGTGACCGCATGATGCGGTTTGCGGTGCGCCTGTTTGCAAAGACGTGGGAGATGCGGCTCCGGCTTCACGGTGACGGCCTGCAGCCCACGACGATCCGCACGCGCTACCCAGCGGGGCGGCAGATCGTGTATAGTGCGGGCACAGGGGTTCGACTCGACGAAGGGTCCACCCAGCCGCAGGAAGAACGGAGGTGGGCGTGTCAGCAGGCGGCAGCTACCGCCGCCGCATCAGGCGGCTCCGGCACAGTCTGAGACTGGGCGGTCCCATTGCGGTCCTTTCCGCGGCGGTGCTGTTCCCCGCGGTGCTCATCGCTTCGGTCGCAATCGTGGCCCTGGCCCTGTGGGAGACACCCAAGGACCTCGTGCTCGGAATTCTGGCTCTCTCCCTTGCGGCGGCCGCGGTTTCCGGCGCGATCATCGTGACCGTCCTGCTCGGCCGCAGGGCACGGCTGGCCAGGCTCCAGGCCGACCTGCTGGGCAACGTGAGCCACGAGCTCAAGACCCCGCTGGCCGCGATTCGAATGTATGCGGAGACCCTCCAGTCCGGAGTCGTGGCCAATGACCCGAAGCTCGTCCGGGAATGCGTCGAGGCAACCGTCCGCGAGACCGAGTGGCTCCAGAGCATGATCGAGCGGCTCCTGACCTGGCGGGCTGCGGCACGGGACCGAGCGGCCCTGGAGTTCGAGACCGGACCGCTGGCGCCGGTCGTCAACGACGTGTCCCGGCGCTTCCGGAGGATGTTCCGGCCGGACGAAGTTGAATTCCTGGTCTCGGTGGACACCTGCCTGCCGGTGGCGCACGACCGCACCGCCGTGGAGTCGGTTCTGCTCAACCTCCTGATCAATGCCTACAAGTACACGGGCCAGACCAAGCGGATCTCGCTGTCGGCTCGTGATCAAGGCGACCACGTCGAGGTGATCGTCGAGGACAACGGGGGCGGGATTCCCGGCTCGCAACTCAAGCGGATCTTCGAGCCGTTCTACCGGGTCGAGACGAGCGGGCGTCCGGCTGCCAGTGGATCAGGGCTGGGGCTTGCCATCGTCGACGTGACGGTCCGGGCGATGGGGGGAACGGTGGGAGTCGTGTCGGAGCCGGGGCGGGGGAGCACGTTCACGGTCTCACTGCCCGCTGCGGAGCCGGGGACGGTTGCGGACGGCGAAATCACGGCCCCGGGAGGCCGCAAGTGACCGAGAACGCACAGCCTGTGAAAGAGACGATCCTCATCGTCGAGGACGACCGGTCGCTGCGGGACGGGCTCGCCATGAACTTCCGGGTGCGCGGCCACCGCGTTCTTCTTGCTGCCGACGGCGAGCAGGGGATGAAGCTGGCGTTCGATGCCCGGCCCGACCTCATCGTGCTGGACATCAATCTGCCGGGCTTTTCCGGACTGGAGATCCTCGAGGAACTGCGTGAGCGGGGGCAGAAGGTGCCCGTGCTGATCCTCTCGGCCCGCGGCAAGGTCTCGCAGAAGGTGGAAGGGCTGGGATTGGGGGCGGATGACTACCTTGCCAAGCCGTTCGAGCTGGCGGAACTGCTCGCCCGGGTCGAGGCCCTGCTGCGCCGTTTCCGGACCGAGCGGGAGTCGCAACCCGACCTGGCGTTCGGAGACGTGGTCGTACGGGTGGCCGCCCGCTCCGTCATGCTGCGGGGCAAGGAAGTCCCGATGTCCGCCAGGGAGTTCGACCTGCTCTGCCTGCTGGCCCGGTCCCCGGGCAGGACGTTTTCCCGTGACTCCATCCTGGAAAACGTGTGGGGGTTCGACTTCGAGGGAACTCCACGGACCGTGGACAATTTCATCGTGTCGCTGCGCCGCAAGCTGGAAGACGATCCGGCCAGTCCCCGACACATGATCACGGTGCGCCAGGTGGGGTATCGGCTGGAGCCATAGCGGTCCCGCACACGTTCCGGTTGACGGCCTCACGCCGGTTGAGTAATATTGCGACTGTGCGATATCGCGAGACGAGGTCGACTGGAATGAAGACACGGGCGGGCAGGAAGGCAACGGCAGGCATGGACGAGGAGCGGGCGGAGCGGCTGGCCGAGGTGCTCAAGGGCATCGCCCACCCCCTGAGGTTGAGGCTGGTGGCCGCTCTGTGCAAAGGGGACCACACGGTGACCGACCTGACCGAGAAGCTCGGCGTCCGGCAGTCCGCCGTGTCGCAGCACCTGGCTCCGCTGCGCCTCCTGGGCCTCGTGTCGGTGGACCGCACCGGCGGCAAAGCCACTTACTCCCTGGCGGAGCCGCACCTTCGTAACCTGGTCGATTGCCTTCTGGGCTGCCGCAACCGGTAGCCCCCCCCAAGTAGCGAATCACGAGCCACTAATCGCGAGCCACGAATCGCGAGCCACGAATCGCGAGCCACGAATCGCGAGCCACGAATCGCGAGCCACGAACAACCCTCCTCTCAGAAGAGGCTCACCACCCCGTTGATCGTCACGAACAGGTCAGAAGAGGCTCACCACCCCGTTGATCGTCACGAACAGGTAGTGCCTGATTCTCGTGAGCTCCGAGTCCTTGTCGGGATTGTGATGGGTCTCGAGCACATACTGCGGCGAGACAGATAGCCCGGGGATGATGGCGACGGAGGCACCGGCGTAGAGCCGGTTCATGGAGAACCCCTTCTTCTCGAAGAATGGCTCCCCCTTGTTGATGTCGGCGGTCTCGTCATCTTCGACCAGGCCGAGGAAGACCTCGTCAGCAAGCACCAGGGCGATGCCGGGGGTCAGGGAATAGCTTGCCTGGAGCATCTGCCGCAGTAGAAGCGAGTAACCGTTCCGATGTGAATCGGTCTTGAACGCAGCGTTGCGCGCATAGAGCTTGGAGTGGAAGATGGAGCGGCTCGTGAGGGTGAGCCGGCCCAGGGCGTAGTCGAGGATGGGGATGACTTCCAGGTTGTGGGAATCGAAGTAGTCGTTCTCGCTGCCCTCGCCCTTGGCAGGAATGGGAAACCCCATGTAGTAGTACCAGAGGGGCACCCTGAGGCGGAGCGAACCGAAGCGATGCATGTACATGGGCCCGGTGAACAGCTCGTACATGGTGACGCCGCCGGGATCCTCCTTGCTGTCCGTGAGCCGGTACCGGATCCCGGGCATGACCGTGTAGGCCCAACTCGGAGTGATCACGCCGGTCATGTTGCCGTACAGCCAGACCTGGGCATCGCTTCGAGGTTCTTCGGCAAAGAGTGGAGGGACCCCGGAAAGCAGGATCACGGCGACGACGAGGATGCTGAGCGCACGGCGTGGGACCATCGCTTCCCTCCGAATCGCGGAGCCGCCGGCTGCAATCAGCCGGTGACCATGCGGCTGACACGCTGAGCGACGAGCCTCTTCCATTCAGCAAGGGAGTCCGGCGTGAACACGTCCTCGCCCAGCAGCCTGGCGCTGACGCCGGAGGCTGCAAAGTGGAGGAAGTGGACCCCCACGATGCTGAGTGCGAGCATGTGGGGGTTGTCCTGCGCAAACGCCCCCGCATCCATGCCGGCCTTGAGGAAGGCAGCGAACCGGTTCAGGGTGCGGTCAAGGAGCTCACGCCCCTCCTCCTGCACGAAGATGTGCTCGTCCATGGACTCGCGCAAGACCAGCAGAGCCGCCCACGGGTGGGAGCCCAGGTAATCCACGACGTACTCGCACAGCGCTGCGAGCCGCTCGGGGTAGGTCCCCTCGCGTGCAGCGAGCTGCTCCACGAGCCCGTCCAGATCGCTGACCATGCCCAGGATGACCTCTCGGTAGAGCCGGTTCTTCGAGTCGAAGTGGTGGAAGAGGGAGGACTTGCGCAGGCCGACGGCGTCCGCGATGTCTCCCATGCTGGTCCCGGCGTAGCCGGACTGGGCGAAGGCCCCGCGGGCCACTTCGAGCAGGTGGTCGCGGCTGACCGGGTTTCTCGGCCGTCCGGGCGACCTCACGTCATCCTTGTTGCTGCCGTTCATGCCTTCCTCCCCTGCCGTTGTCGCAGCCGCTCGTCCGGCTGCGGCCCCGGTACGACCGTGGTACTATCCCACGACGCCCGGCGCCCGTCAATCGGCCGGTCGATAGTTTCTTGTCGGTCACGGTCCTTGACGGGTTCAACGTGGTCTGGGATAGTGGGTATCGTGCTGGAAGAGGGAGTCGCCGCATGGTGGACAGCGACTGCACCGCGAAGCTTTCCGAAGGGCGGCTTGCCCCGACCCGCCCGCTCGTGCTCATCAGTGCCTGTCTCCTGGGGGAACGGGTCCGATACGACGGAGAGCTGAAGCCCGACCTGCTTGTGCTGCATTCGCTGGGGCCGTTCGTCGACTGGCAGCGGGTGTGTCCGGAATCCGATTCGGGATTGCCGACCCCGAGACCCCCCATGAACCGTGTCGGACCTCTCGGGTCGCCCCGGCTGATCAGCAGCACCGGGGAGGACCTCACGGAGCAGATCCTCCGCTTCACCCGCAAGAAGCTGGCCGAGATCGAAAGGTACGAGCTTTGCGGCTACGTGTGCAAGGCCCGCTCGCCGAGCTCCGGGTTGGTCGGAGTCGACCTGTACAGCCGGAGCGGCAAGGTCCGGCAAGCAGGGGCCGGTCTGTTCACGGGTGCGTTCATGGATCGTTTTCCGTTGATTCCAATCGAACAGAACGATCGGCTGTCGGATCCCCAGCTCATGGCGTCTTTTGCGGAGCGCGTGTTTGCACGGCGTCGCTGGCTCGACCTGGTGTCGGAGGGTTTGAGCCGGGAGGGGTTGGTCGACTTCCACATGGCGCACAAGTTCCTTCTCCTGGCGCACGGCCAGGCCGGGCTCTCCGAGCTGGACTGGATCGTCGGCGTCGGAGGGGATCTTCCGGTGGAGCGCCTGTTTGCTGCATACGAGCTGACGTTCATGGCCGCCCTTGCGCGACCGGCGACCCGTGGGGGGACGGTGGAAGCGCTGCAGCAGATGGCCGGCTTCGTGAAGAACCTGCTGTCTCGGAAGAGGAGGGCCGAGCTGATGGAGGCGATCGAGGGCTACCGCTGCGGCCGGCGCTCTCTGTCTCTGCCGCTGGACCTGCTGAGTCGGCATGCTGCGCACTTTGGGCTGCCGTTCCTCAGCCGCCAGGTCCTCCTCTCCCCCTACCCTGCTGCGCTGATGCTCCCCGTCCGTTGACGCGGCCCCGCTCCGAACGCTCGGGTGTTGCGACCTCGGCCTCCGTTCGAGTAGGATGAAGACAATGTTCGCGGTTTCGATCATGGAGGCAAGAACTTGAGGGCATCACGTTCGAGGATGCGAGCCCTGCGACAAAGAGCGCGGAGCCCGGCCATCGGAATCCTGGCCCCGCTCGGCATCCTGGACCTGATCGCAGGGCAGGACGAGCCGAAGGGGGAGATCGAGGGCGTCTACGAGTCGTTCGGCGACATGCTCCTGGGCCTTCTCGGCCGGCGGAGAGCTGCGACGCCCTGCGGTTGCATCGAGTCCCGGAGGGTGAGGAGAAGATGATGATTCGATACCGACAATTGGGAGAGCGGGGAGACCGGAAGGCGCGGGCCGGCGCAGCCGTGCTTGCCTGTGCAGCAGCGCTCGCTGCCGCCTGCAGCGGCGGCGCCACGTCGGAGCCGCCACCGCCGTGCTGGGAGCCATTCGTACAAGCGGACCCGACCGCGGGCGTGCTCGAGGCTTCGACCGACGCCGCTCAGTTCAAGTGCCGCACCGCGAGCCAGGAGGCGACGGCGCAGTACTCCGTCGTCGTCGGCAACGTCCGTGTCCAGCTCCTGTCCTCGACCCTCGTCCGACTCGAAGAGCGCGGCCCCGGCGACTTCGAAGACCGTTGCACGTTCGTCGTCATCGATCGGGGCTGGCCCGGAGTCGCTCACGAGGTGAGCAAGGACGGGAAGGACACGCTGGTGAAGGCCGACGGATACACCGTGCGGATTCCGAGCGAGGGCGCATCGCTGTCCGGAGCCCAGGTGCTCGGGAAGGACGGCAAGGTGCTCTACGCAGCGGACGGGAAGCCTCCGCAACGCACCTTCCTTCCCGGTCCGTCCGAACCGGTCGGTAGCTGGGTGATGGGGGACATGCCCCGCCTGGTCCCTCCCGAATGGGGGGCCACGCCCCCACCCTCCCCCCGGACCGACTCGGGATGGGACACGACCAACGATGCCCCGGACGTCTACGTCTTCGTGCCGGGCGAAGAGGGTTATGCCGGTCTTCGCAGCGACTTCCTCAAGCTGACCGGTCCGGTCGAGCTGCCTCCGTTGTACACGTTCGGCCTGTGGTTCAGCCGCTACTATGCCTACACGGAGAAGACCGCGCTCGACACCGTCGAGGGGTTCCGCAAGCGCCGGATCCCATTGGACCTGCTCGTCGTGGACACCGACTGGCGGATCGGCGGCTCGGCCGGCTATGCGCCCGATCCGCAGTACTTCCCCGACATGGCGGGCTTCTTCCCCAAGGCTCACGACAAGCACGTGCGCATCATGTTCAACGACCACCCCGAGCCGACGGGGCCCTCGCTCGACCCGGCCGAGCTGCAGTTCCGCTGGGACGGGCTGACCGGGCTCCTGGAGCAGGGGCTCGACGCCTGGTGGTATGACCGCAACTGGTACACGAGCCTGGCCGAACCGGTCCCCGGCATCTCCAAGGAGGTGTGGGGAATGCGGTTGTACCACGACGTGGCCGAGAGATTCCGGCCGGATTCGAGGCCGCTCATCATGTCGAACGTCGAGGGCATCGACAACGGGATGCTGAGGCAGCCGTCGTCGCCTTCCGCCCACCGCTTCTCCATCTGGTGGACCGGGGACACCCGCTCCACCTGGGGCTTCCTCAAGCTGGGCATCCAGAACGGCGTGTTGAGCGGGCTGCTGTCCCTCCTCCCCTACGTGAACGAGGATGCCGGAGGGCACCAGGGCGACCCCGCACCGGAGCTCTACACCCGGTTCATGCAGTTCGCGACCCTCTCCCCCGTGGCGCGGCCGCACTGCACCAAGGGACAGAAGCGGCTCCCCTGGGAATTCGGTCCCGAGGCCGAGACGATCGTCACCGACTACATCCGCCTGCGTTACCGCCTCCTTCCTATGATCTATGGGGCGGCACGGCGGGCCTACGACGACGGCACGCCGCTCATGCGGAGGCTGGACCTGGAGTGGCCCGAGCACGCGGAGGCCACCGATGCCACGCAGTACCTGCTCGGCGATGATCTCCTGGTTGCGCCGATCCATGGGAACCCCGCCGTCGCTATCACGTCGACCGACGTGAAGACGCCCGAGGGCAAGCCGGGATTCCTCGGAGAGTACTTCACAGGCATGGGCCTTTCCGGCAAGCCCGTAGTCACCAGGGTGGACGAGCGGATCGAGTTCGACTGGGCGTACCTCTCACCCGCGGACGGCATCCCGTCGGACGGCTTTTCGGTGCGCTGGACCGGAGTAGTGGGCCCCGCTGCAGCGACGAGTGAGGCGATCTTCGCAGTGACCGGAGACGACGGGTTCCGCCTCTGGGTGGATGACAAGCTCGTCATCGACCAGTGGGTGGACCAGGCGGCTACCGAGGTGACGGCCAAGGTGAAGATGGAGGCCGGGAAGACCTACACGGTGCGGCTGGAATACTATGAGAGCGGCGGCAACGCTATCTGCCAGCTCTACTGGCAACCGCCGGGGCACCTGCCGCCGAACGTCCGCTCGGTGTGGCTGCCGCCGGGAGTCTGGCACGATGCCTGGACGGGTGCGACGTCGACGGGGCCGGCGACCGTGCAGATCACGTCTCCGCTGCGTCACACCCCGCTGTACGTGAGGGACGGGGGCATCGTTCCGACCATCCCTCAACTCGAGTACACGGGGGCGGCCGTGTGGCCCCGGACCGTGCTGGACGTGTTCGTTCCGGCCGCGGAGGCACCGCTGCGGACCGAGCGGATCCTCTATGAAGACGACGGCGTGTCGACGCGATATCGGATGGGCGGGCACGGCCGTACTCCCCTGGTTCTCGAGCGCAACGAGTGCGGCGCTCGGCTGGTCCTGGGGCCGACCGCGGGTGATTTTGACGGTCTACCCCAGACGAGAACCTGGGTCATGCGCGTGCACCTGCCCAACGGCACGGCACCGGAGATGCTGACGGTCGGAGGCCAGGAGGTCGCGCTGGAGCCGGCTGATGCCGCGGCATTCCAGGCCGAGCTGCTGGCTCCGGCGGCGGGCGGCCTGATGCCCTTTGCCGGCGAGGGGATGCCCCCTGGCCCCGCCGGAGGGCCCGTGCTCGAGCTCGTGCTCCACCACCACGACGTCCGCGAGGCCGTCGAGATACGCTTGAAGACCAGGGAGTCGGTCACGGATGCCCCCGGGGGTGCGGATGCCCGTTCGCGGCCGGCCGGCACCGACACCGGAGCGAGCGTGGATGCCCTCGGGCCGGAGGTCGAACAAGAGCCCGAGACCGAGAGCCCCGCAGACGCAGCCTCGTTCATCGACGGAGGGACCGGGTTCGCCTGTGCGAACTTCTCGGTGGCCGGTGAGGTGACCCCGGACGCAGAGCTGTTCAAGCGCATCCTGTACAACCCGCCGGTGCTCGGTTCGTGGCTCGAGGAATGGGGCAGCGGCCGGCTCGTGCTCGAGACCGGGTCGAAGCGCTGGACCGGCCCGCAGTGCAAGAAGCGCAAAGTGCTTCGGAGCTGGCCCCGGGCCGGCATGGAATGGGCGGATTCCGACCTGGCCGTGACCCTGAAGGTGGAGGCGTTCGCCCCCGTCGTGGGAGGGGACGTTGCGGCCACGGCGCTGCCCGTGCTGGTGGCTCGCCTGAGCCTCGAGGGACCGGCCGATGAGCCGGTAGCGCTGGAGTTCCTGCTGGATCGCCGAGGGGGTGATTTCACCGGCCCGTTCACGGGCGAGGTCGATGGCGCCGGCCGGCTCGATTCGGTCTACGGATTCGGGCTGGGATGGAACGGAATGGAGAAGGGCGACGATTCCTCGCTCGTGGTGGTGGACTCGAACACGGTGCGCAGCCGGGTGGAGCTGACACTGCCGGCCTCGGGGGAGCGCAGCCTGGACCTTCTCCTCCTGTTCTGGCACCCGGATGCGAGGGCGGCAGCGGACTACAAGGATCTGCCCGCCCTGTTTGCCGGTGTGCGGGCGAAGTTGGCCGAACTGGATGCCGCGACTGCCGCCTTCCCCGACCTTCTGCCCAAGAGCGGCGACGCCGGGATCGACGAGTACCTGCGCTGGTACATGACCGCGGGCATCATGCTCACCCGCGTCCTCAAGGACGACACGACCCTCACCATGGGATACGCGGAGCTGAACCAGCGGGACTCGTTCTGGACTTCTTTCGTGCATCTCCTGCTGTGGCCTGAGGCCGAGCGCAGGATGATCGAGGAATCGGCCGCGGCCGTGGGCGACAACGGCAAGGTGCCCACCTGCATCCTGCCGGTCATCGAGCGGGAGGACGACATCGACATCAACGAGTATTTCCTGCTGAGAGTTGCCCGCTACTATCGGCAGTACGGAGACAAGAAGCTCCTCGAGAGCGTGTTCCCCCAATGCGAGAAGGCGCTGCTGTACCTCGTCGGCCGGTGTGGCGAGGGTTCCGCTCTTCCCGAGCAACAGTCGTTCTGGGCCGACTGGAAGGACGTGGGGGCAATGACCGGACGCAAGTATGGGCCGCACTTCGTGCTGCTCTACCTGGCCGCGCTGAAGGAGATGTCGTTCCTGGCACGGGAGCTCGGCGAGGATGCGCTCGCAGACTCCTGGGACGCCCTCTACGCTGCCGCCGAGACGCAGGCGAACCTCCCGGTCGACGAGGGCGGGCTGTGGAACGGCTCCCACTACGTGAACGTGTGGAACGACGGCCACAAGGACGGAGCGCTGCTGGAAGACCAGGTCGTGGCCGGTGCGTGGGGCGTGATTCCGCCCGAGAGGTTCGAGAGCATCCGCAAGGGTCTCAACGAGGGCAACGAGCAACCATGGGGAGTCCGGGATACCTTCCCCTACTACCCGGCCGAGACGTTCGGCTACGAAGAGGGCGACTACCACAACGGAGCGGTCTGGCCCTGGCTCAACTTCGCGGATGCCATCGCACGCTGCCGGTACGGCCACAAGGACGATGCGCTGCGCATCCTGAGCGAGGTCGCTGAGTGGGACCTCGAGAAGCAGGGGGACTTCCTGCCCCACGAGAACCTGCACGGCGAGACGGGCAAGGGAATCCGGCACTACGTCCAGGGATGGAATGCAGCGTATCTCGGTGCCATCGTCTGGGGGCTGAACGGCAAGTGGCCCGGGGGGTGAGCGGAGCACGGTGGAGAAGAGGAGGCGGGGCTCCTTCCGTTCTGGTCGCACCAGAACGTGGAAACCAACCGAGTTGCGTCGCAAAAAGCGACCGAACTTCGATTCGGTGCGATCGACTCATTCCTGCACGGGCCTGATGGCCGGGACTTGGCAGGGGCTGTACTGGACGGCGGACGGCAAGCCCCCGCCCGGCACGTTCCTTCCGCGGTTGGGTGATGGGGACATGCCCCGGATGGTTCCGCGACCCGGCCGTTGGAACCGTCCATGCCTTTCTCTCTACCGCTCGTTGCCCCGGCCCGGCCCGCCCCCCAGGGCAGCGTCCAGCGTGTTCGAGAGGAGCATGGCTACGGTCATGGGGCCGACACCGCCCGGTACCGGCGTGATGTGCCCTGCCCTCAGGGATGCGGGTTCGAACTCCACGTCTCCCAGGACCGTCCCGTCCGGCTGTCGGTTCTGTCCCACGTCCACCACGACGGAACCTGGCTTCACCCACGCCCCGGGAATCATGCCCGCTTTCCCCACGGCGACTACGAGGATGTCCGCACGGGACACGTGGGGTTCCAGGTTCGGGGTGTACGAGTGACAGACCGTCACCGTCGCGTTGGCCGCAGTCAGCATCGCTGCCATGGGCCTGCCGACGATGTGGCTGCGCCCCACCACCACGGCCGCCTTGCCGGTGCAGTCGATCCCGTACGTACGCAGCAGCTCCATGATGCCCATGGGCGTGCACGGTCTGAAGCCGGGCTGTCCGAGCAGCGTGCATCCTGCGTTGAGCGGGTGGAAGCCGTCAACGTCCTTGGCCGGGGCAACGGCCTCGATGATCTTCCTCCTGTCCATGTGGCTCGGGAGCGGGAGCTGCACCAGGAGGCCGTGCACCGCGGGGTCCGCATTGAGCCTGACAATCTTGTGCAGCACGTCGTCCTGGCCCGCGTCGACCGGGAAGTCGAGCTCGACCGACTGGAACCCCACTTCCTCACATGCCTGCCGCTTGCGCCGGACGTAGATGCGTGATGCCGGGTCGTTCCCCACCAGGATCACGGCAAGCCCTGGAACGCTGCGCCCGGAAAGACGCATCTCGCGTACAGCGGCTGCCACTCGGGCCTTCGTCTTCTCGGCCGCGGTGCGGCCATCCATCAGCACGGCCATGATCCCTCCGTCATCGTCCAGTGCGCCCCAGCAGTGCCGCCTCGTCTCTGAGCGGCCGCCATCATCCGCGCCCCGAGCAGAGCTTCTCCTGTTCGATCTGCTCCATGATCTCCCGGGACACGGCGGTGGGGTACTCGCCGGAGAAGCACGCGTAGCAGCAAGGCAGATCCTTGTACAGATCTTTGAGGCTGTCGAGAGATTGGTAGACCACCGCGTCCGCATCCAGGTAGTGCCGGATCTGCTCTTCGTCGTAGTGCGCTGCGATCAGCTCCCGCCTGGCGGACATGTCGATGCCGTAGATGCACGGGAACCTGATGGGCGGGGCGGCCGAGACGAAGTACACTTCTGCTGCCCCCGCCTGCCTCAACAGGCGGACGATGTGCCTGGAGGTCGTCCCCCGCACGATCGAGTCATCCGCGACAGCGATCTTCTTTCCCTTGACGATGTCCCGGATCGGGTTGAGCTTCTGCCGAACGAGCAGCTCCCGGAGAGACTGCCCGGGCGAAATGAAGCTCCTTCCTATGTGGTTGTTCCTGGCAAGGCCCCGGCGGTACGGAACGCCGAGCTCCTCGGCCAGGCCCGACGCGAAGAAGTAGGCCGACGAAGGAACATCGATCACGATGTCCGGCTCGAGCCCGAGCGAGCGGAACGTCTCGGCCAGCGGCCGCCCCAGCCGAACCCGCTCCGTTGCCACCAGCCGGTTGTGGATCACGGAGTCCTCGCGGGCAAAGTAGATGTACTCGAACACGCAGAATGCCTGCTTCTGCCTGCGACCCGAGCGGGTGTGCACGTTCATGTCCCGGTCGATGAACACCATCTCCCCGGGCTCGAGGTCCCGAACCCGCTCGCATCCCAGGAAATCGAAGCAGACCGACTCCGATGCAAACACATGCGAGATCCCATGGCTGGCATACTTGCGTCCCATGACAATGGGCCGGATGCCGTTGGGATCGCAGAATGCCAGGAACCCGACGTTCGCGATGATCCCGATGGCCGAGTACGACCCGAGCACCGTCTTCTGCGTCGCCTCGACCGCATCGAAGATGTCCGCCACCGAGAGGCGCTTCAGGTCCTTTCGCTCCAGCTCGGAGGCCAGCGTGTACAGGATGAGCGCTGCGTCGTTCGACGTGTCCAGGAGGCGATGGTGCTCCTCGTACAGGTGCCTGCGCAGCTCTACGAAGTTGGTCACGTTCCCGTTGTGGACCATGGCCAGCCCGAACGGGTAGTTCACCACGACCGGCTGCGCATCCGGCACGGTATTCGATCCGATGGTGCTGTATCTCACGTGTCCCAGGCCGGAGTAGCCGGGAAACCGGTCCGCTGCGAAGTCTCCGAGCACGTTGCTGACCAGGCCCAGTCCCTTCTGGACGTGAAAGGTCTTGTCGAAAGTGAGCAACCCGGCGGCATCCTGACCGCGATGCTGGATCGCGGCAAGACCGTGGACCAGCTCCACCGCTACCGGGTCACGCCCGTAGACTCCGAGGATCCCGCACATTACGCACCTCCGGCAAGGACAGCCTTGAGCACCTCGCTGTAGAACCAGTGCTCCGTTGCGAGGCCGCGGCGCTCGACCTCCTGCCTGTCGCGGGCCCCCTCCAGGTCCACTACGGCCTGGGCAATCACGGGCCCCGTATCCACACCGTAGTCCACGAAGTGAACGGTGATCTTCGTGGAGGTCAGCCCCGACTCGAATGCCCACCCGTATCCGTCGAGCCCGCGGTGAAGCGCCGTATCCGCAGGATGGATGTTGATGATCCGCTCCTTGTACCGGTCGATGAGCGGAGCCTTGAGCACCTTCATGAACCCTGCCAGCACGATGTAGTCGGGTGCATACGGTTCGAGCGCGTCAGCGAGGGACGAGGAATACGCTGTGGGGGGCTGCCCCTTCGAATCCAGGCACAGCGTCGGAATCCCGTATCTCCGGGCGATCTCGAGCCCTGCGGCATCCGGAGAGCTGGAGAGGACCAGCTCCACGGTGCAGCAATCGGAGAGCACTCCGTCGCGGGCGTTGCGGACGATGGCCTCCATGTTGCTCCCGCGGCCGGAGATGAGGATCACGATCCGCTTTCGGACACGGCAACCTGCCGCGTCCGCGGTCTTGCCGCCCTGCATCCTCCCTTCCGCTCTTCCGTTCGTGCCGCCCAAGTCGTTCTCCGTCCTCACCTGTCAACTTCGGCCGGCGATCCGCCGGGCCTCCGGCCTCCGATGTCCCGGCGATAGAACATCCCATCGAACGAGATCCCCCGACATCGGCGGTACGCCTTCTCCAGCGCAGCGTCGAGAGTCGCCCCCCGGCCGACGACGTTGAGCACGCGGCCCCCGGCTGTCTCCAGGCGGTCCCCTGAACGTCTCGTTCCCGCATGGAAGACGAGCGTGTCCGGATCGTCCGGGCCGACGTCCGTGATCGGAAGGCCCGTTGTGTAGCCCGACGGGTATCCTCCCGATGCCAGCACGACGTCTGCAAAGCACCCGTCCTCCAGCACGACGCTGGTCCCGCTCAGAGTCCCGTCGATGCTGCGGAGCGCGACCTCGACCAGGCTCGACTTGAGCGCGGGGAGAAGGACCTCTGCCTCCGGGTCGCCGAGCCTGACGTTGTATTCCAGCAGCATCGGCCCCGCTTCGGTCAGCATGATTCCGAAGTAGAGGACCCCACAGTACGGGATCCCTTCGGCCCTCAGCCCCGCCAGAGTGGGCTCCACGATTCGTGACCAGATGCGGTCGTGCGCTCCGCTCGGCAGGTCAGCAACCGGGCAGAAGGCCCCCATCCCTCCGGTGTTCGGCCCCTTGTCGCCGTCCAGGGCCCGCTTGTGATCCCTCGAGGTGGGCAGCAGAGCCGCTGAGCGACCGTCCGTGATCGCCATCACTGACAGCTCGGGCCCCTCGAGCCTCTCCTCCACCACGAACGCTGCACCACTGCCGTAGTCGGTCTCCACCCGCTCGACGGCCCGCAGCGCCTCCTCCTCGCTGCCGCACACGGAAACCCCCTTGCCGGCAGCCAGCCCGTCGTACTTCACCACCACACGCCCGCCCAGTGCGCGCACGAAATCCGCCGCACCCTGCGGCCCACGGCACACGACGAAATCCGCGGTCGGGATGTCGTACCGGCTCATGAACTGCTTGGCAAAGCCCTTCGACCCTTCCAGCCGGGCCGCGGCCGCGCACGGGCCAAACACCTTCAGGCCGCTGCTCCTCATGACGTCGGCCATTCCCTGCACGAGGGGTTTTTCCGGACCCACGACGACCAGGTCCACCTCGTTGTCGAGGCACCACGCCAGCGCCTGCTCCGTGTCCGTGCCGTCCACCGGAACGCTGTTCCGGATCCCTCCGTTCCCGGGGAGGACGAAGACATTGCCCTCGCCCAATTCCCCGGCCAGCTTCCAGGCCAGTGCGTGCTCCCGACCTCCGGATCCCAGGACCGCTGCCTTCATGCTCTCAGCTCCTCGGCAATCTCCGCTCTTGCCCGCCCGCACACCCGAACCGATGCCCCGATGTACCGGGCCGGCGTCAATGCCAGCAGGGATTCCCGCACCGCGATGTCCACGGGCAGCCCCCGTGCCAGCTCGTGCAGCTCCTCCAGGCCTGCCGCCTTGCCGCGGGTGACGTCCTTCATCCGCTCGTACGCGTCCGCCACGCCGGCAGCTCTGAGGATGGTCTGGTACGCCTCGGCCAGGACCTCGGGGTGCGCCTCGACCTCCGCCCGGCAAGCCGCTTCATCGAGGCTGACGCGAGCCAGCCCCTTCAGCGTCTCGGCCATCGCCAGCATCGAATGCGCAAGCGCCACGCCGATGTTGCGCTCCACCGTGCTGTCCGACAGGTCCCGCTGCATGCGCGAACGGCACAGCTTGTCCTGGAGCATTGCGAGCAGCGCGTTCGATATCGCCAGGTTCCCTTCGCTGTTCTCGAAGTGGATCGGGTTGACCTTGTGGGGCATGGTCGACGAGCCGGTCTCTCCCCGAACCGCTTCCTGGACGAAGTACCCGCGGGAGATGTAGCTCCACATGTCCTGGTCCAGGTCCATGATGATGTTGTTCACGCGCGAGACGCACGCGAAGTACTCGGCCCAGGTATCGTGGTCCTCGATCTGCGTCGTGACGATGTTCGGGACCAGGCCGAGCTGCCGGACGAAGTCGTGGGAAAAGGCCACCCAATCGAAGTCGGGAAACGCTGCGTACATCGCCGCATACGTCCCGGTCGCCCCGTTGAGCTTGCCCAGGAATCGCATCCGCTTGAGCGTTGCGAGCTGCCGGACCAGGCGGACCCCGAACACGCAAAGCTCCTTTCCTGCGGTCGTCGGCGATGCGATCTGGCCGTGCGTGTGAGCGGGGAACGGCGATGCCTCGTACCGCTCCGCCAGATCGCACAGCGCTTTGCAGAGGCTGGCTGCCAGGGGCGCCTGCTCACGGTCCCGGAACCGGGAGAGAAGCAGCGACCAGGCCAGGTTGTTGACGTCCTCCGAGGTGAGGCCGAAGTGGATCATCCCGGGCCTCGCCAGCCCGAGCCGCTCCCGCAGAAACAGCTCGCAGGCCTTCACGTCGTGGCGGTGGACCTTCTCGATCTCCTTGATTCGGAGGAAATCGGCCTCGCCAAAACCCTTCTCGAGGTCGGCCATGCGCTCGAGCTCTCCCGGCTCGAGCCGGCCGAGCAACCCGGTCCCTGCGAGCATGCGGAGGTACGCGATCTCCACCCGGCATCGCTCTCTCATGAGTGCGTGTTCGGAGAAGAACTCCCTCAGCGACGCCACAACCTCCCGATACCGGCCGTCCAACGGAGAAATCGCTTCCATGCCTACCCCCGCAACTCCATGTCCGCCGCCAGCAACGCCCGCTTGGTATCCTCGATCTCGTGCGACAACCGCTCCCTCAGCCGCAGCAGGTTCAGGCACCTCAGTGCGGCCTGCGCCGCGTTGTCCGGTCTGAGGACCGTGGCCGCCGGCACCTTGCCCGGCATCATCAGCGACGAGCCGATGTTCAGCAGCACGTCCGCGGGATCCTTCAGCGGCGGACAACTGATCACCGGCACGTTGAGGTTGGCGGCAAGCGCACCGCCAAGGCCGTTCGACAGGCCGGCGACTGCGATGGCCGCGCCGGGCTCGAACGACCCGTTGTACTCGCCGGCCATGTCCGTGATTCGCTCGCCGTTCTTGTGTGCCGAGACCACGCGCAGGTCCACGGCGACCTCATACGGCCGGAGGTAGTCCGCAATCGCTCGTGCGTGATCCAGGTCTGCCCTGGACCCCATGAACACGACCACGTAGCCGTCCCTGATGAGTCCCCGGCGGACGAGGTTGGCACAGAGCCGCTCGCCTGCACTGCGGCCATCTTCCGGAAGCTCCTGGCCCGTGACTCTGCGGTGCAGCTCGCAGTACCTCCGGGACGTCTCGTCCACCACGTGCCGGGGCAGCGACGTCGGCATGGGCCCCTTCTCGGCTTCCTTCCTCAGCCAGGCCCGCACGTATTCCTTGTCCAGTGAATCGATCGAGAGCGGATCCCGCTCGTGCTGCTGAGCGAGCCACAGCCGCGATGAGTCCGGCGTGTGCAGCTCGTCGATGAGCACCAGCCGCCCATCCACCGTCCCGAACTCGTACTTCGTGTCCGCCAGCAGCAGCCCCTTCGGCTCGAGCAGCTTCGTCCCCGCAGAGAACAGCGCCAGCCCCGCCGCGGCCATCTCGTCCCAGCGCTCCTGCGATGCGAGCCCCTGCTCGACGATTTCCCGGGGGCTCACCTCCAGGTCCACTTCCCCCTTGGTCGTCGGCGTCAGGACCGGTGCCAGAAGCCGCTGGTTCTGCCGCAACCCCTCCGGAAGCTCCACGCCCGAGAACACCCGCTTCCCCTTGGCATACTGCCTCCACATGGAACCGGTGATGAAGCCCCGGACCACCACTTCGATCCGGACTGGCTGGGCTTCCCGCACGACGGTCGCACACGGGTCCACCGCCTCCACGACGTGGTTCTCCTGGATTTCACGAGTGGCGGAGAACCAGAAGTCGGACAGACTGTTCAGCACGTCCCCTTTGCGAGGGATGGCCGTGTCCAGCACCCGGTCGAAGGCCGAGATCCGGTCGGTCACGACCCCGAGCCTGCGGGCCGCATCGATGCGGAAGCTCTCCCTGACCTTTCCGCTGTGCAGCTTGCGAAGCTGCGGAGTCGAGAATCTCTTCAGCGCCGTCATCGGGTCTCTCCTAGTGTCTGAAGTGTCGTACGCCGGTCATCACCATGGCGACGCCCAGTGCGTCGCACGCTGCGATGACGGCCTTGTCCCGCAACGATCCCCCCGGCTGCACTGCCAGCCGGATTCCTCTGGCCGCCATGAGCTCGATGTTGTCCGGGAACGGGAAGAACGCATCGGAAACGAGGACGCAGCGGCCAAGCTGCTCCCTCATCCACGCGTCGAGCGCCTCCGCCGTCCCGGAATGCTCTGCGGCCAGGTTGTCCCGGCAACGGTCGAGTGCCAGCCGGATGGACGTCAGCCGATTGGGCTGCCCTGCCCCCATGCCGAGGAGCTGCATCGTGCCATCCTCCTTCCTGCGGACCACCACGATCGCGTTGCTCTTGACGCAGCGAACGGCCCCGATTCCGAACTGCACCAGGGGCACGTCGAGCGCTTCCGGCCGACTCGCAGTGATCATCTCCAGCTTCTCGAAAGCAGCGACGTCCCGACCTTGTGCCAGGCACGCGCCCGCAAGGAGCTTCACCTGCACAGGCTCGTTCACCACGTCCGGGCTCACCCGCACGAGCCGCAGGTTCTTGTGGACCGAAGCCAGTGCGACGGCCTGCGCCGAGAAGTCGGGGGCCACGACGGCCTCGACGAACCGGCGGCGGTTCCTGTCTGCGTTGTCCAGCTCCAGGAACCGCAGGGTCTCCTCCTCCACACGGCTGTTGAATGCCACCACGGAGCCGAACGCGGACATGGGGTCGCCGGCCCACGCTGCCTCGAATGCCGCACGCTGCGTCGGCGCACTCGCCAGCCCGCACGGATTGGTGTGCTTGACCACTGCGCACGCAATGCCTTCGACCGGGAAGACCGCTTCGAGCGCTGCGTGAATGTCGACCACGTTGTTGTAGGAAACCTCCGCTCCGCGGATGTGCTCCATGTCGAACAGGGATGCAACCGCGCCGGCATCGCGCAGAAGCCATGCCTTCTGGTGCGGGTTTTCGCCGTAGCGCAGCTCGCGGCCGTTCCGGAACGCAAAGCGCATCGACATCCGCCCCGCACGCCGGTCCATCTCGCACGCGATGGCCGCGTCGTAGTCCGCGGTGTGGTTGAACGCGTCCCGCATGAGCCTCGAGCGTGTGTCGTGGCCCAGCGCGCCACCATTGGCCAGCAGCTCGCTCGAAACCGCTCCGTACTGGGCAGGTGACGTGAGCACTGCGACGAACCGCCAGTTCTTCGCGCCAGCGCGGATCATCGTCGGGCCGCCGATGTCGATGTTCTCCGCAAGCACGGCATCGTCGCCCCCTGCATCCCTGGCCGCGGTGAACGGATACAGGTTGCAGACCACCATGTCGATGGGAACGATCGCCAGCCGCTCCGCTTCCCGGGCATCACGCTCCCGGTCGAACAGCAGCGCGGACTCGATGGCAAACGAGATGGTCTTCATGCGGCCGCCGAAAGCCTCCGGGTTGCCGGACAACGCCGAAACATCGGTGACCGGAATGCCGGCATCACGAAGCGCTGCGGCCGTTCCGCCGCTCGACACGATCTCCACCCCGAGCCCGTGCAGCACCGCGCACAGCTCGGCAACCCCGCTCTTGTCGGACACGCTCACGAGCGCACGCCGGATTCGAATCACGAGTCCCTCCTGATGTTGTCGACGATGGCCCTGAAGAACCGCAACCCGGCCCCCTCCTCGTTTCGCTCACCCCTCCGCCGGCGGCTCCCCCAGTCCGGATAGTTGTACAGCGAAAGGCATGCTTCGGGATGCGGCATGAGGCCCAGCACCCGGCCGGTCACATCGCACAGCCCGGCGCAGCACAGCTCGGATCCGTTCGGGTTGAGCGGATACTCGGATGTGCTGGCGCCACCTTCGTCGCAGTACGCCATGCAGTTGAGCGAAAGCTCGACGATACGACTTCGGACCTGCTCGTCCCGCGTGACCATCCTGCCTTCCTTGTGCCGCACGGGCAGCTCCATCGGGGGCAGTCCGCCCAGGAAGCGTGCAGGGGCGCTGTCGAGGAACGACAGCCGGCACCACCGGCCTTCGAACCGGCCGGAGTCGTTGGTCGTGAGGCTCACTTCCTGCTCGTACGCGCCCCCCGTGTTCGGCAGCAATCCCATCTTGACCAATGCCTGGAACCCGTTGCAGATGCCGAGGATGAATCCGCCGCGCTCGAGAAAGCGTGCCAGCTCGTCGAACAGAGTCCCGCCGCAAGGCAGCGGCTTGTAGCGGATCCGGTTGGCCAGCGCCTTTCCTGCCCCGAGGTCATCTCCGAACGAGAACCCGCCGGGAAGACTGACGGCGTCGTGCCGGTCAAGCGACACGCGGCCTTGCAGCACGTCGTTGAGATGCACGATGTCCGCACTCGCACCCGCCAGCCTCCATGCCGCAGCCGTCTCCTCCTCGCAGTTGATGCCGAACCCGGTCACGACCAGCGCCTTGACCTGTCTCATCGGCTCCCCCTATGCCTCAAGTCCCGTGGACCAGCGACGCAGCAGCTCGGGGACATCGGTCCTCACCAATGGCCTGCCATCCAGGGCAAGCTCGAACCGGACGTCCGCACGGCCCTCGCCGAGCCCCACGGCCCGGGAACCGAAGAGCGCTTCGAAGCGCTGCCGGTTCGACGGTTGCACCGAGGCCACGAAGCGTGACTGGCTCTCCGAGAACAGCGCGGCAGCGGCTCGGTCTTCGAAATCCCCTGCCACCGCCAGCGCACCGGTCAGGTCCGCGCTGAGCCCCAACA
>VGRX01000042.1 GCA_016875215.1 Deltaproteobacteria bacterium
CATGCCCAGCTCGAGCAGCTCGACCTCCAGCAGCCTGAGCAGGTCGAGCTGGCACTCGGTGGATGGGCTCCCCTTGCCCTCCTCGTCCGACCGCGTGTCGATCTTCACGTACCGCAGGAACCGCTCCAGGACTTCCTTCTCGACGTCGTGCTTCATCCTCTCCCTCCCCTGATGAGGTCGGACAACGGGATTCGTTTTAGCAGGTTGGGGAGGGGTTTGCAACCGGCGACGGCTACGGGTTGATTTGTATGGTGGCAGAGGATGAGCCCGCCTGGACACGGGGCGAATACATGGCATGGGCCAGGTGCGGCAGGACGCGGAATGTACCGGGGATCTGGGCAATCAGGCGATAGCTGAGCGCCTGCTTCCCCTGTGCGAGACGATCGAGGAACGAGACTACCTTCTGGTCCCGGTATTCCCGGTACCACCATGAGCCGTGCTCGTAGCGTGACCCGCTGGTCAGCTCGGCAGGCTCGGTGCCTGCAGGCTTGGGATCCTCGAAGACAAGGTACTCATAGTCGTTCGGGGAATCGATGCGCACCACGACCTCGATGAGATCCCCCGGAGACAGCGGATCGCCGTCCTTCAGCTCCTTGCGGTCGAAGTCCTGGTCCGGTCCGCCCATTGCGGTCCCGAAGCCTCCCAGGTAGTCGGCCCCCCAACCATCGTAGCCCCCCTTGCCCAGCGCCCCCCCCTGGCCGGCCGGCCCGCCATCCGGCTGGGGCTCGATGGGCTTGCGAGTAAGCAGGTAGTAGGTCCGGTCCACTGCGATCCGGCTGCTCCAGGCCGGGATGGGCTCTTCCGCGCTGAAGTAGCCGAGGAATGCGGAGGAGTGCACACGGCCTTCGCCTGAGAACTCCACGGTGACGGTCACGGGCCCGTTGCCGACCTCCTCCCCTTGCAGGGTCAGCGACTGGTGGAACAGGGCCGCCTGCCCCTTGCCGATGGTCCACTCCGCACGTTCCTTGCCGTTGATCAGCACCCGCACGTCCCCTTGCGTCTCGAACTCCTTGCGCCACCCGAGGTACTCGGCCAGGATCCGCACGACCGTGGCGGTATGCCGGGTGGAATCCCAGTGCCCCGCCTCCCGGTTGACCACGAGCCAACGGGCGAACTTGTCCACGATCGGATCCGACGGCCGGATCTGCAGGAAAGCCTTGAGCACCCACGCCACGGTCTCCGTCCGATCCTGCCACCACCACCACCAGTTCGTTCCCGCGTCCTTGAACGAGGCGGTCCCGCTCTTCTCGTCGACCCACGCCCGGTCCTTCAGGTTGTCGAGGACCAGCGTCGCATCCGCCAGCCGCCCCGCCTGGTAGAGGGAGAGGGCCAACAGCGCCTTCCCGTAGTCGGACAGATCGTTGCGGGCTTCGAACAGCTTGTCCATTCTCTCCTTCGACTGCTCCTGCTTGCGGCTGACCACGTAGATCTGGAAGAGGTCCATGTGGAGGTTCCGCTCCTCCAGCCGGTCGAGCCGGTCCTGGAGGAAGACCAGTCCCCGGGCGATGACGTTCTCGTCGACCGCCAGACCGAGCGAAAAGGCGTCGAGCAATCCGTCGAGCACGTGAGCGGTCATGTAGGGGTCGGACGGGAAGCCGGCCCACCAGCCCCATCCACCGTCGCCGCCCTGCATGGTCACCAGGCGCAGCAGCCCGTCTTTCAGCATCGTGTCGAGCCCGGCGCCGGAGAACACGCCGTTGTGGTACCAGGGCCCATGCTTCGACATCGGATCCGCCAGGCTCGCCTCGGCCGGAAGTGCCGGAATCCCGTCAAGCTTCAGTCCTGCGATGTCGAGCGCACGCCCCACCTGCACGGCAGGAAGGAAGCGGCTCAGCGTCTGCTCCACGCACCCGTACGGGTAGTCGAGCAGGTAGGGCAATGCGGAGAAGAGCACGCCGGCCAGTGAACCGTCCACGGCAACCGTGAGCTCCTCGCCGCTGCGCAGGTCGGCAGCGGGAAGCTCGAACGATACCGTTCCGGCGGCGTTCGGAGCTGCAGTCAGGCTCTGTCCTTCGAGGCGCCGGGCCCCCCAGGCCAGGATGGGGAACTTCTTCCGGAGGGCATCCTTCTCCTTTCCGGCGTCGACGGCAAGAGTCACGTTCACTTCGCCCGCGGTCAGGGCCAGCACCTCGAAGTCGACACGCTTTTCCTCGCCCGGGCCAAGCTCCAGGGTGGCCTTGTCATCCGACTTCAGCTCCAGCCCCTTGCCTTCGAGCGCCAGGGTGAGCCTGGCCTTGATGCGGACCGCCTGGTCGTTGCGCACCACGCCGGCCAGCCTGGCCTTGTCGCCCGCCACCAGGAAGCGCGGGGCCTCCAGACGGGCCACCAGCTTCTTGGTCGTCACGGTCTGGGCGCCGGACTGCCCCACCAACTCGCCGGCATCGGCAGCGACGGCCCGCAGCTCCCACGTGGTCAGCGAGTCCGGGTAGGTCACTTCCGCCTCGCCCAGTCCGTCCTTTCCCGTCTTCAAGTGTGGGACCCAGAGGACAGAATCGGGGAAGTACTCGCGCACCGCGACCAGCGCACCAGGCCCCGCGGCTGACTGGCTGACCGCAGTTGCCATCGGCACGGCCACAGCCTCCGCAGGCGCCTCGGCCCGCGCCAGCATGTCGCCCTTCTTGCCCATGGCCAGTGAGCCGTCGATGAGGTCCTCCTCGAACTCGTAGGCCCTCGAGGTGACACGGCCCATGGGCATGGACCCTCCGCCTCCCATGGCCCAGCCAGCGCCCCTTCCCGATTCGTCGAACCCGTAGTAGCCGGGCCCGTAGCCCCCGCCGTAGTAACCCGGGACGTACGGCAGCCCATTGATCTTGTAGGGCAGATCCGGAAGCGGAATGAACGCCCGATAGGGCAGATACACGTACCCGGACTGCTTCGCGTACATCCCCTGGTAGCGAAGCTGCCCGTGGAAGTACTGGGCGATGTTCCCCATCGTCTCGCCCTGGATGTACAGCACCGATGAATCGAACATCCAGAGCGCCACGTCTGCCTGCACCGGCTTGCCATCCGGCCCGGTCACCTTGACCTTGATCTTCCCCTTGTCCCCCGGACGGTGCTCGTTCCCGTCGGGAAGCACCTCGACGGTCAACAGCTTGCCCGCCGGCGGCACCGCTATCTGCCGCTGCCCGAAGTACCAGTCGTGATCCCGCACCTGGCCCGCAGACAGGAAGAAGTTGGGGGCATGCTTCGCCTCGATCGGGAACTCGACCACCCGCCCCGTGGTATCCATCTCCAGGAGCTGCTCGAACAGCACCTGCCCCCCCGCCTCCGCAGTCACCAGCACCCAACCCGGCTTCTCCACGACCACCAGGGCCTTCATCTTGTCACCCGGCTCGTAGGACCGCCTGTCGGGCCACAGCGTGACGCCGGCATACCGAACATCCGCTTTGGATGTCTTGGCATCGGCCACGAACAACCCGGTCACCCCTTTGGCTTCCCGACCTGCAGCATCCGTGCACGTGACGACCATCTCGAAATGCCCCTGCTGCGGCAGCGTGAGCCTGACGTCGGCCTCCCCCCGCTCGTCCACGTCCGCCGTCCCTTCCCCCGCGGGGTGCCGCTTCGGCTCCTTCTCGCCGTAGATGTGCTCGAGCCTCTCCAGCTTCCAGCGGGCCTTGCCCGGGACTCCGACCCCGGCCAGAGTCATGGTGTGCACGCGGACCTCGGGGGAATCCCCGCTCAGGTAGAAGCCCGATGGCTGCTCGATGTGCACGAAGAAGGGCGAGCGCGACACCACGACCGTGCCGCTCCCCTCGATGCTGCGCCGGGACAGGTCCATCACCGTGGCCCGTACCGTGTACCGCCAGTCGTTCTCCAGCTTGAGCTCTTCCTCCGAGAGGGGAGGGAGCTCCACGGTCAGCCGGCCGGTGGCATCGGTCACCCCCTCGCCGCTCGCGATCGGCGTCCCCCCGTAGTAGTAGTCGGGATACACGCCGTCCCATCCCTCTCCGTACAGCCACTTCCATGGGTCGGGCGGACTCCAGGTGTGGGTGTAGGGTGACCGCTCGATGCTGTAGGTGACCTTCGCACCCGCGACCGCTCCGCCGAAGTAGTACCGGGCCTCCACCCGCGCAGACACCTTGTCCCCCACGCCGGCCAGGTCGGCCGACGGCGTCACCGTCACCTTGAACTCCGGCTTCTTGTACTCCTCCACCCGGAAGTTGGCACCGGCCGACAGGTAGACGTACCGGTCGTCCTGCGCCCCGCCTGAAACCGAGATGTAGTAGTAGCCGAGCGGCGCCCCTTCCGGCAGCGAGAGGCTCCCGTCCACCGTGCCGAACATGTCCGCCTTGAAGCGCTGGTCGAACAGCGTCGTCCCCTGCGGAGTGGACACCATCACCCGGTAGGGGCGCCCTGCGACGTTCCGGTAGCCCCCCTTGCTCTGCTCCCGCACGACCGCCTTGAAGTAGACGCGGTCGCCGGGCCTGTACACCGGGCGGTCGGCAAACAGGAAGCCCTTGTCCACACCGGTCTCGCTGCCCGCGTCATAGGCATAGGAGGGGTAGTCGTACTCGGAGATCGCCAGCGAGTCCCCCGACACGAGCCAGGCCGAGGCCTGGTTTCCCGAGATCCCCTTCCCTTCGGTGAACCGGAAGTCGGCCATCCCCGCCCCGTCAGTCGTGAGCGAGTGGATACGCACTTCCTGGAACCCGAACAGGATCCCCTGGCGGTGGTACACCTCCCGCATAGTGAGCTTTGAGTCCGGGACCGGCTTCCCGGTTACGGCATCCGCAGCGTAGTAGCTCGTCCGACCGGCCAGGGAGCGGGTCACGACGATGATCCCGGTTCGCAGAAACAGCCCGTACTGCTCTCCGACCGGAAGCTTCGACCGGTAGACGTAGAGGCCGTTGCGGGACAGGTTCACCTCCGCGCTCTTCGTGACGAACGAATGGTCCCCCGGATCGTCCAGGGCCACTTCCACCACCTCGGCCTTGTCTCCCGCTCCGAACAGGTCCGAGAGGAACTTCTGCCCGTCGTTCCCGTTCACCTGCTGCTGCAGGTCCATGGAGCCGGTCTTGACGAACCACTGCGCCTCCAGCACGAGCTTGGGATCGATCCGGCGAAACTCCATCGTGGCGGACTTCACGTTCCTTCCGGTGACCGACATCTGGGCGGCTCGTCCCGGGTAGGCGACCGACGGCAAATAGAAGGAGAGGCTGGGATTGACGATCTCGTCGAGGCTCGAGCGCACATCGCCGACCCACTTGCTGTCGGGCCGCTTCTTCAGGAACGCCCGGAACTGCTCCGCCGCAGCCTTGAACTGCTGGTCCGCTGACAGGAAACGCCCGTACAGGGCCTCGTACTTGTCGATCTCCGGCGCCTTGGGGAAGTCCTTCAGCAGCGATGCAGCGATCCGTGTCGGGTCCAGGTGCTCGGGTCGCTGCCAGGTCTCGTACCGGAAGGGCGGCTGTCCATCGGGGTGGGCCTTGCTCCACTCCTCCCATGCCTTGTTCTGCGCCTCGACAAAGGCCTTGGGCGGGTTCTCCGGGAACTGGGCGAGGAACATGGCCTTCTGGAGCCTCGCTTCGGCCAGCGGATGCAAATCCTTCAGCCCCTTGCCCAGGACATCGCACTCGTCCAGGAGATAGAGGACCTGGGTGCGCTGCCGCTCGACTTTCTCGAACGGGACGGACAGGTCCACGGTCGTGATTTCCTGCGGGTCGGTGGCATCGTCCCATGCCTGGTAGCCCGCCTGGGCGACGAGCTCGGCGAGGCCTCGGTTGTTGGCAATCGCTTCGGCCCTCAGGTCACCCGACGCGAGACATGCGCCCCCGGCGGCGGGAGACGATGCGGCCCGGGTACCGGCCTCGAGAGCAAGCTTGAACTTCGAGCGCGCCTCGATCCGGTCTTTGCGGGCCAGGGCGGCCTTCAGGTACCAGGCGTACTCGGCCTGTCCTTCCCGGACATCGGTGTTGAATCGGCAGCGCTCGCCGGTTCGGTAGCACTGGTCGGGGAACTTCATGTACAGCTCGCCGCGGGTGGCAAGCGCCACGGCCTCCCAGGTGGTCCCGGGACCGGAGGCGATGAACCCGCTCAGCAGGTCGACGGCCTGATCGAACTCGTAGAGTGCGACATGGCAGCGGGCGGCATCCATCACGGCAACGGCCCCCTCGCATCGTTCACCTGCCTCGCTCCGTATTGCGAGGAACCCCTCGAGCGCCTGCCGGAAGTTGCCCTTCTCCATCTCCTTCCTGGCTGCCTTGAACTTCTGGGAAAGCGGGGCTTCCCGAAACGGGCCGGCGACGGTTTCGTCCCCCGCCCCTGCTGCCACTGCCGAGAATCCCGCAACCGCCGCGACCAGCCCTGCCAGGACGATCCCGCACAGATCTGTCCTGCTCACCGCCCGCTTCGCCGCAGAGATGCCTTGCCGAGCCTTCATTCGCCTGCCTCCGTCATCATTCCTGACAATCGTCCCGAGGGTCTTCCCCCGCTGGAAGGGGGGCGCTCATACGCATTCCTTCGAGTATCGTTCTAGACGAATTCGATCCGCATGGCGAGGGAAAACGGGGCTCAGTGCACCGACTCGCGCTTCTCGCCGGCCTGGACCGACAGGAGGCCTTCGGAGTGGAGCCGGTGGACCAGCGCCAGGGCCTGCATGCGGGGCGTCGCTGTACGGTCGAGGAGCTGGGCGAGGTTGTCGCACTCCTTGCCGAGACGAAGCAGCGCCTGAGCCTCCTGCGGGCGGATGAAGTAACGGTCTCCGACCCCGTCGTCGGAGACAGCGAGCGGAAGCTGGAAGGAACCCAGCATGCGTTCGTACAGGCTCACCAGCTTGCTCTCGTTGATTTCGAGGAAACGCTGCAGCTCCTGCGTGTCCGCTGCCACGGCCAGAAGGCGCCCGAGCGAGACGAGCGCCCCCTCGTTGTCGCCGATCCGGAAGAGCCAGAGCACGTCCTCGTACAACAGGTCGTGCTGCCGGGTCCAGACCTGCGGCGGGAGCTCTTCCTCCAGCTCCGGAGGAAGTGCCGCCTCCTCCGGGATCGGCGGAATCTCGTGGCTCTCCTCCAGCTCCACCTGGATCGCTGCTGCTGCCGGGGCCGTGTCGCGAGGTCGAAGGAGTTCGGTCTGCTCGTTGACCGACAAGAGGAACCGGTCCAGTGCGGACAGGACTGCGGCATGGTCGTCGAGGGCCACCTGGGCCTCGACAGTCGTTCCCTCCAGGGTTCGGGACAAACGCAGGAAAAGTGCCAGATCGAGCTGCATGCCGCGGCTCCCCCCCAATTTTCTCTTGCAAGCTTACAGCCCGGTCCTCTATTTTTCAAGGAAGAAAGGAGCGGAGCGGCTCTCGGATGGAAGCGTGGGAGAAGGAGCTGGTTGCAAGGGCTCAGCAGGGGGACCGCAAGGCCTTCACCCGGCTTGTGATCGAGCACCAGAACCGCGTCTACTCCTACCTGTACCGGATGCTGGGCAACGCCTACGAGGCGGAGGAGGTCGCTCAGGAGGTCTTCATCGCCGCGTTCCGGTTCATCGCCGGTTTCCGGGGGGAGGGGAGCCTCTGCACCTGGCTGCTGCGCATCGCGTCCAACATGTACAAGAACCGGATCCGCTACAACGTGCGGCGCAAGCGCAGCATGGAATCGTGCATCGACGACAAGGTGGAGCAGCCGGACTACCGCCCCATCGGGGAGCGGCCCGAGAACCCGGAGGCGCTGCTCGCGACCCAGCAGATGGAAAACGCGCTGCACGAGGCCATTTCCCGCCTGCCCGAGGACTTCCGGGAGGTGCTGGTGCTCCGGGACATCGAGCTCCTGTCGTATGAGCAGATCCAGGAGCTCACCGGGCTGGCCGAGGGAACCGTGAAGTCCAGGATTCACAGGGCACGCAGCCAGCTTGCAAGGCTGATGAGCGGACACCTGGACGGGGAGGAGTTGGTCTGATGGCGCGAGACGGCGAATTCACCGGCCCGGAAGAGGACATCTTCCTGGCTGCGCTGGACGGCGAGCTGAACGAGGACGAACAGGGCCGGTTCGAGCGGAACCTCGCCGAGGACGCGGGCTTCCGGGAGCGTTTCGAGCGCTACCGGCAGACCGTGGAGCTCATCCGACGGCTGGGCCCGAGGCCGGCACCGGAGTCGTTGCTCCCGTCGGTGCAGCGTCGCATCACCCGCCGTGCGGTGGACAGCGCGGGGCCGGTGCTGCGGTTCCCCTACGAGCTGCTGGTCTTCGTCGTCATCCTCGGGTCGCTGTTCTACATCTACTTCGGGATGCTCCCCCCCGCTCCGACCGAGGTATCGAAGCGCGCGGTCCCGGCAACGGTCGAGCTGGAGCTGACGTCACCGCTCCCGGCAGAGATCGTGGCCCGCTTCGAGCTGACCGATCCGGGCGACTCAGCCGGAGGGGCCCGGCAGTACTACGGGAGGATGAGCCGGGATCGGGCGGCCGAGCTGTTTTCGGCCGTCACCCCCTTCTTGAAGGACAAGTCTCCCCCCACCCTGCCCGCAGCGAACCGGCTCGGCATCCTCCTGACGGCGCCGCTCCCGTAGACGCAGGATCGGTCATCTTCCGGCGTCGAGCGGACGCTCCGGGGCTCAATACAGGAAGAAGAGGTTCGACCAGAACAGGAACGCGTATTCCCGGGTGCTGAACCGGTGGGAGACCATCCGAGCAGACCAGTCGGTGCTTCCGAATCGGGCGGAAAACGCCTTCTGCCAGTGGAGCCCGGAAGAGTCGAGCACTCGCAGCGCGTCGAAAGTCGCGAGCTCGACCCGGATGTGACGGGAGAGCGTCTCCGCCGCGTTGAGGGCAGCGGGCCCGACCGAGTTGAGCAGGCCCGCCGTGCCCCCCCGGTTGCCGCCGTTCCCGCCGTTCGTGCCCCGACCGTTCCTGCCCGATGCCGAGCCGTTGGAGTGGCGCGTTCCACGAGAAGGGGAAACCACCCCCCTCCAGCCGATGGGCACGGCGACCACGACATCGGTGAACGGAAGGGGCAAGTCCAGCGGATAGGGGAACTCCGGCAGGTCCGGAACGGCCACCAGGAGCCGGCTCCGGATGCCCGCATCCGCCAGGAGCTGCGCCAGGTGCAGGGTCGCGTCCTCGTTGCCCGGCTCCGGCTCTGCGACGGGCTTGCCGTCCCACCCGGTTCCGTCCCACTCGGTCCTGAGGACGTGCACCACCTCGCGGATGCCTGCCTGTGCCAAAGCGCGCACGTAACGGGCCGGAGCGCACCACATTCTGCCACCCGAAACCGGAACCACATCGAAGCCCGCCTCGACCATCCGGGCAAGGCACCGGGCCAGATCCGGCTCGTCGAGCAGATCGAGGCCGGGGACCGCGATCCCGCGAGTGCGCCAGTCTGTCACAGCTTCAACGATCGCATCGGCCATCTTTTCGCGCGGAAATTGCTCGATCCGATACCCCGGACAGGGGGTCGGACAGGTCGGGCAGCGGTCCACACGATAGAACTGACGCTGGCCAAAGGCGCTCAGATCGTGGAGATCCCCCTCCTGTCGCCTGAACGTGGCGAGCCGATACGGCTGGAGTTCGAGGCCGGAAAGATCCTCGAGTTCGCAGTAGGGGATGTTGTAGGGTTTGACCCGCGTGGAATGACGGGTGGCCACAAGGCCCGCCTGGGCCACGGCCCGGGCGAGCGTGCGGATGCTCAGGTGATAGTCCGCGGCCACGTGGAGGTTGGGTCTCGAAGCGATGAAAGGCTGGAGGATGTGGATGCAAGCCCCCATCCCGGCAGCCAGGCGCACCGCCTCGCGGACGAGGTCCACGTTCTGCGGGAGCAGCAGGGTGACCGAGTGAAGCTGCAGTTCCCGGGCCGTTCCGGCAGCCGTGGCACGCACCGAAGCCATGCCGGCTTCGAGCTGGCGGTAGGCGCCGGCCACGCCGGAAAGGGAATCATGGATCGGCTCGGGGCCATGCAGGGAGAAGGAGATCCGGTTGAGGCCGGCCTCGACCAGCTCGGCGGCCAGATCTCCGGCAGCAAACATCCGGCCGTTCGTGGTGATGCCGATCTCTGCGTAGCCGAGGCCGGCAGCGGCCCGTACCAGGCGGGCAAGGTCGAGCCGGACGGTAGGCTCGCCGCCGGTGAACGCAATCCTCGAGAACCCTTGGTTCCGGCCGTCTTCCAGGCGCCGTACCACGGCCGAAGTCGAGAGATCCCCCGTCTCCCCGGCCCCTCCTCCGACGCCGTTGCTGCGGCCGGTAGAGGCCACACAGCGAAGGTGATGCTGGGGGCAGAACGAGCAACGGTTGTTGCACCGAGTGCCCAACTCGATGGTAAGGAGAGAGTCAGGGTACACTACAGAGCTTCCGCTGGGGTTTCGTGATGGTTCAGAAACGTCGCAAGCTCGGACAGCCGGTACCGCAGTCGGACCAGGAGCGCCTCTCTACCAGGATCCGTGGGATCCGTGGGACCCATGAGAGCCATGGGACCCGTGAGAGCCGTGCGACCCGTGGGAGCCGTGCGACCCGTGGGAGCCGTGCGACCCGTGGGAGCCGTGCGACCCGTGCGACCCATGGGAGCCGTGCGACCCGTGGGAGCAATGTCCCGCTGCAGTCACTTCCAGGTTGTCGAGCTGCGCGCCGCCGACGCTGTGGTCAGCGCCAAGTGCGTGACCGGCAGCTGTGCCCGCCATGAGCAGGAAGGTCGAGATCTGCGCCGCCTGCTTGCGGGTGATCTTCCCCTCCTCGCTCGACAGGAAGTCTTTGACCTTCTTCCTGAGCTTGGGCAGTTTGTCCTTCGTCATGAGCCTTCCTCCTGCTGCGGGGCCGTCCGTCAGTCGTGAGAAAAGAACACGCTCCTATCCCTAACTATCGTCCATTTCGTCAGGATGTCAAGCACTTGTTTCTCTCCCCCGGCAATTCGCCCGAAGAGGTATTCGAGGATCGAGCGGTAGATCCGGCAGCGCTCGTTGGTCGGCATCTGCCCGAAAATCCCACCTTGTTGAGCGTAGTTGTAGACTGGGCAGACGCCGCAGTACGGCTTGAACACGCAGTCGACGCAGCCGGGGATGTTGTCGAGGCAGGAGGCCACGGCCAGGGCCTTGACCGTCGGACTCCCGGTGAGATCCTGGTAGCGGCTCTCGGGGATCGTCCCGATCTGGAACATGTCGTCCCCCTGCTGATACAGCATCCGCCCCTCGTCGCAGGTGAACACGGTCCCGTCGTAGTTGTACGCAACCTGGCCGATCCCGGCACCGCAGGGCGAGCGCAGGTCCAGGTAGTTGGGATCGACCGGAGTAAGCATCTTGGTGAGCAGGATGGCCGCGGTGCGCTCGAGGATCTCGACCCCCCGCCGGTTGAGGTCGATCATGTAGTCCATGGCCTCGAAGTAGAAACGGAGGAACTCGTCGGGCGTGTAGCCGATGGACTGGAAGGTCCTGGCTGCAAACCCGAATGGATTCAGCGGGCGCAGGAAGATCGCCTTGCGCCCCAGCCGCACGTACTCGTCGACCACCTCCCTGGGGTGCTTCAACGTCTCGCGGGTGACGGTCAGAAGCGCCTCGACGTGGTACAGGTCGGGGTCAAGCCCTTTCTCCCGGTAGGCCTGGTCGGCCTTGCGCATCCACTGGACCGCCTGGTCGTAGCTGCTCCCTTTGAGCAGCTTCCGGTTGTGGTCGTGGACGGCCTTCGGACCGTCGATGGAGGTGCAGATCTGGACGTTGTTGGACATCAGGAACGCCAGCTTTGCGTCATCCATCAGGCTCAGGTTGGTGACCAGGGAGAATTCGAGCTTCTTTCGTGCAGTCCGGTTCTTCTCCACCGAGTAGTCGATGAGAAAACGGACGGTCTCCCAGTTGACGAGGGGCTCACCGCCCTGGAACTCGATGTTGATGACGGGGGACGGGCTCTCGAAGATCGTGTCCACGACCTGGCGGGCCAGCTCCGGCTTCATGTCGAACGCGACCTCGGAGACGTCGCGCCGCGAGGCATGGCAGTACACGCAGACCTCGTTGCAGCGCAAGGTCACGATGACGATGTGCAGGTAGGGGCCGGAGAACAGGAACGCGTTCTTGCGCGCATAGTCGCGGGCCAGCGAGGCGGTGGCCTCGTCGGAACGGAAGAAGTGCTTGCTCTTCAGCTCCTCGTGCTTCGGGCTCCCCTCGTCGAGGGAACCCTCCATGAGGGCCTCGAACTCTCCCTCACTGAGCAGGACGAATCCCCCTGCCTCGTTGGTCACGAGCACCTGGTCCCGGATGCGACCGAAACGGAACGGGCTGAGCCGATCGAGACCGGCTGCCTTCGACCCTTTGAAACGAACCGCCATCGTCTATCCTCTCGCCGCGGTGGCCTGGGAAATGGTCCCCGCCAGTGCGAAGTTGAGAAACTCGTCCACCAGGGCGGGTCCCATGTCCGGGTCGATGTCCTCGACGGTGACCGAGATCCGCCCCTTCCCCGTCTGCACCCGGATGCTGGCGAGGCCCGCAAACTCCCGGGCTGCCTCGCGTACCGCTCCGAGCCGGTACAGCCTGCCGTCCAGGACCACCTTCATTTGTCCTTCTCCTTGCCGAACTTGTCCTCCCACGGGACAGCGATGCCCAGCGGGTCATCCAGGTAGTCCCCTTCGTCCTCGAGAGACAGGTTGGCGGCCTCCGGGAGCGACGAGAAGAGCGCCCTGTGGACGATGGCCTCCCGCACCTCCCGGGTCCTCTGGTTCACCTTGCGCCGGAAGGCCTGGTTCACCAGCTCGTTCTCGAACTCCCCGACGATCGCGTCGAACTCCTTGCGTCCGCAGTCCGGCTTGCCCTTCAGGCGGACCGATACCCGCTCCCCGTCCCGCCTGTCCAGGAACACATAGCAGCGGTCCAGGTAGATGTAGGCCGTGGCGTAGATGACTTCCAGCGGGTAGATGCGCTGGCTGACGAGGATTTCCTTTACCATCTCAGCTCCTTGTTTCCCTTGTCCCCTTGCCGGTCCCCTTTCCGTCCCACACGGCCCGTTGCTCACGCTCCAGGCAAGCACCACCTCCCACTCCCGGGCCGAATACTAATCACGCCCACCGGGAAACGCAACGGTTCCGCATCAAGGTGCGGGCATTTCCTTGTGTACGGCTTCGACGGCCCCCCGGAAGAAGGCGGAGCGCGCCTCCTTGAACTTGCTCTCCGAGAGCAGGCGCATGGCCCGGTTCACGTCCGGAAGCGACGCGTTGAACTCCCTCACCGACATCCCCGAGTTCTGGAGATAGCCGATGGGATCCTGCTTGACGACCTCCTCGACCGAATCGCCGATACCGTAGCGGCGCATCTCGACTTCCAGGTTCTTGGGGTCGATGACGTGGATCGGGTAGCGTTCTTCCCGGAAGTAGTAGGCCCTGGCGCTGATGACGGCCCCCTCCGGATCGACCCGCGCCTTGAGCACCTCGAGGAGGCGGTTCGATGCCTCGAGCCCGGCCACCAGGGCCTTGAGCAAGGCCTCATCCGCTGGAGCCAGTCGGACCGTCACCAGCAGGATCCCCCGGATGTCGTTCTCCTCGAACTCGAACGCCCGGTCCCCGCGGATCTGCTCGGGGATCTCCCGGGTCGACAGCGTTTCTTCCCGGATGTCCAGGTAGGAGACAGCCCCCCCTGCCTTCCGGGCGAGGGCCTCGAGCTCCTTGCGCAGCGACTCCACGTCCGGGGACTTCGGCACGCGGGCGTACATGTTCCACTCTTCGAACTCCCGGTCGAAACGGGCAAGCGCCTGCTCGTAGGAGGGGATGTTGGCCACAGCGGACCGGACCCAGACCACGTCCCGGCGCAACGCGAACTTCATCTTCTTGAGCTTCTCCTGGATTTCCTCGGAAGCGCCGGGCTTCGCGGCGGCGTCGGGAGTCTCGACCCACTCCTCGTCCTCGGCGTCCGGGCCGGCGTTCTCGGAGCTCCGGACGTCGTGGCCGGGATCGCCGGCCGGTTCCCCGGCGGCACCGCCCCCTTTCTCTGCGGCCGTGCCTGCCCCCGTCGCTCCCTCCTTGGCGGCAGGCTGTCCTGGTGCGGTCCCCCCTGCCGCGGCCCCCGGCTCACCCTTCGGAGCCTCCGGCCGAGGCTTGTTGCAGCTCGTCCCGAGCGCAAGCACCGTCGCCAGGGACAGGGCCAGGAAAACCTGTGCCAACCTGATCATCATGACCTCCAACTGTCCAGTTGAGGTCGGGGGCCCCTCGACTTCGCTCCCATCGAAAGGGGCTGAGCGGCCCCCCCCCATTCTTCCTTGGCGCGGCCAGCCCGATGTTCTAGACTGGGCCGAGCCCGGGACCGGATAGTAGCCCGCGCACACGAGGATGTCCAGCGGAGGAGACCGGAATGACCGACGTCGGCGGCGAGATGAGCTTCGAGGCCCTGTTGGCCCAGGTGGAGGAGGTCCTCAAACGCCTCCAGGAAGGGAACGTCCCTCTCGAGGAGGCCCTGACCCTGTACGAGACGGGCACCCTGCGGCTCAAGGCGGCCCAGGAGCGACTCGACCAGGCGCGGCAGAAGCTCACGACGCTGAGGAAGGAAGGGCAGTAGGGCTCAGGGGCTTGCCCTACGTAGCCCATGTTCTTTGCATGGGCCCGTTGTGAGCAGGGAGGCGAAGTAGGGTCAGGGGCTTGCCCTGCGTAGCCCATGTTCTTTGCATGGGCCCGTTGTGAGCAGGGAGGCGAAGTAGGGTCAGGGGCTTGCCCTACGTAGCCCATGTTCTTTGCATGGGCCCGTTGTGAGCAGGGAGGCGAAGTAGGGTCAGGGGGGGAGGCCCCCAGTGCATCGGCACATGCAGCGGCCCCCCAGGAGATTCCCCGGAGCGTGAGCGACGGGCAGCGGGGAGCCGGCAAGGCAGTCGGAGAATGGCCAGGACGAGGATAGACATCCTGCTCGTGGAGAGGGGGCTTGCCCCCACGCGGCAGAAGGCGCAGGCCATGCTGCTGGCAGGGGCGGTCCTGGTGGACGACCGGCCGGTGGACAAGCCCGGAACGCTCGTCAGCAGTGAGGCAGCCGTGCGGGTCCGGGGCAACCCGATCCCCTACGTGTCACGCGGCGGGCTCAAGCTGGAACACGCGCTGGACCGCTTCGGCATCGACCCGACCGGTCTGCGGGTTCTGGACGCGGGCATCTCGACGGGCGGGTTCGCCGACTGCCTGCTGCAGCGGGGGGCGGCGCACATCTACGGCGTGGATGTCGGCAAGGCCCAGGTGGCCTGGGAGATCCGCCAGAACCCCGCGGTGACCCTGTTCGAGGGGACGAACGTCCGCGAATTCGACGTGGCCCGGCTGGGCGATCCCGTCGACCTCGTGGTCGCGGACCTGTCGTTCATCTCCCTGACGCTGGTTCTTCCGGTCCTCCACGCCGCGCTGCGCCCCGACGGCATCGCCCTGCCCATGGTCAAACCGCAGTTCGAGGTGGGCCGGGAGCACATCGGCCGCAAAGGGGTGGTTCGCGACGAGACGCTACGCCTGGCTGCGGTGGACAAAGTGGTCCGGGCGTCGCTCGAGTGCGGGTTTGCGCACCTCGGCACCACGCCATCCCCGGTCCCCGGGCCCGAGGGCAACATCGAGTATTTCCTGCACCTGAGAAGGGCCGCTACTTCGGCATCACCGGCGGTCGGGGGGGAGCGGGGGGAGCCGACTTGTCCGCGTCGAACATCTTCTTGAGCCCGCCCAGTGCCCCCATGACGCCGGAGGCCTCGTAGGGCAGGAACACGGTCTTCTGCGGTGACGCAGCCATGTCCTTGAGGGCATCGATGTACTTCATGGCAACCATGTACTGGACGGGGTCGCCCTTCGTTCCCACGGCATCCAGGATGATCTTGACGGCCTGGGCTTCGCCTTCTGCGATGCGGAGCCGGGACTCGGCCTCGCCCTCGGCCTGGAGGACCTTGGCCCGCTTGGCACCTTCCGCCACTGCGATGGCAGCTTCCCGCTCACCCTCGGCCCGCAACACCTGGGCGGCCTTGGTTCCTTCGGCCTGGAGAACCTGGGCACGGCGTTCACGCTCCGCCCTCATCTGCTTTTCCATGTCTTCCCGGATGGCAGCGGGCGGATTGATGTCCTGGAGCTCGACGCGGTTGACCTTGACGCCCCACTTGTCGGTGGCCTCGTCCAGGATGGTGCGCAGCTTCATGTTGATGGTGTCGCGTGAGGAGAGGGTCTGGTCGAGGTCGAGCTCTCCGATCACGTTACGCAGCGTGGTCTGGGTGAGCTTCTCGATGGCGTCGGGCAGGTTCTGGACCTCGTACACGGCACGGACGGGATCAGTGACCTGGAAGTAGAGCAGTGCGTTGATCTCGATGGTCACGTTGTCCCTCGTGATCACGTTCTGCCGGGGGAAATCGCACACCCCCTCCCGGAGATCGATCCTGTCGAACGTCCGGCTGAATGCCAGCTTGATGCCGCCGGGACCATACCCCTCCGCCCGCCAGTAAATCTGGCGGACCTTGTCCACCAGCGGGATGATGATGTTGACACCGGAAGTCAGGGTCTTGTGGTACTTCCCGAGACGCTCGACGATGATGACTTCCGCCTGCTTCACGATGTTGAAGCCCTTCCAGACGATGATGATGGTCAGGGCAGCAGCAAGCATCAGCAGTACGACTCCGGCTGTGATGCCGGCCCCTGCGAACAGAATCTCCGGGCTCATGCGTTCTCCTCCTTGACGGGTTGACACGGTTCCACGGTGAGGGTGTTTCCCTCGACCTTGCGAATCACGACTTGGACGCCGGCCGGGATGGCCATGTCTGCGACCGGGAAGGCCCGCCACTCGTCGCCGGAGAGCTTGACGTAGCCGGGCTGGGTCTTCCCGCCGATCGGACGGATGACCAGGCCGGTGCGATCGAGCATGGCCTCCGTATTGGTCTTCACCTTGTTTCCCTCGCCGGTCAGGCGATGGGCCAGCGGCCGGGAGATTCCGAACATGGCGAGCGAGGCCACGACGAACACCACCAGCAACCCGCTGAGCGACAGGAGCCCGAGGAACGCGAACACCGCGGTGATCAGGGCCCCCACGCCAATGCTGGCCAGGGCCAGGGCGGCCCCCAGCGATTCCAGGATGATGAGCACCATGCCGGCAAGGACCCAGAAGTAGCCGAACTCATAGTCGAGAAGCTGACTGAACAGATCTGCCATGGCGGTTCCCCACGTTGCTGCTCAACAAACTAGCAGGGTTTTCGGTCCCTCACAAGGGGAATCGGGAGGGAGGAGCGCGGCGGGCCAGCCTTCGGCGCCGAACGCGGCGGAAAGGCGCTCTGCGGCATCGCGGTCCGGGGCAAAAGCCACGACGGCGTCTCCACCGCCGCCACCGGACACGCGGGCGGGCTGCTCCAGCCTGCGGGCAAGCGCGAGCATGGCGTCGACCTCCGGGGTGAACACCCCGAGTCTTCCCAGCGCGCTGAGCTCCCTCAGGGTCTTCTCCGCGGCGGCGACGCGACGTGCGAGCAGGTCGAAGTCGGGGCGGGGCGCCACGTGGTCCTGCCGCTGCCGGCGGTCCGGGAGCTGCGTCCGGCCGGCCGCGCTCCAGAGGAACCGGACCAGGGCGTTCGAGGCGCGGACGTGACGCGACAGGGCTTTTCGGAAGGGGGGGCGCGACAGGGCCTTTGCGAACGCGGCGAGGTGTCGAGTCGTCGGGGTCTTCTCTTTGGCCCGGGCACACACGAGCCAGATTCCGGGCAACGCGGGACGGGACTCCGGCCTGGAGCGGGCAGAGGCCCGGGTAAGCACCACCCCCCCCAGTCCGATCGTGTTGACGTCGTAGCCGGAACCGCCGCCCTGCGCCTCGGCATGGGCGCTCCGGGCGAGGGCCAACCTGAGCTCCGCCGGCAGGCCGAGCCCCCACCAGGCATCGAGCGCGCAGATCGTCCCCACGGCCAAGGCGGCGCTGGAGCCGGGACGAGGGCCGAAGCTCCCGCCCGAAGCGGGGAAGAAGGTCGAGATCTGTCCCGGTGGCCCCTTGCCCCTTTCCCCCCTGGGCAGCCGCGCTGCCGCCCGGCTCCAAGCCCGCAGGAAGAAGTCCGGCCATGCGGCCCCGGCCGGGCCGGCAGTTCTGGGGAGGACCTCGAACCCCTCGGGCCGGAACGTGCTGCCCGCCCCGGGCTCGAGCCTCAGGCCGAAGCCGGGCCTGACCGCCACCGCAAGCGCCAGACCGCGGGGCGAGAGCACGGCATACTCGCCGGCCAGCATCCACTTGCAGGGGAGATCCACCTGGACGGTCCGCGGGGATTCGCCTGCCGTGCTCATGCCGCTGCCGAAGTCGGTCGATTGTCCGCCAATCCTGGTCACTGCCGTCATGACGCCTCCGTCCCGTCAGGCCACAATGCGCACGCCCCCGCCGACCCCGCAGCGAAGGATCTCCACGTCCGGAAAGGCCCGGGCCACCTCGGCGGCAACCGTTTCGTCGTGCGGGGCAAGGGTGACCAGGAACGGGTTGGGACCGGCGTCGAGCGTGAAGAAGAGGGGGAGGGTGCGGGAAAGCTCGGTCACGTGCTCGACCAACTCGACGGTCAGCGGCCGGACGTAGAGGATCGGCGGTCGAGCGGTCAGGCATACCCCGTGCATGGTCTGTGCGCTGAGCTCTGCGGTGCGGGCGAGCCAGCCGAAGTCCCGCGATGCGATCGCGGCCTGTGCATCCGCGGCCAGGCGGCCGCACTGCTCAACGAACATGGGGTACAGGGGGGCGGTCCGGGCGGTCCGTATCATCCCGACCGTGGACGAGACGGCCTTGGGTTCCCTCGACACGATGACCGCGAGCAGGCGCAGGTCGGGCCAGTGCGCAGCGGAGGCGAACTCCTCGGCGTAGCTGTCGCTGCCGTCTTCCTGGTGGCCCCGGTGCCAGCGCACGAACCCTCCGGGCACGGAGCGCGAGGCCGAGCCGGAGCCGAGGCGGGCCGTGATCGACAGCTCGCGTGGCGAGAGCTCGACTCCCATGGCCGTCGAGGCCGCCAGCGCGAACGCTGCCATCGCGGCGGAGGAGCCGGCCAGGCCGACCGCGTCCGGAATCTGGGAGCGCACGTCGGCCCTCACGGCACTGCGGCAACCGGACTGTTCCCGGAGTATGGCGAGAACCCTGAGGAACCGGCCGATCCGAGGCGGAGGCACCGGGCGACCGGACCACCAGACCTCGTCTTCGGCTGCGGCGCAGGGGGTGACGTCGACCCGAGTCGGGAAGGAATCGAGGCAGACGGCGACGCTGTCGGCTGCCGGCAGATTGAGCGCGGCATCCCGCTTGCCCCAGTACTTGACCATCGCGATGTTGGCCGTGGCCTCGGCCGACGCGGGCAGCGGCCATCGGGCCGGGTTCATTCGATGTCGACGTCGAAGGAGTTTCCGGCGTCCCCCGTATCGCTTCCCTTGCGGGAGTGATTGACCAGCAGCTTGTTGATCTCGAGGGCCGCTCCGTTCGGGGTTCCGCGTCCGACCAGCACCTGGAACTGGTCGGCCGCCGTACCGCCCCCCCGGGCCTGGTAGCTCGACCGGATCGTGATCGTGTTCTTCCCCGGTTTCAGGTACAGCGTGAGCTCGACGGTGAGCTGGTCGAGCTCGGAGCCGAACTGCTTGACCGGCTTGTCGTTGACCAGCACCTCGAAGTTGTAGGGGATCTTGCCCGGGGAAGCGGTCTGGGTGAACAGGAAGTAGCGGTTCTTGAGCAGTGCGACCTCGCCGGTGGGAGCAGCGGCCTGCTCCCCCTGTGCCGCGGCCGGGTGCACCTTGAAGTCGGGGGCGGTGATGTGGAGTTCCCCCTTGGCGGTGAATTCGACGGCCACGTTCTCGAACCTGACGTTGGTCACGCCCCTGACGAGCTGGCCGTTGATGTAGATGTCCGCGGCCTGTGCTGCCGGGGCCGCGAGGAGCAGGAGCGGCACGATACAGAGAGCCTTTGTCATGAGATGCACCTCCCGAGTCATTCCAGCCGCCCTTCGGCCGGTTTCAGTCCGAATTCGCGATACCGCTGCCACTTGCGGTGGGATTCGTTTCGAGCTTCGGGGTCGAACGACTTGGCGAACTCCCAGATGTCGATGTCCTGTGCCGCGTCCTCGAAGCTCGTGGGCGGGACCACGTCGCGGGTCAGGTTGACGAAGACATCCCCCCGGAGGATGTCGGCGTCCGCGGGTGCGATGACGATGCGGTCCAGGGCGGACGAGCTGTTTCCCAGGACCGAGTGGGGCACGAACGAGACATCCGAGAAGGTCCAGAGTGCGTCGTCGACCCGGGCCGCGGCGTTGGCATCGGACGTCAGCACCACGATGCGGCGGCCGGCCGCGACCCAGCCCTCCATGTACCGGCAGAGCTCGGAAAGCATCTGCCGCTCCTGCTCCTTCTCGACCCTGACGAACCTGACCGTCACCATTCGAACGCCCCCTCTACTCGCCGCCGGCGAGCTCGACGAACCGTGCGATGCTGCCGGGGAACGTGACCGGCCGGCCCCGGTAGTCCTCCCGGATGTAGTCGAGCCGCGAGAATCCGTGTGGGGAGCGCAGGTAGCTGCGCCCCGTCGGCACGGGACCGAACTGCTCCTCCCTGCCGAAGTTGCGGAACGTGAACGGCTTGAGCCGCAGTGCAGACAGCACACCGTAGAAACCGATGATCTTGCGGAATGCGGCAAAGGCCCAGGCCTGGCTCCGGTACGCGGAGGAGGCCGCCTCCTTGAGCCTCATCTCGGGGTCGGTGAGTCGGATTCGGTGGACGGGACCCCGCTTCCACGGGCCGAACCGCAGGGGGACCAGCACCGTCAGCTCGTAGCTCGGCAGCTCGAAGAAGTGGATCCTCCGGTTCTGGCGGAGCGAGACGTCCTTGACGACCTTGGCCGCCAGGAAGTGGGCGATGTCGTGCTCCGGATGCCCGCCCTGCCAGGCCTGGGCCCACACCACGTCGGCCTGCTCGACCTTGGGGGTGAGGCACTCCTCCATCGATGCCGCGACCGAGGCCACGAGGCGCCGGTCGTCGGCCTCTGCCGTCTGTGCGGAAGGTGCACGGGACAGGGAAACGAACAGCGGATAGAGGGCCAGCTCGGACCAGCGCAGGAAGTCGAGCCGGCTGCGGTGCCAGCCCAGCACGGCCATGGCGGCGATGGTCTCGTTCTCCCGGATCTCGGCGTACTCGCCCGGAGCGATGCCGGCAGCGGGGGCCAGCCCGTCGCCGTTGGTCATCCACACCGCCTCGGCGTGCGGCAAGGCCCGCTGAAGAATGCCGGCAAACGGGATCTCGTCGTCCTGGTGTGCAAAGACGAACAGGTGACGCGTGCCGGCAGCGAAGATCTCCTGCGGGACCGGAACCTCTTTCATCACGCCAGCTCCGCCGCGTGCTTCTTGACCTTGGCAACGGCCTCGATGATGTCCTGGACCCCCTGTTCGCCGTCCAGGAAGTAGGGGTAGTGGAGCCAGCACCCCTCCTCGTGTGCGAACCGCATGCCTACGGGGAAGCGGAGCTTGCGCAGGGTCTCCGGGGCCTGGATGCCGTCGCCGTACCGCTCCCGCAGCATGGGGAACTCGTCCGATCGCGCGGCGAAGATGGGGTTGAAGGGCATGGGGACGTAGAACACGCCGTCCATGTCCACCCCCTCCGCAGTCAGGGCCTCGAGGATCCGATCCCGGGGAAGGCCCCCGAAGTGCCTGCCATCATACTTGAGGATGAACTGGTAGATGCCGCGACGCGTTTCCCGCGGGTCTCTCGGGACCGGGATGAGACCGCCGACCTCGGCAAGCCCCCGGGTCAGCAGGTCGGCAGCCGCTTCCTTGCACTGCTGGAGTTGCTCGGCCCGGTCGAGCTGGGCCAGCATCAGGGCGCACTGGAGCTCGGTCATGCGGGCGTTGTAGCCGAGGATGTGACCGGAGAAGCCGTCGTATCCGGGGTCCTTGCGGCCGCAGTTGACCATGCTCATGATCTTCTGGCGGAGCACGTCGTCGTTGGTGGTGATGAAGCCCCCTTCGCCCGACGTGAGGATCTTCGAG
>VGRX01000043.1 GCA_016875215.1 Deltaproteobacteria bacterium
GGGGTCGACGGCTCGGAAGTCCCGTGGCTGGCTCGCGCCACCCCGGACGGCGAGATCCACGAGAGCTATGTCTACGCCCCCGCACTGTACGCGGAGGGCAGCTTCGTCGCTGCGAGTCAGCTCACCCCCGGAACCGTGTGGGGCGCGGGCACCCTCTATCTGCCCTCCTCCGATAACTGGGACGCGGTCGTCGTGAACATGTCCATCGACTGGGAATGCCCGGTGGAGTGATCCCGGCACCTGCGACGGACCGGACCGGCAAGGAGAAGGGGCGTTCCCCCTTTGCCCTCACCCAGGACCGGAATGGGAACTCGTGCGCCAACGAGCGACTACGGCGTCACGTCCGTCTCCGGGCCGATCCAGCCTGACCACGATGTGCCGTTCAGGGTGGACCACTGCATGCAGACCAGGTTCCAGGCCGACGGTTCCTTCAACTTGGAGTCGAGCGTCAGGCCAGCGTTGAACCGCCCGTTCTTGTCCGTGAGGGCAGAGATGTCCGTCCCCGGGTACTGCATTGCCAGCGCGGCCTTGCAGCACTCGAAGTACGGACCATCCGCGAGCCAGTTCGTCCGGTTGGCCACATACCCGTTGCAGCAGTAGAGATGGGGAAAACGAACCTGTCAGATCACGACCTGCGGACTACTTGGCGGTAGAGAACTCGATGGCATCGAGGGCAAAGACGCTGATGTAGATGGAATCGCCCTTGTCGGTCACGCTGACCTTGAGGGTCACCGGCTTGCCGGCAAATTCCGGAGGCAGTGGGAAGGCGAGCTTCTGCCAAGCCGTGCTCCACACGTCTCCCTGGTCGAAGGCGACGTCGGATTGGGCCAGCTCGCCGAAGAGGGTTCCGCACCCGTTGCACTCGCTTGCCGGGCAGACGTCGTCGATCGAGAAATCGAGCACCGTGACCGTCTGCTGTCCATCGCTCAGGGTGACCTCCACGGCATCCTGGTAGATGCTGCCGCACCATTCATTGAATTCCTCGGAGTAGAAGGCGAAGGTCATCTTCAGCCACTTCGCGTCGGCAGGGACGCAGAACCCGCGCTCGATGCTTCCGCCCTCGTGCTGTGCGGAGATCCCGTTGCCCACCAGGGCCATGTAACTGCCTTCCGGGGCCGGGGTCGCCCCGAGGTTGGAAACGACCTGCGCATCGCCGTCCACGGACCATCCGTCCAGGTCGCCAGACTCGAAGCCGTCAGCGAAGCAGGGGCTGCCCTGGCAGGTGCACGCGGGGAGGCACTGCCCCGTCTCGTGCGAGCAGGTCTGGCCGACGGGACACAGGTCACACCACCCCCGGCAGCCATCGGGACCACACGCCTTGCCCTCACACGAGGGGGTGCAGGGCTCGCACGCTCCCTGGTCGGAGCATGCGACCCCCTGGTTCTCCGGGCAGTTGCCACACCAGGTGCCGCAGCCGTCGGGCCCGCACTTCCCCTGGGGCTCGCACGCGGGCTCACAGGAGAGGTGGCACTGCCCGTCCGCTCCGCAGACGCCGGTGCCGCACTCTCCGCACTTGCCCCCACAGCCGTCGGGCCCGCACGCCTTGCCCTTGCAGTTGGGGTGGCAGGTCTCGCAGATCCCAACGCATTTCCCTTCCGAGCTGCACGTGCACCCGGCCTCGCACACGCCGCAACTCCCTCCGCAACCGTCATCTCCGCATTCTTTGTCCGTGCAGTCGGGCGTACAGGTTCCGCAGGAGCCCATGCATTGTCCGGTCAGCATCGAGCATTCGCATCCTGCGTCACAGGTTCCGCACGTTCCTCCGCAGCCATCATCGCCGCACTCCTTGCCGGCGCAATCCGGAGTGCACGGAGGCATGCACACAAAGACGAGGTCGCCGCCGGCCACCTCGATCCCCTGGCACACGAAGGGGGGCGGGCACTCCTCGAGGCAGTCGGCGGTGCAGATCTTGCCCGGCGCGCCGACGTCCACGCACTGCCCGGTCTCGCACTCGTCGTCCGACTGGCACGACTCGCCCATCTGCTTCTTGACGGGCGGCTCCTCGTCGAGGCAGATGGGTTCATCCTGGTTGGAGTGCGGCGGCGGGCACTCCGGGGATGAGAACGCCGGGAGGGGAACAGGGGCAGCAGCACACGCTCCGCCGGGCGGCCCGCAATAGTGGTATTCCCACTCGTCGCCCCCTTCCACCGGGCAGAACTCGCAGTCCGTGGTCCACCCGCACGGGACGCACGAGTCGGCGTAGACGCAGCACAGGGACAGGTCCTGGGTGCAGGCCACAGTCACCATCGTGGAGGCACCTTCCGAACAGTAGTTCTTTGGCGGGTCCCAGCAGGTGTCCCCCGGGACCTTCCAGTCGCTGAAGTAGCCGACGTTGGAGCAGCAGTCCGGGATCGGCGTGTGCACGCATCCCGCATCCCCGACGCACTTGTCCTCGGTGCAGACATCCCCGTCGTCGCAGTCCACGGGGGCATTGGAGCAGTTGCCCTCCTTGTCGCAGATGTCCGTGGTGCAGGGGTTGGCGTCGTCGCAGTCCTTCGGCTCGTTGGAGCAGTTGCCCACCTTGTCGCAGGAATCCACTGTGCAGGGGTCGTCGTCATCGCACCCTTCCTCGCAGGGCGGCGGAGGAAAGACGGGGTTGGGCAGCACGCCCCAAGTGCTGAGGTGGGTCGTCGTGCCGGCCACAGTCCCAGTGGCTCCAGAGCCGGCAGTGGCAACAGCTTCTTCGAGAACGGTCCACTTGCCGTCGTCACCGACCCAGGCTGGTGCGAGCTCTTCGAAACTGACTTCCTCCCCGACGAGGGACTTGTCCACCGTAAAGCCGAGGGTCACCGGCTTGAGCAGCGTGGCAGCGATTTCCACCTCGTATACCGGCCCGATGTTCCCGGACGGATGGTCCTGGGTGAGGCCGACGGAGACATCCACCTCCTTGTCCAGCGCGCCGGCCGGAATCTCGATCTTCAGCGTCTCGAACACCACCGTCTTGCCCTTCGGCCCGACGGTCTCGGTGTGGAACACGGACTTGCTCGACTGGAGGTCGCCGCAGCCGAGCGCAACGACCATGCCGGCAAGAAGCACCAGTGCCCGATCTCTTGCTTTCATTTCCCTACCTCCTCTTCTACAGGATCTTCTGAACGCCAAACACCGAATGCACGAAAACGGTTGTCCTTCCCCGGACCCCGGACCCTGTCTCTTGTCAGAAAGCATATCCGACTCCCAACAAGGCCCTTGGAACCGGCTCTGCAACCCAGTTCCCGTCCCTTCGCATGACCACTGCGGAAAGCTCCCACGCCAACAGCACATCCAGGTGCTCCAGCGGTACCAGGTTCGCTCCGGCCAGCAGGCCCGGGGCCACCGCCCATGCTGCCCGGCTCCCCTTCATGCTCGATTCCTGGGAGAACCTGGACACGGCGACCGTCGGTCCGAAGAGCAGGTCGAACCTGTGGAACGACAGAGCGAACGGGGAGGAGAAGGCCGCCTCCATTGCCCGGAAATCGTATGAGAACCCGTTGTCGGTCACGGCTGCCTGCCCGTATGCCAGGCGTGCCTGGAGGTCGAAGACCGCAACCCGTCGGCGCAGCAGAATCCCCGCCCCGTGCATGACTCCCATCTCGGGCATGATCCAGCCGGAGAGGGCATAGAAGCCCACCAGCGCGGTCCGCCCGCGGGGGCTGTCCCCGCGGACGTCGGCAAGCGTCAGGGTCGTGGGTGAGAAATCCCGCTCCGCCAGGTCCCGGCTTTCGCCTTCCCCCAGCTCGACACTGGCTGCGGACATGGATCCCGCCTCGCGTCTGAGCAGAGAGTAGCCTCCGCCGGCCAGAAACAGCCTGCGCTCCTGCGTCCCGTCCTGGGTGACCTGTGCAACCACCTCCCGCCCGGGCAATTCGAGCACGAAGAAATCGCCGGGCATGGTGACGGGAAAACGGAGCACGGCGGCCTTGCCTGTCACCATGGCCAGCACGACGTCCCCCTTGCCTTCCATCTCGTAGCCGTACGACGGGTGCTGCGGCCCCGCAAGCGTTCCCACCGTGGATCCCACCGTCCTGCCGTACACGTACCGGTAGAGCTCTCTCAGCGTCACGCGCAGGTCCCCGTCGTCGTCCGCCGCCCCGTACAGCCCGGAGACGAAGTGGCTCGTGAACACGCCCCCGCCCGCCTCGCTGCTTTCCTGGGCCATCTCCCTCGGGCCGGATGCGGTCAGCACCACGCTCCCCTCCGCTGCCAGGTCCCCCATCACCTCGATATCGAACTCCGGCACCTTGCGGACCCCTTTGAGCGCGGTCAGCCCGCCTCCGAAGCAGGAGTCCACCACGGCGATCCGCAGTGCGGCCCCCGACTCTTCCATCCACCTGCGCACCTGCTGGAACGGGACGCTGTCGCCCCCAAGCTCCAGCGCAGCGCCGTCGGAATGCCCCGAGAAGTAGAAAAAGAGGAGGACCCTGGCCCCATCCGGCCGCTTCGCGATGCGCTGCCGCACGGTCTGGAAGGACTCGGCCAGATCGGCCCTCCCCTTGCCCGCCAGGAGGTGAATGTCCCAAGCATCGAATCCGCCCACTTCGAGCAGCGCCTTGCGCACTCGGCCGATGTCCTCCTCCGCGTACCTCAGGGGGGCACGTTCCGAGCTTCCGGTGTCGTTCCCGACGAGGATCGCCAGCCGGACGGTGCCTTTCTCCTGCGCCCCGACAGCAGGTGCCATCAAGGCCGAGCATGCGACGATCGCTCCGAGCACGTGCAATGCCGCCTTCATGGGACCACCTTCTCGTAGCGTGCGACGACCACTTCGACCGGCACGCCCGACACGGCCTGCCGCCCCGCTTCCCCGACTCCGATGCCCCGCACCCTCTCGACCAGCGCCGCGGCCTGGACCGGGGTGTTGCTGAACACGGCGAACCATTCCTCGGTCCCGATCCGTTCGTCCAGCTCGAACGCGCCGGTCACCGGTTGACCCGCTTCAGGCATGGGCCCGCTGGCCTTCCCGTTCCAGGGATAGACCACCTGGACGTCGCCTGCAGCGTCCCGCAAGAGCAACAGGATGCAGGAGCGCTCCGGCGCCACCGGGACCACCCGCAGCACGTCCCCAGGCCGGAGCGGCGTGCCCGGCCGGTGGCGGAACACGTCCCGCCCCCGTTTCACATACAGTTCCAACGAGGAGGCTGCCTTGAGGCCAGTGTAGTCACGTTCGGCCAAAGGCATCCCCTGTCGGCCAGCGCTCCCGGACTCCGCCGTCTCCTTGCCCGCCGTACCGGACGGCTCCTCGCTGTCACCCGCCGCCCCATGCGGCTGCAGGGCCGAGGTGTCCGTCTCACGCCCGCCCATCTTGCCCAGAGGGTCCTTGCTGTCTTCACCGTGCGGAAGCACGAGGACCACCGCCAGGACTGCCGCCACAGCGGCCGCACCGGACACGCTCCATGCCAGGAGACGCTCGGTGCGCCGCCTTCGAAGCCGAGCGGCCAGGAGCCCAATCCCGTCGGGCATGACGATGTTGCGGAACTCGGCCTCGGCCGCCTGTGCATGCCGGACCTTCTCCGCACACAGCGGGCAGGTCTCGATGTGAATCAGTTGCTCTTGTGAAAGCGGCGTGGGCCACCCCTTCCCGCCCGCCGCCTTCTCGAGCGCATAGGAGCTCAGACACGGCACGGTGCGATCCATCCTACTCCTCCGACTTCTCCTGGAGCGGGTGGCTCAAGCAGTCTCTCCCGCCGTTCATTTTCCGTCTCCCCCCAGTGTGTCCTTCAGGCGCAACCGTTCTCTGAGCCTGGCCAGCAGGCGGACCACGGTGACCCGGTTGAGTCCGAGCACCTCGGCCACCTCGTCCTGGGTCAGCCCCTCTCCCCAGTACAGGTGCACTGCGAGCCGGTCCCGTTCGTCCAGGCCGGCGAGGCAGGCCTCGAGCCGGTCCCGCCATGCGACCTGCTGCTGAGGATCATCCCGCTCGGCACCGGCGACCTGGTCGCACTCCAGGCTCTCAGCGAGCTTCCTGCGGTCACGAAGCAGGTTCAGGCAGTGGTTCGTCGCCGCCCGGAACAGGTACGACCGGATGTTGCCGACCTCTTCTTCGTGAGCCAGCCGTCCCATGATCCTCAGGAATACCTCCTGTACCGCGCTGCGGGCTTCGTCCGGATCGCGAAGCAATGCCAGGCATCGACGGTACACCAGCCCGCCATGCTGCCGGTACAGCTCCTCCACGTGTCCGGCACCCATCGTTCCCCGCATCCTGCGGTCAGCCCGCAAGCCGACCTGTCGACCTGCGCACACAATCATGACACACCGGGGGCCCGAAATGTAGTGTAGTGGCGTTGTTTCCCCGCCTCACGACCAGACGCGGACCAGCGAAGTCGGATCCGCCTTGGAGGGCTTTGACGGAATCCCACACGAGGTGGGCATGCGGCTGATCCAGAGAGCGAAGTCAATCGTGGGCGATGACGTACTGAACACGATCCTGCCGACGGGCCGAGCTTTCCGTGGTCGCCGGAATCCGATGCTGTGCAGCGCGTCTTCCTACGTCCCCGCACACATCCAGCCGTGTTGCCCGGGGGACCCCTTCGGTCTGCCGTCTTCGAAATCGCCTCTGCCGGCGTCCCGGAGGCGTGGGAACGTGCCGGGCGGCCGAGATCCCCGGAGCGAATGGCCTTGCTCTGTGCGCCCCGACCTGGGATGATCCTGGTGCGGATGAGCGCACGAGTTCTGGGAGCCAAGGCATGCGCGTCGCCAAACCGAGATCTGCAGTGCCGACGACGAAGACGATGCGGAACAGAGGCATCGGGCGCACACTCGGGATTCTCGTCGCCGGGCTCGTCCTGTCTTCTTTGCCGGCCGTGGCGGAAGAGCCCGTCCCCGTCCCGGCGGGATACCACACGGGCAGCATGGGGGGGGTCCTGACTTTCGACGAGGTGGTGGCCGACCTCTACTGGCTCCACGAGACGTACCCCGACCTCGTGTCCGCTCCGTTCTCCATCGGCAAATCGTGGGAGGGCAGGTCGATCTGGGTGATCCGGGTCTCGGCCAACCCGGACGACGAGAACGGTGGTGCCGAGGTGTTCTACAACTCGTTGATCCATGCCCGGGAGGCCGCCACGATCATGGTACTCCACTTCTTCCTGTGGCACCTGGTCGAAAACTATGGGGTCGATCCGGAGGTCACCTGGGTGCTTGACCATCGCCAGCTCTGGTTCGCCCCGGTCCTCAACCCGGACGGGTATGTGTACAACGAGGTGACTGCTCCGAACGGTGGCGGGCAATGGAGGAAGAATCGGCGGGACAACGGTGACGGCACGTTCGGCGTAGACCTGAACCGCAACTTTCCCTACATGTGGGGCTTTGATGACATCGGGTCGAGTCCGCTTCCCGAGAAGAACACCTATCGGGGGCCGGCCCCGTTCTCGGAGCCGGAGACCCAGGCCTTCCGAGACTTCGTTTTCGGGCGCGACCTCCGGATGGTCCTGAACTTCCATTCCAAAGGCGAGGTTCTCCTCCATCCGTTCGGATACGCACCGGATGCCTGTCCGACGCCAGCGGATCTCGGCGCCTTTCTCACCCTCGGCCGGCGGATGACGTCGGAATCCGGGAACCCATGGGGCAATCCGATCCAGGCATCGGCGGACTTCACCAACGGGAGGGCCGAGGACTGGCTCTACGGGGACGTGTCGCAGAAGCCCGCGATCGTCTCCTTCAGCCCGGAGGTGGGTGTCGGGACCTGGTGGCCCGACGAGGGAACGACCCTGCTGCTGGCCCAGCAGTATGTCCACGTATGCATGGAAGCGGCGGTGGCAGCGCCCACACGGGTGTCGGGAATGGTGGTCGACGCTTCGGGCTCCCCGGTCGGAGAAGTCCTCGTGTCCGTCGAGGGCACGGACATCCACATCGAGACCGAAGAGAGCGGCAAGTTCTCACTGTTGCTGCCGGGGCCTGGAGACTACGGGCTGGAGACAGAGCACGTGCGCTACTTCCCGACCACGACCGTGATTTCGGTCGACGAACAGGGCACGAGCACAGGCGGCGTCGTGCTGCAGCTCGAGCCACGGCCGACCTGCACCCTGCGCGCGCACTTCGCCCGGGCGGAAGATGGCAGCCCTGCCAGCGGCGTCGTGCTGCGTTCGCGCACTCAGCCGATGCTGACTGCGGTCAGCGACGGAGTCGGGGAGATCCTCCTCGACGGGTTTCCCGCAGGCCAGGTGCTGCTTCTGGAGGCCGAGAAGTGGGGACGGCAGGGATTCGTGGTGGAGGCGATGCCCAAACCGGGGGTCGAGAACGTGCTGTTGGCCTCCCTCGCTCCCGCCGTGCTCCAGTGGAACATGGAGGACGAGGTCGACGGCTGGACCGCTGCCACGGACGCGGATTCGGCATCGGGCGGTGGCTGGGTGAGGGAGGTACCCATGCCGGTCTGGCACGACGGCCATCCCGCCCAGCCCCTGGAGGACCACACCTCTGACCCGGGCAAGCTCGCCTGGCTGACAGGAAACTGGTTCGCCGTCCAGAGCTCCAGCCTCGCTGACATCGACGGCGGAGAGGTATTCCTGGAGTCGCCGGACAACGACCTCTCCGGCTTGAAGAACCCTGCCCTGTCGTGGCACCGGTGGTTCTTCACGTCGGGCGACGACCTGTTGGATTCGCTGCGCGTGGAGGTCCGAAGACAGGGGGACCCGGCCTGGACGCTGGTCGCTGAGGTGGTCCGTCAGGATCTTCGCTGGGAACTCTCTGTCCACCGCCTGTGCGAGGTGCTTCCCTGCCCGTTGGAGACGGTCAGGCTGCGCTTCGTGGCTGCGGATCTGGGGGAGGAGGACGTGGTGGAGGCGGCGTTGGACGACGTCCAGATCTTTGATGCCGCAGCGCTTCCCGACCCGCTTCTTTGCATCCCGAACGGTGAGGGCGAGGAGGTGTGCGATGGCGTGGACGACGACTGCGACGGCGCCACGGACGAAGAAGCCGACTGTCAGATGCCCGAGCTGGAGCCTGCACACGCTGAGTCGATGGATCGGGCGGACATCTCCGAGGACTCCGGGCGGAATCCGGACCTTGCCGCGGACGTCGGCAACGAGTCGTTCCGGCCACTGGAACCGTCTGATGTGACCGACGTCGCGTTTGGCAGCGACAGTGTATGGCCGGAGGTGGGGGAGGCCCAGGCAACGGATGTCGAGGAGGGGAAGCGCCGGAGCCGCAGCGGATGCACTCTTGACCGGGGAGCCAGCGTCCCCAACTGGGAAGCCCTGATCCTTCTTGCGTTTCTGCTCTCGACGTTGAGCCTGGTTCGCTCCACGGGCATGTAGCAGGCCCGGGGGACTAGCATTCAGGAGGGAGGTGCCCGAGATGAGAAGAACGCTTGTGGCATCTGTGGCCGACTCGCTGGTGGCGCTGCATGCCGCGCTCGTGGAGTTGAAGGAGCTGCCGGGGGAGATCCTGGAGACCGACCGCATCCTCCTTGGCGGCTACCTGGCGACCGGCCCGGGGCTGCCGGAGAACTGCGATGGGACCAACGCGGTCGTGTGGCCCGTGGCCGTGGAGGTGATCGAGAAGAAGCCCCAGGAGTCGAAATGGGACGGGATCGGCCTGCCTGTAGATGCCACTGGCATCGTACGAGTGCTGGATCGATTCCGACTGCGAGCCGGACGAACAGTGGGTCGGTGCCGAGATCGATTCCACGCAGCGGTCTGCCTGTGCGCCAGTCCATCAAGGTAGTGCCTCGCAATCACCGCTGGCCGGTCTGGGCGAGCCAGTCGGTCCATTCCAGCAGGGAGGTGGCGATGTCCAGGAAATACGGCTTCCCACCATACTCGGAAGCGATTTCCAGGTGTGCATCGAGGAGGCAGGGGGAGAGCGGATCGCAGGGGGGCTGGGTGGGATCGCATCGGAAGCGGACGGTGCCTCCGGAAGCGTGCAGCACCTCGAACCCGTCACGATGGACGGACATGACGATACAGGGGGCGCAGTCACAGGTTCCCTTCTCGATGCAGTTCTCGAGGACGACGGGAAGCGGCTGTTCGAGGGGCACATCGTCGAAGCTCCCGCCCAGGACGAGCATCTCGAGCTTCAGCCCTGCGCAAGGCATGTCGATGGACATCCCGTCACCTGCTGACGACGTGAGGGTGAACTGGCCGGTTGCGCCGACGGGACCGAAGTAGTCCCCCGTGGCGCTGGCGACGAGGAGGTGTGGGCCCTCACCAGGGAAAAGGCCGGCATGGCAATCGCCCGCGGTCAGTACATCTGCGATGCCGATGTATTGCCACGGGTCGCAGGTGTCGAGCCATGCGCTGCACCAGCCGCTGCTGCAATTCAGGAGGAATGGGCAGTCCGAGGCAGCGTCGCACGACGTGCCGACGGGGCACCAGTTGAAAGGGGATGAGTCGGGGCCGGAGGGGAGCGAATCCGACATGCTGAGGGAGTAGAGAGTCCCCGCCTGGAATGCGAGGACCTGGTTGCACTCGGTAGCCTGCTGTTGCTGCGCAAACCACTGGGAGATCTGCTGTCCGAGCTGTCCTGGTACAGGAATGGCGTCGCACAGGGAGGCGGGCTGGTGGCCCAGGAGCGTCACAGTCTGAAACGGCCATTCGGGGTGCGTCTCCTGCTTGCAGGAAGCGCTGAGCGAGTCAGGCTCGACGGGGGTGGCCAGCAATTCCACGGTCGAGGCTGCGAGGGGCTGGCCGTCCACGGCCAGATCGCGCAGGCGCCTGGCGATCATGATGGCGTTGGGGGCAAGCGTCTCGAAGCCCGGCGAATTGCACTCCTGGTCGTCAACGTAGCCGTACATCGAGACGATTGCCTCGTCCGTGCCGAAGCGGAGGTACACTGAAGTGGAGCCCTGGTCGGTGCACTCGCTGAGCTGGATCGAGCCTGATTCCGCCTCGGAAAGGAAGCCTCCCAGGGAAATGGCGTCGAGCAAGGCGCAATACTGCGACTTGCCCAGGACGACCTCCTCGAACGTGAGGGGGCCGCCGACCGCGGCTCCGGGTTCCGACGGGTAGACGAGATGGCCGTTCGAATACAGGTACGACGCGTGGATTCCGTACTTGTACCACAGGTGGCCCTCGATCTCATCGAAGAAGCTGGAGCTTTCCTTCCAGGCGGCGACCAGGAACGGCTGGCCGGCGTTGGGCTCGTAGGGCCACGGGCATGGGTCTGCCTGGCATTCGTCGTTGTGGCAGACAAGGCCGGAGGCACAGTCCTTGTCGGCGACGCACGGGGGGCCCTTGCAGTCGATGAAGGGACTTGTCTTGTCGCCACCGGGAAGTGCATCGATCACGAACAGCCGGTATGGGAGTCCGTGGCTCCAGGCGACGGGGGCTGCGTAGAACTCGGTGCCCGATGCGTTCTCGATGAACCAGGCCCGGACATCCTTGGCGGTCTGATCGACAAGCGTTGCACCGCAGGGGATGGAGGATGCGGGGGCCTCGGAGAAGTAGTCGGTCCGGAGGGGGGAGGGCATGGCCAGGTCCAGTGCGGGAAAGGGCCATGTCAACCAGCCGGCGCTGGACGGGTTCGCAATGTCGAGGTTGGCCAGCTCCAGCGGCACGGCGTAGAAGTCCACCGCCAGCGGTTCCCACAGGGTTCCATCTCTGGAGGCGGATGCGAGGTTCTCGACCAGAGCGACGGCATTGGGGATGACTGAAGCGATGTTCGGGGGGCCCATGGCCTCATCCAGGGGATCGCCGTGCATCCACAGGAGCTGTGCGCCGTGCTGCGTGCGAAGGAAGATCTGGGTTCCGGGTCCATCCTCCAGGGCACCGTGCGTGCCGTCGGGCTCGGTCCATGCCAGCGGGTCATCCACGTACCCTTCCTGTGCCTCGGCCGAGAACGCGGTCGGGTCGACTCCCTCGAAAAGTGCGGCATACTCCTCCGGGCCAAGTTTCCTGGCCCAGAACGGCCTCATGGGGTTCTTGGATGCGTCGGTCAGCCACTTGTAGAGCAGGGTTCCGTCGGAAAAGAGGAATGCTGCGCGCCAACCCGCACCATACTTGGCGGGGAGCCCGAACTCGCCGGTCTCGCCCATGCCCATGGGGTTCTCGTTGACCTGGTAAGCGGCGACCAGCTTCGGGGACTGGTCATCGGGCTCGTACTCGGGAATCCAGGTCGAGGCATCGCCGACGGCATCCTGCGTCGAGGCGCCGTTCCCGCCGCACGCCGGTGGGGCGACCAGGCAAGCCGCCGCCAAGAGAAGTGGGGCCATCCTCCCCCTCACTCGATCCCTTGCATCGACCCTTCTCATTGGCAACCTCCCGACACATGCACGCATCCGGTCTGGGCATCGCAGGAATCCACGGTGCACGGATCGCCGTCGTCGCAGAACTCGGGGCCCTTTTCCATCCAGGCGCAGACACCTTGATCATTGTAGCAGTGCTGGCCCTTGCAGACGTGGCCTGTCGGGCACTGGGAATGGAAGTTGCACTCGGGCGGAACCTGACAATCCTGGTTCTCGCAGATCTGGCCTGCCGGGCAGCCGGCGTCGGTCTTGCACTCGGGCAGCTCCGGGGCGGGCAGGCAGACCTGGCCGCAGTATTCGCCGGGCTTGCACTGGCTGTCCAGCACACATGCCCCCTCCGGCTTGCACACACCCCCCTGGCACGTGTAACCCTCCCGCCAGGCGAGGCAGGGGGCATCATCCTTGCAGGTGAGGACTTCGTTGGGGCCGCCGCAGAAACCGGCGATGCAGAGCTTGCCGCTCGCGTCAGCGCAATCGGCCTCGGTCTGGCAGGTCGGCTCCAACGCTGCGCATCCGGGATGGCAGTGCTGGCCTTGCGCACACTCCGAATCCAGGATGCAGTCATTGCCGGGTGCGTTGCACCAGTTCCCCTGGCATTCCTTGCCCGGCGGGCAGTCGGAGTCGAACACGCACGGGGCGATGCACGTTCCGCAGGTCTGACCGTCGCACAGTGGCATGTCGCCCTCGGGCATGTCGCAGGCGGGCAGGTAGGGCGGGCAGCCGGGAGCATCGGGCAGGGAGCAGTTGTGGCCGAAGCACCAGTGGTCCGCTCCGCAGGTCCCTCCCGGGCAGTCCGAGTCTTCCCAGCAGTTGCCGTCCTCCATGCAGAAGCCGACATCCAGGTCGCAGTAGTGGGGCTTGTTCCAGGTCATGCAGTCCGCCCAGGTCTTGCACGAGGTCCGCTTGCGGCACTGGAGGAACGTGTCGCAGTAGTGCTCCGGGGCACCGCCGCAATCGTCGTCGGTCTTGCATTCCTGGTCCACGCACACACCGAACAGGCAGAGCTGCCCTTCCGGGCACGAGAACGGCTCGCACGTCGTCGTGCACCGGCGTCCGAACTTCGTGATCAGGCACTCGAGCCCCTCCTCGCACAATCCGCACGTGCCACCGCATCCGTCGTCGCCGCACTCGTCCCCCTCGCAGGAGGGGAGGCAACCGAGGCAACTGGTGTCCGAACAGTCGTTGCCGCAGTACGGGTCGCAACAGCCCCCGTCGTCGCAACTGGTATAGTCCTTGTCGCAGCAGGTTTCGCCACACTGGTGGAACTGACACTCGCACTGGCCCGTCGGCGCGCACACCTGGTTCTTGCCACAGTCACCGCACTCGCCTCCGCAGCCGTCGTCGCCGCACTCCTTGCCCTCGCACTGGGGCACACAGCAGGGTGCCTCCCCTCCCGCCGTATCCGTTGCACCACCGTCCGACGAGGTGCAGCCCGAGGCCCCCGACAGGAGCAGCAACAACGCCATGATTCTCAGCGTCCCCGTCTTCATCTCCAGCCTCCAGTCGCTCATTCCGGGCCCTCACCCAGCCCATCTGGAGCTCGGTACCGCCCTCACAGCCACACCGCCAGCGCCAGCCCCGCCATGAACGTCGGAGCGAATACGTCAACCTGGTCGATGATGATCGGGCCGTTGCCGATCATGGGATGCTCGTGCGTGTTGTTCTCGAGCTGCCCCCACTTCCAGCCCACGGACGCGAACACCTGGCAGCCGAGGTACCCCCCCATGAAGCCCCACGAGGCCGACAGCAGACCGTCGACGACCCCACCGGACATGTCGTTGCCCGGCTCGGCAACACCAAGGTCCGGCGTGAGCACACCGAGCGCCGCTCCGACCCTCCCCCCCCACGAGGCATGGGTCTTGAACCAGAAATCCCCATACGCGTGGAGCCCGGAAAGGGAGATGGGCGCGGCGCTCACGTCGTTGAGGACCTGCATGTCCTGGTGGATCACCCGAAGCGGGGAGTACGACACTCCGGCGGACCATCGTTCGGAGATTCTCCACCCGACCAGCACGGACCCCATCAGCCAGGGCGGCTTCGACAGGCCCACGTCCGTTCCCAGACGGACCTCGGCCATGGGACCGCCGTCGGCGCTGGCCGACGGTGAAGTCAGCACCAGCGGCACCAGCACCAGGACGGCGGCGAGAATGGCTGTTGTCTTCATGCTGCTTCCCTCCTGATCAGTCGCAGTACGAAGTCCCGTGCCGCTTCCGGTCAACCACGATGAACGACGCAGCCACGAGCAGGAGCATCACGCCCACCGCCGAGGCCGCTGCCGGCGGCCCGGCCGAGCACGATCCCCCGCCGCCGCCGGTGCCTCCGTCCTTGGGAGACGCCCCCTCGGAAGCCACGTCCCCCCCCAATGTGTTGGCATCGATGCCGCCGGCGGACGTTCCGAACACTCCTTCGAGTTCCGCCTCGCAGGCCGACTCGATGGCATCGCAATCCCCCTCCTTGTCCGCCATGCATTCGATGGCTGCACTCATGATTGCCTGCCTCTCGGGGTCCGACAGCAGGAAGGAGCACTCGTACTCGCACTCCAGGACCATGTCCGAGCCGTCGGTGAACGTGTCCTCCTTACCGGAAGAGCCGCTCTGCTTCGACACGGACCCCTTCTCGCCCTGGGCGTCGTCCTGCCAGCACGGGCCGATCTTCTCGCAGAAGGGATTACATTCGGGCTCAAGCTCGATCTTGGCCAGATCGATGTCGCACTTCCCCAGTTCGAGGATGCACTTGGCCCCCTCGAAGGTGCCGCCCTCTCCGTACTCGTACAGCACGCACTCGAGGGCGCAGCTCTCCATCTCGTGGCAGGCCGAGTCCGACTTGCACCACTCGTCCTCCGGACGACAGCGGTGGCGCACGCACACCTGGCCTTCGGGGCACTCGTCCGGAGCGTCGCACGATGCCGATTTCGCTCCGCCCTCGTGACCGACGCAGCCCCCCTTCACGCAGTCTTCCGACCCCGTGCAGTCGGCCCCGGTCGAGCAGCCGACCAGGTCGGTCCCGTCGCATGCGCAGGTCTCGTCGATGCACTCGCACCCTTCGGGGCACCCGCTGTCACCATCGCCGAATTCGCCGCCGGGAGCGCAGATCTGCGTTCCCGGCCCCTCGTCGTGGCATTTCCCCTGGATGCACTCTGCCCAGCCGCGACACTCCCAGTCGGATTCGCACGGTGTGGCGGCGTTGGCCTCGCCGCTGATCAGCAGAAACGCAGCATACGCAACAACGTGAGATCGGGTCACCATCTCGCTTCCTCCTCGGATTCGCCGCATCGGCCCCCCCGCAACCAGGTCGTTCGTCCGTGTCTTCATGGTCATTCTCCCTTTCCCGTCACAAGTCCTGAGATGGTCATGCATTCGGAACAGCAACACTCAGGGCCCGGGCTCGCATGGGTCGACCTCCGAGATCACCCAGCCGTCGGGGACGTACGAGTCGGAGAACACGAACTGAGATCGGCTGTCGCCCACGTCCGCGGGACTGCTCCCCGCAGAGGATGTGCAGGCAGAGAGCAGCGCCACAAACGGCAACGCCGCCAGAAGCCGTACCGACCGCAGCGTGTTCCTCCCGGTGTTCCTCCTCCCCAGCAGCGCCATCACCGCCAGGATTGCCAGCAGCAGTACTCCGGCGGAGGCAGAGGGGCCGGCCGAGACCCCGCACCCAGGATTTCCTTCGCTCTTCCCATCGACCGGCGTCCCTGCACCGTCGTCGGCGGCAACATCACTGCCTTCGATGTCAGCTCCGGCTGGCTCGCCACCCAAGGGCGGCTCCCCGATGCACATCTCGACCGGCTCCGTCGATTGCCCGGCTTCGTTGTAGGCCACGACGGAGAAGCAGGCACTCGCATTCGCCGGGTCGCACTCGTCGCTGTCCTCCGGGGCCGAACAGAAGGCGATGATCTGCACCGGGCAGTCGGCCGTCGAAATGAAGAACGGACTACCGGTCTTGTCTTCGCCCGCCCAGATGGCGTAGTGCGAGGTGTTGGGATCTGGCTTCACCTTGAACCTGTAATGGAGGAGCGGGAAAACGTCGTAGCACTCCTGGGCCAGAATCTGGTGATCGCAAGAGCCCTCGCCAGCCTCAGGAGAGAGTGATGCATCCGTCGGCTGGGCAGTGACCTCCACCAGTTCCGGCAAGGCCGGCGGTGCTGCCGGTTCGTCTCCGGCGGTGAAGGAGTATGGGCCGTAGTCGAATGTCTCCGGGCAGCCCTCGACCTGGCAGATGCTGACAGAGTAGCTGTAGACCTTGCCGGCCTGCAGCGAAGGCAGAGCGTAGCTCCGCCACGCCCAGCCCTCCTTCTTCTCCTCCAACGCTACCCCGTCCAAGGTGACCGTGACCTTCCCCTCGATCCCCACCAGCACCCAGAGTCGGGCATCGGTCGGCACGCCGGTTGCACCGTTTGCCGGGACTGTGAACAGTTCACCGCTCGGGGGTGCCCACGTGCACCATGCCCCTGCAGTGGTGGGGGCGAGCAGGCCCAAAGCCACCCCCAGCACCACCACAAACGCCCGAAGTGTGCTTCGTGTCATGGCCGTCCTCCGTGCTCCTTCAGCATCCGCATTCCTGGCGAGAATGTCAACGCGTACACACAATCACGTAAACAATATGTACAGCCCCCAATCATCCGCCTGGGAATTGCTCTGTCCCGTCCATCACCATGTTCCAGGCCTATCGCATGTCGCCGCGCCCCCCACCGGCACGGGCTCCCGGCTGGGGGGAGTTGCAACCCGTGTGCCAGGACCAAGTGGGAATCCGGTGTGGTCTCCTCCCGACAGGCATCCTGAGACCGCCTATGCAGGCAGCCTCCTTACCTCCTGGTCCAGCTTGCTCTTGTGCACGAGGCGCTCGAAGTCGAGCGTGTCCCCATCGTCCCGGTAGAGCAGCCGCCAGTCCTTCTGGATATGCAGTCGGCGGTACTCGGGCCGGTGTTCGAGCCTCACCTCCCCCAGGAACGCCGCCCCCTCGCCCGAGGACATGGCCCCGATCCTGCGGAGGCTGGCACGTACCACCCGAGCGGGGAGCCCCTCCAGGGAATCCCGGAAGTTCTTCGAGAACCGGGGCAGCCGGACTGGCCGGTCCCTCGGATCCCGGTTGGTGGTCCAGCCGTCGTCCTCGTCGTCATCGGAGTCGTCGGCCGCATGCGGTGGCGTCACCGGGGCCTGCTGCCGCTGCTGGTCCGCCAGATCCTGTGCTTCCCGAACGGTCTTTCGAAGCTCGGCACGTTCCTCCTGGGCCCTGCGGAGCAGCTCCTGCACGGCGTCCAGGTCCTCCCTGAGCTTTGCCACCCGTGCGTCCGGAAGGACGGGCCCCTGGCTGCCCACCTCGGCGGCAACCACGGGTGACGGCTGGCGCTTCGCCCGCTTCTCCGCCCGGGAGAGCTTCCCGGACAGCTCGGCCACCTGCTCCTTGAGCCTGCTTTCCGCAGCCTGGCTGCTCCTGAGCCGGTCCTCCAACTCTGCGTCGTCCCCGGAACCGTCCGCGGCGTCGACCTCGGCGAGCTTGTCCAGCACATCCTGCACCGGATCTCGAAACGCCTTCCCCTTCCGATCCCGGACCTTCAGGAGGTCGTGCAGGAGAAGCCTCTTGAACCCGGTCTCTGCGGTCGAGAGGATACCCGCTCGGGCTGCAATGATCCCGAGATTCGGCATCGGGCTCGACAACAGGGCGAACCCCAGCATGGCCAGGAGCTGATCTTCGTCGACGGCCTTCGATGCCAGGTCTTCGAGCAGCGCCAGGTACTGTTCGGCATCCGCCTCCGAGCCCAGGAGGCGCACCGATGCGGGCTTCTCGGCCTCCGGGATCGTCTTGCCTCCTTCCGTGGCAAGGAGGCGGTTCATGGCCTCGACGTTCCGCATGGATGCCGCCATGAACGTCGCATAGCGCAGCGTCTGTCCGAGCGTGTCCGTGTAGGGGACGGTCTCGAAGAAGCGTACCACAGCGTCGAGCTGCTCCGTCGCGCAGAGCCGGACCGCTAGAGCCTGGTGCAGCTCCGGGCGGACCCTGGCAGCGTCCAGGCGTCGAAGCTCTGCAGGCCCCATCTCCTCGAGTTCCCCGACCTTCAGCAGCGCCTCCCGGTTGGCATCGACTTCGGCCAGCGTGAGGCCGGCCTTGCCCGATGCCAGCACGTTGCGCTCCCGGTCCTTGTCGATGCAGCAGGCCTTGTACTTCTTTCCGCTGCCGCAGGGGCACGCCTCGTTGCGCCCCACCTTCCTCGAGGGCCGGCGGATAGTCGTGCCCCCTTCTCCGACCAGGTTCCACCGGTCGCCGAGCAGGTCGAGCACCGGCTTGTCCATGGTCTCGAACGCTGCGTCCACCCATTTGAGGGCATCGGACATGCAGACCTCCACCGACTTGTCCGCCTGCATCTTCGGGTACATCACATCGTCCTTCACGTACTGCACCAGGCCGGCCAGCAGGATACGTTCGAGCCGATCCTGGGGGGTAGAGTATCGGAACTCGAGCCTCATCCGGATGGCCACCTCGGACATGGGGTGCGTGGAGCCCCTCTCCTGGATCCAGCGGGCAGCGACCAGCAGGCAGGAGATCCTCAGTATCGTGGGCAGGAGGAGCTGGTCCACCAGGCCCAGGAGGATCCCCGGGACGTCTCCCCTTGAGCGCCAGGCCAGGGCCATGAGAGCGATGTCGGACTTGAGGTTGCCCAGGCCGACGGGCAGGTGCCGTGCGGGCAGTTCCCGCCCGGAATGGAGCACGGCGAACCCCACGGTCACGAACGTCATCCGGATCTGCGTCCTGGATGCCGCCTCGATCAGCTTGTCCAACTCCGCGGGATCAGCCGGGAGCCGCTCCGCCACGGCCAGCACTCCTTCCTTCGACGGTCCCAGTCGGGCCGCAAGGTCCAGCAGTTCCTGCATTTCGACCTCCTATCCCCGGTGCTCGTTGGAGCATCCGGTTTGTCGCCGATGGTCCGGCCTCTGTTTCCCCTCACCGCCCGAACCAGTCGATGACTTCGGTGCCGAACTGGGCGGGACTGAGGCTCATGGGTCTTCCTACCGCAGGGGCTCGGTGCCCTCGGCCAGTAGCTCGATGTAACGCTCATAGGCGTACACCCGATCCCGCTCCCGGCCGGTGATCTCACGGACGATGCCCAACTGCTCCAGTGCGGACAGACTCTTGGCCGCAGCCGGAAACGACAGGTTGAGCTTGACCGCTGTCGACGAGACCGTGCAGAACGGCTTGAGTCGAAGCTCCCGGTGCACCCGAAGGGCGTTCGGCCCCCGCCGGCCGAGCGAGAGGATCTTCTCCGTGTCCGTCTCGAGCAATGCCTTCAGCACTCTGGCTGCAATCACGGCCTGGTCAGCAGTCTCCTTGACTCCGTCCAGGAAGAAGCGCACCCACCCTTCCCAGTCTCCGTGCGTGCGTACCGCACCAAGTCTCTCGTAGTACTCTGGCCGGTTCCTCTTGAAGTAGAGGCTCAGGTAGAGCACGGGGTTGGACAACGCCCCTTCGGCCATGAGCACCAAGGCGATCAGCAATCGCCCGAGACGTCCGTTTCCGTCCAGGAACGGGTGGATCGTCTCGAACTGCACGTGGGCCAGGGCTGCCTTGAGCAGAGGGGAGGTGCGGGTCGGCTTGTCGTGCAGGAACGCTTCGAGTGCGCCGAGGCAGTCCTGGAGGTGCTCCGGCGGCGGAGGAACGAATCGGGCGTTGCCCGGACGAGTGCCCCCGATCCAGTTCTGCGAGCGACGGAACTCGCCTGGGGTGCAATGACTCCCTCGCCCCCTGGACAGCAGCACACCGTGCATCTCCCGAAGCAAGCGCAACGATAGCGGGAACCCCTCCCTCATCCGGGCAAGGCCGTGCTCCATCGCCTGGACATACAACGATGCCTCGACCACGTCCGCTTCCGGAACCCCCGGGACAAGGTCGTTCTCGTACATCAGCAGGTCCGAGAGCGACGACTGGGTTCCTTCGACCTGGGAGGAGAGCACGGCCTCTTTCCGGATGTACATGTACAGGAAGAGGGGGAGGTCAGGCAGCATTCCGGACAGGCCGTCGAGCTTTCCCAGCGAGCGACTGGCTCCCTCCAGGATTTCCCGATCCGAATCGTTGAGATCCAGAGGGGGCTCAGGAGGCAGGGGGCTCGGCACGAACGCTTTGACTCGCTCTCCGACCGTTGAGACCGTCACGTACCGCCCGGTGACCCGACCCGACATGTTGCCCTCCGACTTCGTTGTGAAACGAAAGTTGAATAGCGCCGAGCGTTATTTAACTTTCCGGCATCATGATTACATAGGCTGCCCGGACAGTCCAGCGCGGAATGTGCCGGCGGCGCGGGCAACCCGAAGGCATTCATGCTCGGCACGTCATCCTGAACGACCCGGCCCGCGGACCAGCGAAGTCGGATCCGCCTTGCTGCTGGGAGTGAAGGACCCCCGGATGTGTTCGAACGGCCGCGGGACCTGCGGCCGTGCGGAGGAACTGCCGCGGGACCTGCGGCCGTGCAGGGGCCCAGGCCGAGGTCCTTCCGCCTCCTCCAGAAGGGCACCGCCAGGGGAGCGGGCCGTGCGGAGGAACTGCCGCGGGACCTGCGGCCGTGCAGGGGCCCAGGCCGAGGTCCTTCCGCCTCCTCCAGAAGGGCACCGCCAGGGGAGCGGGCCGTGCGTCGGGGGCGTCAGGATGACGTGCCGAGTGCGGAGTCGGATGTGGCGAGGGGCCCCCCGCACCAACGGCCCGGGTAATGCATCGGCCGTCAGGTTGCCCGCACCAACGGCCCGGGTAATACATCGGCCGCCAGGTTGCCCGCAATCAGGGCTCATGCGGTGCCTGTGGATAGGAGTCAGGGGCCGAGAGTCACCGGTGCCCCCAGCCGCTACGGCAGGTTCACCCGCACCCTCCGGCGGCATGGGCACACCCCGTGACAGCATCGCAGGAATCCACGGTGCACGGATCGCCGTCGTCGCAGAACCCCGGGCC
>VGRX01000044.1 GCA_016875215.1 Deltaproteobacteria bacterium
CCCCTGCGGGGACGGCGTGTGCCAGCATGCCGAGAGCCACTCCTCCTGCCCGGATGACTGCGAGGCCGGCGCGGAATGCGGCGACGGCAAGTGCGAGGCCCCGGAGACGTCGGAATCGTGCCAGGCCGACTGTCTCATCGAGGGGGCTTGCGGCGACGGCGACTGCAAGGCCCCGGAGACCTCCGAGTCCTGCCCCGAAGACTGCCTCATCGAGAGCGACGAGTGCGGCGACGGACTGTGCGACGAGGTGACGGAGGACTGCTTCATCTGCCCGGAGGACTGCGGCGTCTGCTTCGACTTCGACGGGGACGGCAAGTCCTGCTCGGCCGGTCCGACCGCTGCCTCCGCCCCTGCGTCCCTCCTGCTGCTTCTGTTCCTGGCGCTGGTGCTGGCCGGGGCCAGGGCGGCACGCCTCCCCTGATCATCCGCTCTCCTTGTCGTCCGTGGCGGCGTGGTCGGCTTGCCAGGCCGATATGCGCCTTGCGCTCCTCAAGGTGGCGTTGCCACCCCTGCGGTGCTCGGGATCGCCGACGCTGTCGGCTCGCATCTCGGCCTGCCCGCTCGACCATCCGCTCACGTTCGCCTGCGTCGAGCGGACGATCCGGGGTTCCCATCCGCTCTCCTTGTCGTCCGTGGCGGCGTGGTCGGCTTGCCATGCAGTGGGGGCTCGGATTGGCCGTGCCGGCATCCGGGGCCAACCCAGGAACGATCGCTTCGGCCGCGGGGGGGAAAGGGGCCCCCCCTTCTCCCTTGACCCCGCCCCCAGGTCAGGCATGATCGGTGCGGTGGGAGGGCCGTATGCTGTTCCAGCTCATGAAGATGCTCCTGCGCAGCACGCCGGGGGTGCGGCGGATGGCGACGAGGTTGGCGTACGAGGCCATGTCCAGGTTCTACCGAGGGCACGACGTGCCCTTCATGGACTTCGGATTCGCCGCATCGGAAGGGGACGGCACGACACTGGAGCTTGCTCCCGAGGACGAAGACGACCGCTACTTCATCCAACTCTACCACCGGGTCGTGGCGGGAGCAGGAGGGGACGCGACGTCCGGTGGATGCGGTCGTAACGGCGAAGCAATTCTGGGCAGCCTCCCAAGCCGCCAGACGTCCGGTGGATGCGGTCGCAACGGCGAAGTAATTCTGGGCAGCCTCCTTGCCGGTCTCGAGGTGCTCGAAGTCGGCTGCGGACGAGGCGGTGGCGCTGCCTGGATGGCCCGCAGCCTGGGGCCAATGCGGGTGGTCGGGATGGACATCTCTCCTTCCGCCGTCGCACATGCCAACCGCCTGCATGTGGCACGGGCCGGCCACCAGCGCTCGTCGCTGACGAACCCGGGGCACTCGCCGTCCAGCGCCACTGAGAGCGGGCTCCCCACCGACCTCTCCTATCTTCCGGGAGATGCCGAGGCGATGCCGTTTCCCGACGGCTTCTTCGACGTGGTGGTCAACGTGGAATCCTCGCACTGCTACGGGTCCATGGACCGCTTCCTCGGCGAGGTCGCCCGCGTACTGCGCCCCGGCGGTCGCCTTTGCTTCTGCGACGTCCGGGACCGGGCCGACGCGGTCCGCCTCCGCCGGGATCTGGAGGGCAACCGGCACGGCCTTGCCGTCGTCGAGCTCGAGGACATCACGGCCAACGTGCTCGCGGCGCTCGATCGTACCAGCGCCAGGAAGGAGGCGGCCCTGGCCCGGTTCCCCTTCTGGGTCCGAGGGATGCTCCTCGACCAGTCCGGCGTCATCGGCGGCGTGGTCCACACAGCGTTCGTTCGGGGGGAGCGCGTCTACCTGCGGGCACTGCTGGAGAAACAGCGGCAGGGACCGAGCCTACCCCACTGAGTGCGTCGTGTCCCAGGCCCTGCGGCACATCCGCAGCCGTGCGACATTCAGCCTGGGAAACACCTGTGGAGACCATCTGTGCCGCGGGTGCGGGGTTCTGCATCCGGTGGCAGCGGCACATCGGCAACCCGCCTGGGAAAGTGCCCGTCGCCCGAGCCCCCGGGCCGAACCCGTTGAAATTAAGGGCCGTTGCATCCCGTTGCGTCCGCCCCGAGCGGCTGTCCGCTGCAGCGCGTTGTCATGCCCCGACAATCTCGTCCAGCCCCTCGATGACTTGAGCCAGTTCCTCGGGAGAGGCACGCCCCAGACGCTTGCCGATCCTCTCCACCGCCAGGGTCCGGATCTGACTGATCTTGACCCAAGAACGCTTGGGCAAGTTCGGTACGCTCAGTTCAACCGTCAGCGGAAATCCAGCCCCCGGCATCTGACTGGTCAGCGCCACTGCGATGACAGTGCCCGAGCGCTCATTGAATACGTCCTGACTCAGGATGAGCACGGGCCGAAGGCCCGCCTGCTCGTGCCCGCGCACGGGATTGAGATCTGCCCAACGGACCTCGCCTCTCAGTATGCGGGCCATTGGGACAGGTCCTCCGATAGGCCCTCTTCCGCCAGGGCCTTCTCGAACGCCGGATCGAGCTTCGCACACTCCCGGGCCAGTCGGTTTCGCTCAAGGCGCTCCAGCTTCTCCTCGATCGCGATCTGGATCGCTTGGCTGCGGTTCGGGAAGACTGCTCGGCGTACCAGTTGGTCCAGCTGGCGCAGAGTGCCCGCTTCGAGCGAGATGGCCACCTTGGATCGTGCCATGGGTCACCTCCTGGTATGAGGATACGTCATACCAGCGTGGTCGTCAAGCTCCCCGATCGGGGCAGAACGGCTGGCGTCAGCTGCATGCTGTTGTTCGAGCGCTTCGGCCATGTCGGCCCGCGCCCTCGCAAGAGGGCGGCGGGCAACGAAGAACTCATAGGCATAGAAGTCGGAGTAGCGGCGGTGCACGTCTGGCTCCTCGGCGAGTTGGTCGAGTGTGGCAGAGGCTTCAACATCGTTGGCATGCTTGACGCGCAACTCCGCAATGCGAGCCTCCATGGGAGTGTAGAAATCGTCCCACCACGCTTCGTCAGGCAAGGTGAAGTGCCCGACGAGCTCGAAGCCGCAGTCCTGTATCGTTGCCACATCATCTTCGAGCCATCCCATGGTCGGATAGTCCAGGTCGAAAGCGGCTTTGACAACGGGAGGGGGATTCGCCTTGCGCCAGACCGCATCGCTGAACGCGAGGTAGCCGCCGGGACGCAGCAGACCATGACAGACGTGCAGGGCATTCCGCAGCCCGATGTTGTAGAGCGCACCTTCCGACCAGACGAGATCGAAGCTCCCAAGCGGCTGCACCGGGCGAGCCATGTCGCCGACGATGGCGCTGACGCGCTGTGCAAGCCCGCGCTTGGCGATGGCTGCCTTCAGCCGTTCGATGCTCGGCGCATGGCTGTCGATGGCCACGAGGGAACCCGATGCCATATCGGCGAGGTGAAGGGTCTGCCCACCGACGCCGCACCCCAGGTCGAGGATTGCGGGGGACTGTGGAAGCTCGCGGCAGAGACCGAGGGCTCTGGCGGCGCAAGCGCGATTGCCCGGCCCCTGCCTGGGCAGGCTTTCGTACACCTCGAAGAAGACCTCCCAGAAGCGGGGACCGGGCTGGTTCATGCGACCCGCCCTTCCTGTCGCTGACGTACCATGAGCACATGTCGCCCGTTCGGAACGTCGTCGAATTCCCGATCCTTGCGGAAGCCTGCCTTGGCGAATGTCCTCTGCGAGGCCAGGTTGTCCAACCGAGCGCACGCCATCACAAACGGCACTGCCGGGTCGGAGAACGCAGCGTCGACGACGAGGCGTATGGCGCTCGAACCCACACCCCGCCCCACGGCATCGGCTTCGCCGATCATGATGTCGATGTCGATGGCGCTCTGCGGAATGTCCGTGAGGCCGGCCACATCGAGCTCCTGGCGTGTCGGGTGCTGCCACAGCACCAGCCCGACTTCAAGCCCGTCCGCCTCGATGATCGCCCGCCAGCCCCCGTCGGCTGGTAGTGTGCCCAGCAGACGGAGGTGCGCGTCCGGATCGCCCCAGGCGCTGCGCACGTGATCCGCATGCAGCCACCGCTCGATGAGCACCAGGTCATCTTTCGTGACTTCGCGAAGCTGCAGGTTCACGATGACCTGCCGCCCTTGAGACAAGTTCGGCTCATGCGTGGGCTGGACCATCTTCGCCTTCAAGTTCTGTCGCTCGAACTCCTGTTCATGCGGTTTCCGCCCAATCCCCGGCCTTGCCCCACCTGTCCAGATATTGCACTGGGTCCGGGCCGTGTGTCCGGTCCCCATGTTCATCCTCGCTGAGCTCACTGTGCCGCTTGCCGTGCAGCGGATCAAGAGGATCTTGTGCGGTGCCTTTCTTGCCGTTTCGGGACCGGGGGCGACGACTACATGCCCTTGACTCTGCCCCCGTCGGGCCCCTCTCGCTGGCAGCTGGCCCAATTGGCGCTTTGAATGTCACGACCAGCATTCCGGACTGTTCCCGGAACACCGGCGGTTCGGTGCCGTACTTCCGGCACTCGTCGATCACGCTACTCGTTCCGCGACCCCAGGCTTCGATGGCACCCACGCGCCGAAACGTCTCCGCAATCCTCCGGTTCCTCAGCCGGGAGAGGTGCGGTCCGGACAGCATCTCCACCGTGATACCCGGAGGGAGTTGCCCGGAGCTGATGATCTCGACGCGGTCAACCGCTCCGCATCAGTCGCCGACCACCCCCCGCGACATTCAGCTTGGGACGCTGACGGTACCGCCCCCGGTTCAGGGCCCGCCAACGCACTTCTTCTTGCCGTCGGTGGTGGTGGCGCAGGTGCGGTCGGCAGTGCAGGTGACGTCTGCGAGGTTGGCGCCGAGACCTGTGGCCGGGATGGGGAGGAGGGAGGAGGTGGTGGCACCGTTGCCGAGTTGGCCGGCCTCGTTGGCGCCCCAGCACACGACGATGCCGGTCTGGAGCAGCGCGCACGTGTGGGCCGTTCCGGCCGAGACGTGGATCGCGGCTGCCGTCAGTCCCGGGACAGGCATCGGAACAGCGGTCATGGCCAGGGTGGAGGGGGCAAGGCCGATCCCGAGCTGCCCCTTCCGGTTGTCCCCGAAGCAGCGCAGAGAACCGTCCTTGAGAAGCACGCATGCATGAGATTCGCCGACTGCGATTCCCACGGCTTCGGGCGGGATTCCGACCACCGGCGTGGGGAGCGGCACGACATCCTCGTCGCCGCCGCCCGAGCCGTCACCCACCTGGCCCGACGCGTTCGAGCCCCAGCACCAAGCCAACCCGTCCCCGGTGACCGCACACGAGGTTCGTCCTCCGACCGCCGCGTCCGAGACCGTCGGGGGCAGAGAGCGCACCGGCACCGGGTCGTTCCGGGTCCACTCGCACGTTCCTCCGCCGAGCTGGCTGAAGAGGTTGTCTCCCCAGCAGGCGAGACGGCCGCCTGCGTCCAGACCGCACGAGTGACCCTTTCCCGCGAACGTCCGCACGAAGGATGGTGCGCGGCTGTCGGCAGCGGGGTCCGCATGAGCGGGAGGGCCTCCGGCAGCACCGTTCGCAGCGGCGCCCCCGGTCGCTCCCGCCGCCCCTCCGCCTGCGGGCATCCAGGCAGCGGAAGGTCCGGGCAGATCGACCGTGAGCACCTTGCCCTGGTCCCCCTCGACGTTCACCTCGACGGTGACCTCGTCCCCCCCTTCGCACGAGAGCCGGAACAGGTGGAGCCCCTCGTCCAGGTACCAGACGAACGGCGTCTTGTAGCACCCTCCCAGGGCCTCCGACGCGAAACAGATCCGGGCGTTGGGAACCGGCCGGGTCCGGACCTCGATCCGGGCCCGGTTCCGCGAGAGCGTCTTCTGGAGCTCTGCGGTCGCTGCCTCCACCTTGGACCGGTTCTTCAGGCCGAAGGCCCCCAGCGAATCCAGGGTGAGCGCGTACTGGAAGAAGTAGTAGGCGGCCTGCGGCTGGGCAAGCTGGTAGTGGACGATGCCCAGGTTGTTGGCAATGCCCAGCTCCTCTCCTCCGCAGGAGTCGAGGAACGCCTCCTCCCACACCCGGGCAGCCTCGAGCTTGAGGCCCGAGCGGAACAGCTCCTTGCCCTTGAGGTTCTTGCGGGCCGAGTCCCCCTGCCGCTCCCAGCCTCCCGCCGGGGTGGCGGCCAGGACAAGGAGGCACGACGCGACCCACCAGGCTTTGAGAAGGGCCCTGGGGCCGGGGTCCGGGGTCCGGGGAAAGACAACCGCAGAGAGGCGGGGGACAGCAGAGGGATCGGGGCGAAGCTCGCTGACTGCGCAGCAGTCCCCGAATCGTCGGCGCGGTGCGCCTGCGGCGTGATGGGGCCGGGCCGGCCCGGTCGGGTTCATTGCAGATCCTCCTCGGAGAACCTGATCTTCTCCTCTTCTCCGCCCTTCTTCTTGTCCGAGCCCTTCTTGCCGTCCTTGGGCCGAGCATCGGTCTTGCGGGTTTCCGCCTTCTTCCCGCCGCTGCCGGTTGCGTCTCCGGAGGTCTTCTTGCTGTCCTCCGCCGGGGCCGTCGTCCCGGCACCGTCCCTGGCAGCGGGAGCGGCCTGGCCACCCGCACCACCGGCGGTCTCGGGCTCCCCGTCCTTCCTGGCCGCGGCTCCGGCTGCGACTGGCCCAGCGGCCTGGCCGCCCGCACCTCCGGCGGTCTCGGGCTCCCCGTCCTTCCTGGCCGCGGCTCCGGCTGCGACTGGCCGCGTGGCGGTGCCGGCCGCAGCGCCGGTCAGCGCTTCGGTTCCCGCAGGTGCGGGAGCGGACGAGTCGGCGAGTGGTTGAGAGCCTGCGTCCGCGGGCTGGCTGCGGACATCGGCCGTTTCCGCCGGGGTCGGGGGTGCGGAGGCCCCGTGGGGTCCGAGGTCGGCCGAGAACTGGGCCCCGGAACCGGGTTCTTCGGGGGCACCTGCGGCTCCTCCAAGGGTCGCTGCCTTGCCGATGGGGGGTTTGTCGTCCTGAGCTGTGCCCCGGCGGGCAGCGGCTCCGATCGGGGGGATTTCCGGGGGACGGTTCTCGCCTGCGGCTCCGGTCGGTCCCATGGCGGCCGGGGAGCCTGTGCCCGGAGCCGATACGCCCGCACCGGCACGGGGATTCTCCCCGGCAGGCGTCTTTGTCGCGGCACCGGCAGGAGGCACCTTTCCCGGAAGGGTGCGGGGTGTCCCGGCGGACGATCCGCGAGCCTCCGCCGGGACCGGGCGGGGCACCGAGGACTGCGGGCCGGAGCGTCCCCCGTCTTCCTGGCCAGGCAGGGAGATCCCGAAGTGCTCCGGGTAGAGCAGGACCCACATGCCGCCGACCGCGATGCCGAGCAGGATTGCAGCGATCGAGGCAGCCACCGCCCAGGAGCGGCGCCTTGCGAGCGCGGGCATGTCCCTCACGGTCGGCGTCTTGCTTTCACTGACGTCCGCGACATCTGCGATGGTCAAGGGGCTGTCGCCGGAGGTGCCCGGCCCCAATTCGGTGCGGGCTGCCGACCGGGGTTCGCCCTGCCGCGGGCTCGTGTCTTCTTCGACCAGGGCTCCCGGTCCTGCCTGGGGGGCGAACGGGTCCGTGATCCCCTCTTCCTGTCCGGAGCGGCCTTGAGAGTCACGCCAGAGCTGCTGGGGATCGAGCGTCATGGTCTGCTGGATCGGCCGGGACGGGGTGACCGGGGTGGAAGCTCCGCCCGCGCGGCGGGCGCCGTGACGCTGGACCACCGTATCGAAGATGACCATGTTGCGGCGCCGGGGTTGCACGTCGGAGCGGGCGAGGTGGAGCCGCAGCGCCTCGCCGCTGAGCGGTCCCGCCACGTCTTCGAGGATCTCCTCGAGTCGAAAGCGGAGCTCCTCGGCGCTCTGGTAGCGGGCCTCCGGCGATTTCTGGAGCAGGCGCATCACCAGCTCGTTGAGCTCGGGTGTGATTTCCCCGTCCGGGGCGGCTTCGATCAGCGGGCGTGGGGCCTCGTTGACATGACTGAGAAGGACCGGGATCGCTGCGGGGCCGGTGAACGGGGGGTGGCCGGCAAGCATCTCGTAGATCGTCACGCCCAGGGAGTAGAAATCGGTGGCGACCGTGACCGATTTGGCCTGGGCCTGTTCCGGACTCATGTACTCAGCGGTCCCGTGCACCTTGCCGAGGTCGGTGAGCTTGCTGGTCTTCTTCCAGGTTGCCATGAGCTCAGCGGTCCCGAAGTCGAGCACCTTGCCGATCTCGTGTCCGTCCAGCTCGGACAGCATGATGTTTCCCCCCTTGATGTCTCGGTGGATGATCCCGCGCAGGTGCGCTTCCTCGAGGGAGCGGCAGACGTCGATGGCCACGTGGAGCGTGCGCTCCAGAGGGAGTCGTTTCTCCTGCTGGAGCACTTCGGAGAGGAGCTTCCCGCCCACGAGCTCCATGGTGAAGTACAGGTACCCTTCGTAGGACAACCCGAAGTCGTAGACCATCGCACTGTAGCGGCTCTTGAGCGAGCTTGCTGCCTGTGCTTCCTGGATGAAGCGTTTGACGCCGGTCTTGTCGCGGATGAGGCCGTGATTGAGAATCTTGAGGGCTACTTCGCGTTCGATGGGCATCTGGCGGGCGCGAAACACGGTGCCCATGCCGCCGATTCCGAGAACGGACTCGACCTTGTACTTCCCGTCGACCATTTCGCCGACGATGGAGGTGCCGGGGTCCTTCACCTCGACGAGCTTGAGCTGGTGCTCGGGGCACATGATGGTCCCCGGGCCGAACGGCTCGAAGCATCGGCGGCAATACCAGGTTGCGATCTCCGCCATGACGACCTCTATTCCCCCAGGAGATGAAACACGACGCGGCGGTTGCGGGCGCGGCCGAACTCGGTCGCGTCGTCCCCCAAAGGAGCGTTTCCGCCGGCGCCGGATGTCTCGATGCGTTTCCAGTCCACCCCTTCTCCGACGAGGTAGGTACGGATCACCTCGGCCCTGGCTGCCGAAAGGGCGAGGTCCGCTGCCGAATCGCCGGTCCCGTCGGTGTGCACCTCGATGCGCAGGCGGGCCGCGGGCTGCTCGGCCAGCGAGCTTGCCACCAGGTCGAGCACGGGGTAGCTCTCGGGCAGCACCCGGTCGTTCCCGGAAGCGAACAGGATGCCGTGGATGACGAGTGGCCGGTCGGCCTCGAAGACGAACGCAGGGCGGACATCGGGGCAGCCATCGTCGTCTTTGTACCGGTTGACCGACTCGATCTCGGCGGGACAGAGGTCGGCAGCGTCGCGTACCCCGTCTGAGTCGTTGTCCTCGTCGGGGCAGCCGTCGTCGTCGATGTACCCATCCATGTCCTCTGCGGCCAGCGGGCAGCGGTCCGCAGCGTCGGGTATGCCGTCCATGTCGTCGTCGAGGTCGGGGCAGCCGTCGAGATCGTCGCGTCCGTCGCGGTCTTCCGCTGCGTTCGGGCACTTGTCCTCGCCATCCGGGATTCGATCCCCGTCGTTGTCGAAATCCGCGCAGCCGTCGGAATCCTGGAAACCGTCCAGATCCTCCTTCTCCGAAGGGCACAGGTCGTCCCGGTCGATGACGCCGTCGAGGTCGCGGTCCGAGCGTCCCGTCCTCTCGTAGGAGAGCAGGAACACCACGCCGGCCTGGCTGCCGCCCAGGCCCCGGTGGATCGGAAGCGAGGCCCCCGCCATGCAGCCGAAATCCAGGATGTGCGTCCCAACCCCGGCGAAGGCCTCCACGGGCGAGGCGCCGTCGTGCCGGTAGTCATGGTCGGCCTGCACCCCAACCGAGGCCGACAGGTAGTGCTTCCAGATGTCCATGCGGGCCAGCAGCCCCCCTTCCAGAGACTGGCCCAGAGTCGTTCCGAGCACGGCAGCATCGGGACGCCAGGTCCAGCCCAGGTTCGCGGCCAGCAGCACCGGGCCGAGCATGCGGTCCGCGGATATCCGCAACCCGCCGCCGAACGCGCCATGACCGAGGAGGTCCTCGCGTGAGCCGGTCGGGACGGTCCCGAACACTGCCGCGGCCAGTCCGACCGGGTGCGCATACCGGTCGAGGACGAGTGCCTTCACCTCGAGCGTCACGTCACCCACCCCCGCCACGGAGAGAGCATCCGTTCCGGTCGAGAAGTCCGGCCCGCGGTCCCGCCACACCGTGGCCGGAAGCTCGACCGCGACCTGGATGCGACGATACACGCCGGCAACGCCCACCAGGTGCATGGACAGGGCGGAATCGAGCACCGGGAGCGAGTCCTCTTGCAGGACGTGCTCGTCCCAGGGAAGGTACAGCGAGGCGATACCGCGCTGGTATAGAGCGGCCAGACCGACCGCGAATTCCCCGGGCATCAGCAAGGCTGTGGTCTGGACGTTCCCCGCCGAGTCCGGAAACCCCGACAGCCGCCCGCCGGACAGGTCGAAGCTCCCCGCTCGGGCCGGAAGCGATCCGACGAGGAGGATGGACAACAGAAGGAGAAGAACGGTCGATGGTCGATGGTCGACGTGTCCTGCGAAGCCCTGGCGGAGCAGTGCGCCAGCTGCGCGATGGGGCCAGGCCTGCCCGGTGGTCGATGGGGCATGGGCGGGGGCAGGGGAGTTGATCCGGGTTCGGCGCAGGAGGACGAGGAGCAGGCAGGCCGTCAGCAGGAGCAGTCCGGTCGTACCGGTGGAGGAGCGCCCGGTTGTCGCAGCGGAGCAGCCGGGGGCTTCGAGCCTGGCCCCGTCGGGCCGGCGGTGGCCGGGGAAGTCGTCCGGATCGAGGGGGTCGGTGCCGTTGAGGAGCTCGTCGCCGTCACCCGCGCCGTCGCCGTCGGTATCCGCGAGCAAGGGGTCGGTACCCGAACCCCACGACGCCAGTTCCTCCTCGTCCCAGATGCCGTCGCCGTCGGAATCCGGGCTCAGCGGGTCGGTCCCGAACGCCTCCTCCTCCTCGTTCGTCAGGCCGTCGCCGTCGTCGTCGCCGTCACATGCATCCCCGAGGCCGTCCTCGTCCAGGTCTTCCTGCTTCGGGTTGGCGACCTGCCGGCAGTTGTCGTCCCCGTCGGCGTGGCCGTCGCCGTCGACGTCGTCGTCGCACTCGTCGCCCAGGCCGTCGCCGTCCAGGTCCTTCTGGCCGGCATTGGGTTTCACGGGGCAGTTGTCGGTCTCGTCATCGGTGCCGTCGCCGTCGTCGTCGTCGTCGCACTCGTTGCCGAGGCCGTCCCAGTCCAGATCCCACTGGTCCGAGTTGGCGTGGTCGGGGCAGTTGTCGTCACACTTCTGCGTCTTTCCGTAGTAGCACGTGTAGTCGCCCTCGGTGCCGCTGTCGTTGCCGTCCTCAGGCACGGAATCGCCGTCCCGGTCCGGGTCGCAGGCATCGCCGATCGAGTCGGAGTCCAGGTCCTCCTGGCCCGGGTTCGCGACCAGCGGGCAGTTGTCCGCACCGTCCTGGACGTCGTCTCCGTCCATGTCCGTTTCGTCATCGCACGCGTCGCCATGTCCGTCCCCGTCCGTGTCCTCCTGGTCCGGGTTCGCGTCTGCAGGGCAATTGTCGTCGCAATCGGCCGAGGCTCCGTTGCATGGAGAGTCGCCCTCGGTACCGCTGAGGTCGCCGTCTTCCGGTACGGAATCGCCGTCCTGGTCCGGGTCGCACGCGTCGCCCAGGCCGTCCTGGTCGAGGTCCTCCTGCCCTGCGTTGGCCTGCTTGGGGCAGTTGTCGTCGCAATCCGTCGTGTCGCCGGAGCAGGGGCCGTCTCCCGCGATTCCGCTGTTGTCCCCGTCGTCCGGTATCGAGTCAGCATCGTCATCGGGGTCGCAGGAATCCCCGAGGCCGTCAAGGTCCAGGTCCTCCTGTTCGGGGTTCGACACCTCCGGGCAGTTGTCCTGGCCATCCGCGACGTCGTCGCCGTCCTGGTCCACGAGCGGGTCGCAGGCATCGCCGATTCCGTCCTCGTCCACGTCCTGCTGGCCGGCGTTGGGCTTGGTCGGGCAGTTGTCGTCCGTGTCTTCGATGCCGTCACCGTCGTCGTCTGCATCGCAGGCATCGCCGTTGAGATCGAGATCGAGGTCCTCCTGCCCCGGATTGTATGCCAGGGGGCAGTTGTCGTCCGGGTCGTCGACCTGGTCGCCGTCGTCGTCGTCGTCGCACTTGTTGCCCAGGCCGTCCAGATCGAGGTCCTCCTGCCACGGGTTCAGGAGCATCGGGCAGTTGTCATCCGGGTCGTCGACCTGGTCGCCGTCGTCGTCGCCGTCGCAGGCATCTCCGAGGCCGTCCTGGTCCAGATCCTCCTGTTTCGGGTTTGCGACGGCCGGGCAGTTGTCGTCGCCGTCGCCGTAGCCGTCGCCGTCGTCGTCGCCGTCACATGCATCCCCGATGCCGTCGCCGTCCGCATCCTCCTGGCCGGCGTTGGGCGTCGTTAGGCAGTTGTCGCTGTCGTCCGCAACTCCGTCGCCGTCCTGGTCGACGAGCGGATCGCAGGCATCTCCGACCTTGTCCTTGTCCACGTCCTCCTGGAGCGGATTGAACGCGAAGGGGCAGCTGTCCAGGGAATCCGGGACGGAGTCGTTGTCATCGTCGGGATCGCAGGGATCCCCGACGCCGTCCTTGTCGTTGTCCTCCTGGAGGGGATTGGGAATCCTGGGGCAGTTGTCCAGCGGATCCGGGAGCTGGTCGTTGTCGTCGTCGGGGTCGCAGGCATCCCCGATATCGTCGTCGTCCGTATCCTCCTGCCCCGCGTTCTGGACGGTGAGGCAATTGTCGTTCGAGTCCGGGATGCCGTCGCCGTCGACATCGTCCGAGCAGGCATCTCCGACGCCGTTCTTGTCCGTGTCTTTCTGGTCCGGGTTCGGCCACACGGGACAGTTGTCGAACCCGTTGGGGTAGCCGTCGCCGTCGATGTCCGGGTCGCACACGTCGCCGAGTCCGTCCAGATCCAGGTCGGCCTGCGTGGGGTTGCCCAGCACAGGGCAGTTGTCCAGGGGATCGGGAACCCCGTCGTCGTCGTCGTCGGTGTCGCAGGCATCTCCGAGCAGGTCGTCGTCCGTGTCCTTCTGCAACGTGTTGGAGACCAGCGGGCAGTTGTCGTCCCCGTCGACGATTCCGTCGCCGTCCGCGTCGGACCATGGGTCGCAGACGTCCCCTTTTCCGTCGCCGTCCAGATCGGACTGGCCCTCGTTCGGGTCCAGGGGACAGTTGTCCATATCGTCGTGATAGCCGTCGTTGTCGTCGTCGTCGTCGCACGCGTTGCCGAGTTCGTCCTCGTCCACGTTGAGCTGGGAGGGGTTGGCAACCCATGGGCAGTTGTCCACGTCGTCGTAGTGGCCGTCGTTGTCGTCGTCGGGGTCGCACGGGTCTCCGAGTCCGTCATTGTCGTGGTCCAACTGCTTCTGATTGGCCAGCAGGGGGCAGTTGTCCTCCTTGTCGGGGACGAAGTCGCCGTCGTCATCCGGGTCGCACGCGTCTCCGGTCTTGTCCCCGTCGGTATCGGTCTGAGTCGGATTCGCTGCCAGGGGGCAATTGTCGGCAGCGTCCGGCTTGCCGTCGTTGTCGTCATCGGGGTCGCATGCATCGCCGAGGCCGTCGTTGTCGGCATCGGTCTGAGCTGTATTGGGGGTGAGAGGGCAGTTGTCCGGCAGGTCGGCAACGGAATCCCCGTCGTCATCCGGGTCGCAGGGATCGCCGAGGCCGTCCAGGTCCGCATCGGCCTGGTCCGGGTTGACCACGAGGGGGCAGTTGTCCTCCCCGTCGGAGACGAGGTCGTTGTCGTCGTCGGGGTCGCAGGCATCGCCGGCCGAGTCCCCATCCGCATTCCCCTGGAGCACGTTGGCGTTGACAGGGCAGTTGTCCTGCATGTCGGGGATGCCGTCCGCGTCGTCGTCGGGGTCGCAGGCATCACCGATCTTGTCCCCGTCGGTATCCACCTGCAAGGGGTTGTAGACATCAGGGCAGTTGTCGGACGAGTTTACCGAGGAGTCGCCGTCCCGATCCTCGTCGCACAGGTTTCCGAGGCCGTCACCATCGAGATCCTGCTGCCCCGGGTTGAAGAGCTTCGGGCAGTTGTCTTCGAGGTCCTGGACCCCGTCTCCGTCCGCGTCGGAATCCCCGTCGCAGGCATCGCCGATCAGGTCGTGATCGAGGTCTCCCTGCGTGGGGTTCGGGACGAGAGCGCAGTTGTCGTCGCAATCCTGGGTCTGCTTGTCCGCACACTTCACGTCGCCGACAACACCGGAGAGGTCGCCGTCATCGAGCACGCCGTCCCCGTCCCGGTCGGAGTCGCACGCGTCACCCAGCGTATCCTTGTCCAGGTCCTTCTGCGCAGTGTTGAACACGGTCGGGCAGTTGTCCTGCATGTCGGGGACGCCGTCCCCGTCGTCATCGACGTCGCAGACATCCCCCTGACCGTCCTTGTCCAGGTCCTCCTGCTTGGCGTTCATGACGAACGGGCAGTTGTCCTGTTCGTCCGGAACGGTGTCGTCATCATCGTCCGGGTCGCACACGTCGCCGAGGTCGTCACCGTCTGCGTCTTCCTGGCCCGGGTTCGTATCGACGGGACAGTTGTCCTGGGCATCATCCACCCCGTCGTTGTCGTCGTCAGGATCACAGACATCGCCAAGAGCGTCCTTGTCGTTGTCTCCCTGGCCCGGGTTCGCCGCCAGGGGACAGTTGTCCTGGGCGTCATCCACCCCGTCGTTGTCGTCATCAGGATCACAGACATCGCCAAGAGCGTCGTTGTCGCTGTCTCCCTGGCCCGGGTTTGCCGCCAGGGGACAGTTGTCCTGGGCGTCATCCACCCCGTCGTTGTCGTCGTCCGGGTCGCACTCGTCGCCGAGGTCGTCACCGTCTGCGTCTTCCTGGCCCGGGTTCGCATCGACGGGACAGTTGTCCTGGGCATCATCCACCCCGTCGTTGTCGTCGTCAGGATCACAGACATCGCCAAGAGCGTCCTTGTCGTTGTCTCCCTGGCCCGGGTTCGCATCGACGGGACAGTTGTCCTGGGCATCATCCACCCCGTCGTTGTCGTCATCAGGATCACAGACATCGCCAAGAGCGTCGTTGTCGTTGTCTCCCTGGCCCGGGTTCGCATCGACGGGACAGTTGTCCAGGGCGTCGCAGATCCCGTCGAGGTCCTGGTCGAACTCCGGGACGCACTCGGCTGCCGCCCTTCCCGGATACCCGAGGAGCATGAGCGCAGCCAGGGGGATCGCAAACCATCTCGCCATGCCTCGTTCCCCGTGTCTCACAAGCCCAGTATGACAACAAATCGGCGCTCTGGCCAGCCTTCGCACCAACTTCGCTCGCAGCGGCGCGAGTTATAGTTTCTCTCTACTCGGTAAGGGAAAAAGATGCAAGGTCATATTTCCGTGGACAGACGGCAAAAAAGGAGAACTGGCACGGGCACGACACGAAGCGGACAAGAACGTCGGGCCATGGGCGTATTCGGTCAACCCGAGACTGAACGGTTACGATCCGGGGAAGGGCGCAAGTCAAACAGCAGGAATTCCTGAGCCACCTCCGGTGGTCGGGTGCGAGGGGCCGGGGAAGTCGTGCTGGCATTGCGCCGACAGATGGTGTACATTCACATGCTCGCTCGACATGAATTGCGGGGCGGGCAGGAGTCGGTCGATGAAGTTGTCCCATCCCTATGACGGCTTGCTGAAGCTCGTGAAAGATCGCCGCACGCAGGTGGAGGAGTTCCTTCTCTGCCTGGAGCGCAGGACCAACTGGTTGACATGCCCGGCATCGATCAACCACCACATGAACGTGCCCGGAGGTCTGGTGGCCCACAGCCTGCTCACCACGCGCACGCTCCTCGATCTGCGGGATACGCTCTCTCCCGAATACAAGGACGAGACCTGCGTGATCGTCGGGATGTTCCACGACGTGGGCAAGGTGGGCTCGGAGGGACAGCCTCACTACCGGATTTCCCGGGAGCAGAACGGCCTGCTCACCTACGAGGAGAACAAGGAGCTGGTGACCATGGGGCTCGCTGTGCGCAGTCTGTATCTGTGCGCCCGGCATATCCCGCTGACCGACGAGGAAGCGCAGGCGATCTGCTACCACGACGGTCAGTACGTGCCCGACAACCGGGCGGTGAAGAACCGAGAGCAGCCGCTTACCTTGCTCCTCCATTTTGCCGATCTCTGGTCATCCCACGTGACGGAGCCGTGCGAGTCGACCCGGAATGTGCATTCGCTCCTGGAGAAGATGAAATGAGTCCCGTCGGTCCGGCACAGGGTGGGGCGGAGGGGGGGAAGTGCTCGGTGGTGACGCTTTCCGGTCCCCCCGGGTCGGGCACTACGACGGCAGCCCGCCTGGTCGCGGCCGAGACCGGGCTCAAGTACGTGAATACCGGAGCGATCTTTCGGGATATGGCCCGGGAGCGGGGGATGACGCTCAACGATTTCGGCAAGCTGGCCAACGAGAATCCGGAGATCGACCTGGAGTTGGACGATCGCCAGGTCGCGATCGCCCGGGCCGGGGGGATTCTGCTGGAGGGACGGTTGGCTGGGTTCATGGTGAGGCGGGCGGGGATCTCCGCAGTCAAGGTGTGCCTGGTTGCCCCGCGGGAGGCGCGCATGCAACGGGTTTCGAGCCGCGATCGGCTCGACTTCCACGAGGCGATGCGGCTCTCCGAGGAGCGGGAGGCAGACGAGAGGACCCGGTTCATCGAGTTCTACGGCTATGACCTCCTCGATACCTCCATCTACGATCTCGTGCTGGACAGCTCTCTCCTTTCGCCTGAAGAAATCAGCCGGAGGATTGTGGCGATGCTCCGGGAACGAAGCTGAAGGCGCCCCTTTTCCTGGCAAAGGGGGCGGCGGGATCTCCATGACGCGCAAGCCGACGATCCTCTTCGTGGACGGCCTCTGGGTCGAGAAGCACGGCATCATGTCGCTCATCCCCCAGCTGGAACGGAGCCGGTTCTCCGTCCATCTGCGGCTGACCCGGAACGTGCGCCGCCTGCTGGCCTCGGTGGCCGAGCTTGAGCCCGACGTCGTCGCCTTCTCAGTCACGACCGGCTGGCATGAGCACGCACTGACCATGGCCAGGGCCGTCCGCTCGCGGCATCCCGGCGTGAAGATCCTGCTTGGCGGACCTCACGTGACCTACTTCCCCGACGTCGTGCTCGACCCCGCCGTGGGGGTCGCATTCTACGGCGAGTGCGACCGGGAGCTCGCTCCCGGGCTGGAGGCCCTGCTGGACGGTGTGCCGGCCGAGCTGGTCCCCAACGCCGCAGCGCGCCGCCCGGGGCCGGTCGGCACCGAGGTCGCACTCGGGCCCCTTGCACCGCTGGCCGAGGACCTCGACTCGCTCCCGCTTCCGGACCGGGAGCACTACTACCGCCACCGGTTCTTCCGCAACAGCCCCTACAAGTCGTTCATCGTCAGTCGGGGATGTCCACACGACTGCGCATTCTGCTTCAACCGCAAGCTGCGGGAGCTGTACCGGGGCAAGGGGAAGTTCCTTCGCTACCGATCTCCCGAGTCGGTCGTGGAGGAGGCGCTCTCGCTCCACCGGCGATTCGGCATGAAGCTGGCCAGCTTCGAAGACGACCTGCTCACCTGCGACCGGGGCTGGCTCGAACGCCTGCTCACGCTCTGGCACCGCCGGGTCCGCGTGCCGTACAACCTCAACGCAACCGCTCAGGCCCTGACCGACGAATCGTTGGTACGCCTGCTGAAGGAGACAGGTATCTGGTGCGTCGCGTTCGGCATCGAGACGGGAAGCGAGACGCTCCGGAAGACCCTCCTGAACAAGGCGCTCACCGACGACCAGGTGCGCCGGGCCGGCAGTCTGCTGAAGAAGCACGCCGTCCGCTTCCTCACCTACAACATGTTCGCGCTTCCGGGCGAGCGGCTCGACGATGCCCTGGCTACGGTGCGGCTCAACCGGGAGATCGGGACGCGGCTGGCCCGCTGCACGCTGTTCACTCCGTTTCCCGGCACCGAGCTTGGCGACCGGGCCGCTGCCGGGAACGGCTTCCCTCCGGGGACCAATCCTCGCGGCCGCGGCGGGACGATTCCGGTCGGTGAAGCCGATGCCTTGGGCCGTGGCGGGACGATTCCGGGGTGCGGCGGGACGATTCCGGTCGGTGAAGCCGATGCCTTGGGCCGTGGCGGGACGATTCCGGGGTGCGGCGGGACGATTCCGGTCGGTGAAGCCGATGCCTTGGGCCGTGGCGGGACGATTCCGGGGTGCGGCGAGATGCTCTTCGGTCGGTCGGCTCTGGAGGGGCCCGAGGTGGCCCGGATCGAGCGGCTCCAGAAGCTCGCGCTGCTCGGGATGCGTTCCCCCGCGGCAGAGAAGCTCGCTCGGTTTGCCAGTGCCATTCCCGCCGGCCCCGTGCATGACCTCGTTTTCTGGGCCACGTACTTCGATGCGGTCCGTGACTACATGAAGACCGACACCCTCCACCTGCTCGAGCTCGGAATCCGGAGCATGACGGATGTGCTTTGAAGATGGGGGTTGGTTGGGGGGAACGGGGATCCCGGAGCGCCGGTCCCCCCGCCTGCACCTTCCCCGCCCGAGATCGTCCGCTCATGCGGGGCCTTGCGCCGCGAAAGGCGACGCAACTGCCGCAGTGATGGGTCACTATCCGAGTTCGGACCCGTGCAAGAACAAGTCGTGCGGACGAACCGGGGCAGCGATCCGTCATTGCCTCGCGCATTCGGTCTGGGTAGAATCGCTGTCGGCGTCGTTCTTTCCTTCAAGGGGTGCATCCATGTCAACAGCCAGGAAGTGGGTTAGTGCGCGCAGCGAACGTGATGCACAGGGCTGCAGCCTGGTCGGTTCGGCTTCTGTGGTCGGACCTTCTTCCAGTGTGCCTTCTTCCGGTGTGCCTTCGTTTGGTATGCCTTTCTTGGGTCGGCTTCGGGTGGGGCGGCTCGGAGTCGCGCTGCTCGCTGCGGGGCTGCTCGCTGCGGGGCTGATGCCCGCAGGTTGCTCGACGGGCCGCGGCCTGGGGACGATCTCGGTGGGGGAAGCCTTGCCGGTTGATGCGGATGTCGTTTCCGGGGACGGGCGGGGCCCGGTTGCCGATGCATCGGCGGACCTTCGTGGGGGGGATCTTTCCGTGCTGGACGTGGCCGAAGCGACCGTCGGGCCGGACGCAGCGGACGTCGTGGTTCCGGATGCTGCCGACGTTTCTGTGCCCGATGCGCCCCCTGCGGACGTGCCGCTGGAAGAGCAGGTTCCGGAGGAGCTTCCATGCGAGCCCTTCTGCCCCGGCATATGCGGTCCGGACGGATGCGGCGGCAGTTGCGGGGAGTGTCCGGAGGGGCAGTCGTGTGTGGCGGGCGTGTGCTTCGCCCCGCAGGCGTGCGAATCTCCGAAGGATTGCCTGGAGGGGGTATGCGACAAGGGGAAGGGGGTGTGCGTGGACTGCCTGGAAGATGCGGACTGCGACGCAGGATTCCGGTGTGCGGCCCAGGAGTGCATCGAGGCTGTCATGTGTGTTTCGGACAAGGAGTGCAAGGCGTTCGGGATGATCTGCGACAAGGAGGCCGGCTACTGCGTCGAGTGCCTGAGCGACCTCGACTGCCCGGGGGATCATTTCTGTTCGGAGGAGCAGTGCATCGATGACGTGTGCGTCGCGGGGGAGAAGATCTGCGCGGTGACGGTGATCTCCATCTGCATGGACAACGGGAGCGGGTACCTCCCAGGAGCCCCTTGTGCGGTCGGCACCTTCTGCGAAGCGGGGGCGTGCAAGCCGTGGGTCTGCACGCCCGGAGCGGTCTCGTGTGACGGTGACGTGCTCGTGACCTGCAACGAGTGGGGCAGCGGTCCGGCCTCGCAGGAGGACTGCACCGCGTCGAAGTCGGCGTGCGTGGACGGTGCCTGTCTGCCGGTAGTCTGCCAGGACGGTACGAAGGAATGCCTGGACGGGAAGGTCCTGGTGACGTGCTCTGAGAAGGGGACGCTGGAGGAGAGCGTGGCGTGCCCCGCCGGGCAGTTCTGCCAGGCATCCAAGCCGTCGTGCGTTCCGTGGGTGTGTTCTCCCGGAGCGCAGTACTGCGATGGGAAGACCGCCAAGCAGTGTGATGCGCAGGGTGGCGCTGTGATTGCAGAGGAGGACTGTGGTGCTTCGGGCAAGGTCTGCGTCCAGGGGAAGTGCGTCTCGCAGGTGTGTCTTCCGGGTGCGGTGTGGTGCGTGTCCGGGCAGGCCATGGCGCAGTGCGACGCGGACGGGATGGGGTATGACACGACTGCGTGCGGGGCCAAGGAATCATGCTGGGATGCGAGCTGTCATGCGTGGGCATGCGCTCCGTCGCAGCCTTACTGCTCCGGGGCGATAGCACTGGTGTGTGACGCGCTCGGGAAGGGGCCGATCGGGGCGGGGCTGGACTGTGCGGCCTTGGGAAAGACCTGTGCGGGCGGGGCCTGTGTGTGCACGGTGCCGACGTGCCAACAGGTGGGGGTGGAATGCGGCAACGTGCCGGACGGCTGTGGCGGGACGTTGCACTGCGGAGTATGTCCTCTGGGGCTGACGTGCGTGGGGACCAAGTGCACGTGCGTCCCGGCGTGTGCGGGCAAGGTCTGCGGGGACAACGGCTGCGGCGGGAGTTGCGGGACGTGCCCGATCCCGCTCCAGTGCGTCGGAGGGAACTGTGCGTGCGCGCCCACGACCTGTCAGGCGCTGGGCGTGTCATGCGGCCTGTGGGACGACGGCTGCGGCGGGACCCTGACCTGCGGGGCGTGCGGCGAAGGCACCTTCTGCGACCCGACCGGCCAGTGCAAGCCCTGCACCTGCACCGGCAAGGAATGTGGAGCGGACGAGTGCGGCATGCCGTGCGGCACCTGCAAGGACGGCAAGGGGTGCGACGCCACCGGCAAGTGCGTGACGACCGAGCCTCATTGCGTGGCGAAGAACACTCCGGGTTGCCCCGGCTGCGCCTGCGAGTCGTGTGTGTGCGAGATAGACCCGTTCTGCTGTGAAACCGCATGGGACGGCCTGTGTGTCGACGAGTGCGTCAACGATTGCGGCGGCGTTGCCTGCCCCGAGGGGCTCTGCTTCCCGATGTGCGAAGGTGTGACCTGCGGGTCGGACGGCTGCGGCGGTACCTGCGGGAGCTGCACCGCACCGGCGGCATGCTTCCAGGGGAACTGCTGTACCCCGGCCTGCGACGGCAAGGAGTGCGGCGACGACGGCTGCGGCGGTGACTGTGCCGAGTGTTCGGCGGGCAACTACTGTGCGGACTTCAAGTGCGTTCCCTG